>NZ_JAGWDG010000009.1:0-133121 GCF_020658095.1 Clostridioides sp. ZZV14-6009
TATAAGGTAGTAGTGGCGAAGACACCGTCCAAGTAGCTTGGCTTTGTAACCACCTATGATTCTATCGTTTAGATAGTATTAAGTCGTTAGCCACCAAGAATCCCCTTGCTTTAGCTATGGGGAGTGTGTCAATTATAAGAATCTATTTAAATTAGTGTGTTATATAGTGAGTTATGCATATAGTGTGTTATACATATAGAGAGTTGTACATATAATGAGTTTTAAAATATAAAATCTGAGATTTATAGATGATGTGGTTAGAAGTAGATAACAGGGGTAGAATCAGTAGATAACATAACATAAAAAAGAAGTTGCATCGAAAGGAGAAAAACTCTTTAGAGATGTAACTTCTATTGCAATTAAAGTTATGTTATATTGATAAAATTATTAAATTAACAAAATGTTTGTATCAAGGTAACTGCTTATTAATGAAACTATTAAATTGATAAATAAATAATCAGATACTTTATATAAATAAAGTTGTTTTAGTATTTAATTTGATTTTATTATACTTACTTTATATGTATGATAGCCTATATTTCCATTTCTGGAATTAGGCTTCTCATAGCCTCTATAGTTGTTTGTATAAGTTTGTCAAGTTCCCAATCAAGCATTTCTGCACCACTTCTTATAACGTCTCTAGAACAGCCAGCAGCAAAAGACTTATCTTTGAATTTCTTTTTAACAGACTTTAATTCTAAATCAGATACACTTTTTGAAGGACGCATTATTGCAGCAGCACCAATTAATCCAGTAAGCTCATCTACAGCAAATAAAACTTTTTCCATAAATTGCTCTGGTTTAACATCTGAGCCAGTTAATCCATATCCATGACTTACAGTAGAATCGATTATTGACTTATCTAAATCAAGTTCAGTCATTAATTCTCTTTGCTTAACACAATGTTCTTCAGGATACATCTCAAAGTCTAAGTCATGTAAAAGTCCAACGATTTCCCAAAATTCTACTCTTTCAGGGTCGTATTCTTTTGCATAATATCTCATAACACCAGATACAATTTGAGCATGTCTTATATGAAATTCTTCCTTATTGTATTTTTTTAAGATTTCCCATGCTTGTTCTAAATTTGGCATGTAACTCATTACTATCACTCCTCTAGCTGAATATTTTGAATTTTTATAAAGCTTGTTTTTAATTGATTATATCAATCAATTTCCAATACGTCAACACACTAATACATAATTTTGCGCTTAAATTCAGAAATTAGTGAAAATTAAAATTTTATCAGTGTATATGACACATTCGTATATTATGCTACAGTTATATAGTTTTGTATGTTTTGTAAAGTTAATACTAAAATTAAACATAGTAATGCATCTATGAATATAAATGTTATACTGATATTATTTATGAAAAATACAATTAGATATATAATAAAATCTCTATTTGTTGTACTTTGCACTTTTGTCTTTTAACATTACTTTTGAAATAATTGCTATAAAGAATGTAACTACACCAACGCCTATGATAATAATGTAAACTCTATCTGATAATAAATCAAAAAGTTTACCATATATGACCTGACCAAGAGGCATTGCGGCGGCTGTTCCTGCAAAAAGTATTGCCATTACTTTTCCTAACAGTTCATTTGGAGTTTCTAATTGAGTGATTGTTATGGCAAATATTGAGATAATTGTTGTCATGAAAAATATTAACATAGAGGATATTACAAGAATTAAAAATGGTACTGCCAACCCTGTTTCTAATATAGATGGATATACTGAAAATGCCATTGGAATAAACATCAGTGCACATACACAAAGATATATATATAAATTACTAATTTTTAGATGTTTAGAGAACATGCCAACACTTATAGCAGCTACCAGTGAACTAAATGATATTGCTCCCTGTGCGGTACCATATAAGGTGTCATTAGCACCCATTGTTATTTTTATTATATAGGGGATACCTACAATTAGCATTGAAGTTAAAAAGAGATTTAATGCCATTGCTATAAATAATATTTTCAATAGAGTAGGATTTTCTTTACATATGTGGATAACACCATCTTTTATATCATTAAAGATAGATTTTATGATATTACCAGACTGTTCTTGTTTAACAAAAGGCATCTGAATAAATATTTCCATAATCGCTGATAAAAAGAAGCTTATACAACTGATAATTACAATAGCATTAATTCCAAGAATGCCATATAAAACACCACCTAGCACAGGTCCAGCGATATTTGTAAGAGATGCAACTCCAGCTACTATACCATTTGCATTCATTAAATTTTTACTATCAACTAGGATAGGTGTACTCGACTGAACAGTGGGTTGATACATCGTACTTATTACTGAAAGTAGGGTCATGATAATTCCTACAAGCAGTATTGAACCTTTATTGTTAAATAAAAATAATGCTAAGACTAGAACAGTTAAACTACTTGAAAAATCAAAAATAACCATTAAATTTCTTTTATTAAATTTATCTGCAATAGCTCCACCAATAGGGGAACATATTATAATTGGAATTGAAGATACTGCAAGTATTGTGGCAAATATTCCTGCTTTTCCTGTTATATCAAGTATGTATAGAGATAAAGCGAATTTAAGTATTGAGGCACCAAACAGCGAAATTATTTGACCTAATACCATTAAGTTGAAGTTTCTGTTGAAAGTATTTAGTGATTTTGTCATATATACACCTACCTATCTAAAATTATTAAAATATTTATAATAATTGTTATAACACCAATTACTATTGGAAATGTTCTTTTTATCTTAATTCCTAACACTATCAAAAATATAGAAAATATTATAGATAGAATAGAGTAAAAAGGCATAAGTTCACTACCAGGGTCTACAAGTTTTGTATGTATGTTTAATTTTTCATTTACTTTATATATAGCATCGTTTAGTTTTTGTATTAGTTCAATCATAGAGACCTCCTAAAAGAATTTTAAAGCAATTTTAACAGAAAAACAAAATTTGCTATTTTGCTGTGTAATTCAATTTATTTGTTTATTTAATTTGTTTATTTAATTTTATAGTTACTTATTCTACATAATCATTTATTTTACTTATATAATCTAGCAAAATTAGCACATCATATTATTCAAACATGTCATCTACAAGACTATCTATCATGAAATCAAATACTTCAAAATAGTTATATCCAATATCTTCTTTTAACAGTAGACTTGATAATAGAGCATTACAAACACCAAAGGCTTTTTCTTTCTCTATTTTTAGTTTAAAATCATATTTTTCAATTAAATCGTAGAAGCTTTGTATATTGTTATGTTCAAGCGTTGAAACCATATCTTTAGGTAATTTATTTAAAAAAGCAATAGAATCAGAATCTCTAGGACAATATAAGAATGGGTTTTTGTCATATAAGCGATATAACATCTTTAAAGATGCTACAAATCCTTCTTTTGCAGGCATATTATTCAATATTTCGTATATTGATGATATAAGTCTATTTTGAATTCCATTTAATACTTCAAAAAATAACTTTTCTTTTGAGTCAAAAAATGTGTAAAAAGAACCTTTTGCAATTCCTGCTTTTGAACAAAGTTCGTCAATATTAGTTTTTTTATATCCATATCTAGACCAGTGGTTTTCACATTCTAAAATTAATCTTTCTCTTATATTGTTTTTTTCAACTTCTGTAAAGCTTTTAGCCATATTTATCAATCCTTTCCATAAGCATGTATTATGTATGACTTAAAAAGTTTTTTTAGTCATACATATATGATATTGTCCATTTATAAATTTGTCAAGTATAAAGCTATTTATATTTATGTTATTTTTAATTTAAAAAATTAAACTATAGATTGTTTTTCAGTTAAATAGGTTAATAAATCATATATAAATTGATAAAGATAACTAATTTAATGAATAGATAAAAAGAGAAGTAGTAAACAAAAGTAGTTAGGATACCTTAAGAGAGAAGTATTTAAATTGCAGGGATATATTAAGATAAAATCACATAAATTACAAAGATACTTAAATTAAAAAAAATACTGATTATAAATTTTTTTTTGAGGTAAACGTTTATGAAAAAAAGAAATGTTTACATAACAAATAAATGGCTATAATTTAAATACATAATGTTATATCACAGAGAGGAATAAAAATATGTTTAATGAACTTAGAACAGAAGAAAATGTATATAAAAATTTAATAAATGGAAAATGGGTAGAATCCAATTCAAAAAAACCAATAGAAATTTACTCGCCAATAGATAATTCACTTGTTGGAAAAGTACAATCTATGACAAAGCATGAAGTAGATGAAGCTATTAAAAATACAAAAGAAAGTATGAAGGTATGGTCTGATATGCCTGTATATAAGAGAGCTAATATATTTCATAAAGCAGCTGACTTATTGATAGAGAATATGGATGAAATAGCTAACATATTGGTACTTGAAATAGCTAAAGATATAAAATCTGCAAGAGCAGAAGTTGAAAGAACAGCAGATTTTTTAAGATATACAGCAGATGTAGGAAAGAATATGGAAGGTGAAGCTATTAGTGGTGATAATTTCCCTGGAGGAACACGCAATAAGATGTCTTATGTTTCAAGAGTTCCATTAGGTACTGTCTTAGCTATATCTCCATTTAATTATCCTGTAAATTTATCCATGTCAAAGATTGCACCAGCACTTATTGGTGGAAATGCAGTTGTCCTAAAGCCTGCTACACAAGGAGCTATTAGTGCACTTCATTTAGTAGAAATTATGAGAAAGGCTGGTATACCAGATGGTGTACTTAACACAATTACAGGTAGAGGTAGCGAAATAGGGGATTATGTTGTAACTCATAAAGGAATCAACTTTATAAATTTCACTGGTAGTACTGAAGTTGGTCAACATATATCCAAAATATCTAAAATGGTACCATTATTATTGGAACTTGGTGGAAAAGATGCTGCTATTGTATTAGAAGATGCAGACTTGGATTTTGCAGCCAAAAATATAGTGGCTGGAGCTTACTCATATTCAGGTCAAAGATGTACAGCAGTAAAGAGAATTTTGGTTCAAGAGAGTGTCGCAGATAAACTAGTTGAAAAAATAAAACCGTTAGTAGAGAAGTTAACAGTTGGAAATCCAATGGATGAAGTAGTTATTACGCCTCTTATAGATAACAAATCAACTGATTTTGTTCAAGGATTAGTTGATGATGCATTGCATAAAGGTGCAAAATTAATAACAGGTAATGTTAGAAAAAATAATTTATTCTATCCAACATTGTTAGATAATGTAAGTGTTGATATGAAAATTGCTTGGGAGGAACCTTTTGGACCAGTACTTCCGATTATAAGAGTTAAAGATATAAATGAAGCAATTGAAATTGCCAATCAATCAGAGTATGGACTTCAATCATCAGTATTTACAAGTGATATTGATAAGGCTTTTTATATAGCTGATAAGCTTGAGGTTGGTACTGTTCAAATAAATAATAAGACTGAGAGAGGACCAGACCACTTCCCATTTTTAGGTGTGAAGGCATCTGGTATGGGAACTCAGGGCGTTAAGTATTCAATTGAGGCTATGACTAGACCTAAGGCAGTAGTAGTAAATGTTAAGGGGCTGTAGACTGCTTATAAAAGAAGTAAAAAAAGTAAAGGAAATAGAAGAAATAAAATAAGTAACTAGAAATGTAAAAAAATAACTAGAGGTATGGATAAATAACTAGAAATATAAAGATAAAAGTATAAATATATAAAAATTAATATAAAGGCAGGATAAAGTGGAGGTATTAATTTTCTCCACTTTATATTTTGTTTTTTAAGATAAATCGATACATTTTTATATTAGCAAAAAATTAAATTTAAATTTAAATTTATAAAGTATTAAATTTATCTGTTATTTTTACAAAGTATAGATATTCATATCATTAAGAATATTAATATAAGAATTTTATAGTTAAATGTGCATTTAAAAATACAAAGCTATATAAAATAATTTCTATTATTTATTCTTTATTTTAGAACGAATCATGTCATATTGCTAATTAGTATATTTAAAATAAATATCTTTTAGAATGAATCATTTTATACCACTAATTAGTATATTTCTGAAACATAAGTTTTTCAAAATCCTTTATTGGTAATGGTTTAGAAAATACATAACCTTGTAACATATCACAGTTTATTTCTCTTAAAAAGTTTTTTTGAAAATTAGTCTCTATTCCTTCAGCTACAGTGGTCATATTTAACTTTTTTGATAAATCAATTATAGAAACAATTATATCTCTTTCCCGTTGAGAATCTAATCGTTCTGATTTAAAAAATGCTCTATCTAATTTTATAGTATCAACATAGATATCTTTAAGCATATTAATTGAAGAATAACCACTTCCAAAATCATCAATAGAACATTTAAATCCATTTTTATGAATCTCATTTATTATTTCACTAAACACTTTAACATCTTTAAATACAATCGTTTCTGTAATTTCAATTTCTATAAGATGTGGAGGGATAGAATACTTTTCAGCTATTTCTTTATATGCATTAATAAAATCTTTGAATGAAAAATGATAGCGAGACATATTCACAGAGATTTTTACTGCATTTAATCCACTATCAATCCATTTTCTTAAAGTACTACAAACTTCTTCAAACACATATAAATCCAATTGTACAATGAATCCATTTTTTTCAAATAAGGGAATAAATTCATTAGGAGGCATTATTCCTTCAACAGGATGAACCCATCTTACTAAAGCTTCTGCACCACATATAACTTGGGTGGATAATTCTAGTTTTGGTTGTAAATAAACCTGAAATTCTTTTTTCTCAAGTGCCTCATACATTCTGTTTTCTATATTCTTCTCAAGTATAAGTTTTTCTTTATCTGATTTACTATAGAAATTAAAAATACATAGCTCATGATTTTCAATATTCTTAATAGATTTAGAAGCTACATTTGCTCTATCTTGAATCTTTGTTATTTCCAAAGAAGTGTCATTAATTATATAGGCACCAGCAGTAAAATAGAGCATATATTTATAATCTTTGTTATCATTGAATCTATTAATATGTGTAACTATTGCGTTTAATCTGGAGTTGATATTTTTTTTATCTTCTTTTAGAAGAAGAGTAAAGTTGTCAGCAAAAATTCTAGTAACAAATTCACCTTCATTTAAATGTAATTTTATACAGTTGTAGATATATTTTAAAAGCTTATCTCCAGCAATATTTCCTGCTAAATCGTTTATTAATTTAAACTTTTGCATATTTAGCCAAACAAGAGTGTATGTGCCAGCTGGTGACAAACTTATGATTTCATTTGCTATTATATTAAACTGTGTGCGATTCATTCCACCTGTAGTCTGGTCAGTAAATGCTAGTTTTTCTAGTTCCTTATTATTTTCTTCAATAATTTTGTTTTGCTCAACTAATTTTGTAACATCTGAGTATATCAAAAGATAGATAGGTTTATCATCTTCCCAATCTATACATTCAGCTATGACTTGCATATGGACAATTTCACCTTTAAGATTCTGTGGAGAAATTGGAAAGCAAATATATTTTCCATTTCTAAAATCATCATAATATTTATAAATAGAGTCGAGGTAAATTTCTGAATTTATATCTTCTATTAAAAAATTTACTTTGTTTTTAAACATATCAAAATACTTTTTATTTGCATCTAATAGTTGGAAACCAAAATCAGTAACTTTAAATTTAGCAATAAGACCTGGAAAATTATTGTAAGTTACAGTTTGTTCTATTTGAGTCAGCATTTGTCTTGTAATATCAACCATGACAGAGTAGGAAACAGGGAATCCATCAACAACTTCTCCAGTTAAAAACCCCATTAATTTTATCCAAAGTTTTTTCCCATTACGATGTCTCATACGACCAAGGTGTTCGTATTTTCTCTCTCCCTTAGAGAAAGCTTTTGCGACATTATTCACAAGTTCATTCCAATCATCTGGATTTTCTTTGTAGAAAAGGTCACACTGGTTATGAAAAAGAGATTCATATTCCTCTTTTGTATAACCAAACATTTCATAATAACGATTATTAGCCCAAACCACAGTGTAATGTTCATCAATTAGATGTCTACTTACGCTTACATCTAATGCGTTCATTAAGAAGTCGTATTCAATATTTGTAAAGTCTGTGTCTTTTGACATTATCGGGCCTCCTCCACAATATACATTTTTTATAGATTAATTTCAATTAAGCAAAAACATAATATATAAATTATTAATAATTTATATATTATAACTAGAGATGTAATAATAGTTTTATTTGACTGTTACTTATTTTTAAGCTTATTTTCATACATCAAGGAGTCTGCTTTTGCTATTAAAGTTTCAGTATCAGATATTCCGTCCCATTCAACTAGTCCATAACTAATAGAAAGTGTATAAGGGTAATCTTCAGTGTTACTTAATTTTGATAGTTCATGGTTAATATCAATCATTATTTGCTCTGCTTGGGAAGTAGTTATCTTGTATAAAAGAAATAAGAATTCATCTCCACCATACCTAAACAATAAAGATTGTTCTATATTTATACATTTTTTTATTATTTGAGCAGTAGTGGATATGTATTTATCTCCAAACTGGTGTCCAAATTTATCATTTACAATTTTTAAATTATTTAAATCTGCAAAACATAAAGTAAATTCATAGTTATTAAATCTCCATTCTGATAGCTTTTTATTTGCAAAAGGCCTATTATAAAAACCAGTCAATAAGTCTTTATATACAGTATCACTCAATCTTTTAATTTCATCTTCTATTTTTAGACTTTCCAAATAATCTAGTTGGTTTTTAATATCATAGCCCTTAATTTGAGTGATTCTAAAGCTATATTTTTCTGCAATATAGTTACCTATTAAAACCATTATGGATGATTTAATTCCATATAACTTCAAAATTAATGTGTTTTCAACAGTATAGTATACCATTAGACTCAGGCACAAATATAGATACATTACAAACATAAGACTCAGTAAAAAAATTAAATTTTTTTTATCTTCTAAGATATTTTCAAAGCTAATCTGAGTATTTTTATAAATTTTATAATAAAAATATAATCCTGTAACAATAAAACTAAATGCTATAGGAAATACTCTGTAAATATTTGTAATAGAGTTACTATCAAATAAATATGCTGGCATATCTAAGACTATCGAAATTAATGACCTGAAAAATATATTTATTGACAGACCAATAATAGTACAGTTTAATGAATAAAAAAAGGCTTTTATGTTAGACATGGAGTAAGTTACTTTAATCTGTGTAAATAAAACTAACATAAAAATTGTCCAGTTTATAATTAAATTTAACCTTAGATAGGTACAGATTAAAAAAATTGAATAATTAAATAAAGAATATATAATATATATTTTATATTTGTTTTTAGAGTTATCAGTTATAGCATCAAGATATTTAAAAAAATTATAGTGATAAAGATAATAAGATAAATAACATGGTAACGTTGTTAGGATAATTATCATATACATTTTCATTTTAGTTTTTGTTCTTTCTATGATTATTTTGTTTATCAGTATACATTCTAATATCTGCAGTATTAATAATTTCTTCTAGAGTCATTTTATTTTTACTGGATACCTCTACAATACCATAACTAAAAGATATCTGATTTTTCATGGTATTACGTATTTTATCCATGACTTCTTTTGTAATATTTTCACTATATTGAGGCATAATCACTATAAATTCATCTCCTCCTATTCTAGCAAATATATCTTCTGTTCTTAAATTGTCAATAACTATATTTGAGAAGCTAATAATGTAGCTATCTCCAGCCAAGTGTCCATATGTATCATTTATTGTTTTTAACTTATCCAAATCAATATATACTAATGAAAATAATAACTTATTATCAATATAAGATTGCATTTTTTCAAAAGCAAATTTTCGAGTATATGCTGATGTTAAATCATCAATATTAGCCTTTTTATTTAATAAGTCAACTCTTAATAATTGTTCATATTTTGTTATTTCTAATTTATGGTGTTCTTTTTCTAAATAAATATTTTTTTCAATAGAATATATATGATTAATAAATATAATTATTTGTAAAGCTAATAATATATTACTTCCAATTATAAAGTAGGAAGTTAAAGCCTTTGGAGGTGAAAGTATAACCTGTATGCTGTCAAACAAGATATATCCTATAGCAAACCAAATAAACTTTGAAAACAAATTAAGTTCTATATTATTTTGAACTAATATAAAAACATGTTCTTTTATTTTATCTATACAATACAACAAGATAAAAATTAAAGTATAAGCTATTAAAATACTAATTAACCTATAGTATGTATCCATATATAGGGTATATAAGCTTGTATTTTCCAAGAGTGATATTACACTTAAAGTAATAAGGTGAAAAATATAAAAACTTATCACTGACATATTAGATATAAAGTATTTATTAGCATTTTTATTATTTATTAAAAATGCCTTATGATTCATTAGATGAAATAATATATAAAATAGTGGTAATGGTAATTTTGTAAACATCATTATCAAAAAAATTAATGGTTTTATTAAAAATATTGATTTATAATTTTTATATGGTGATACAGTTTTGTTTTGGGCAGATAATATTCTGCATATATAAATATTACAGAATTCAATTATTGATATAATAGCTATAGCTAAAAAAATATAGTATTTCATAGTAAATCCTCTTTTAAAGTGAAATTGTGTTTAATTAAAATAGAATAAGTCTAATGTATTCAAATTTTGCGAATCTTAGTTGTATATCTACAAATTGCTTTAATATGATTATATTTTTTTATCATATGTGTTTATGTTATAGAGTATTTCAATCTTGTTCACCCATTTTATATTACTACCATAATTCTATCTGCTTATTCTGTAAAATAAGTTAAACCATTTCATTGTTAAATATATGTATATATTCATTAGAAATTTGCATTATTGACAATTTTCTAACTTATTTATAAATAATGGTAGGATATTTTACAGTGTTATAAGATTATAAAACTTAGACCATATATATAAATGGTTCATAATAATTATAGTTTATAGCATAAAAATAAGCAACTATTTTAAATTATTAAAGAGGAAAAAATATGAAAAAAAAACCACAGTATTTAATTATTTTTCAATGCTTAATTCAGCAAATTTATACAGGCAAAATTGTAGTTGGAGATAAACTCGACTCCATTCAAAAAATGTCTAAAGAATATATGGTATCAAAAAATACCATAAAAACAGTAATTAAAATGTTATCAGAAGAAGGTTTTATAGAAACAAAAGCTGGTGCTAGACCAGTATTGATTCATAATGTAAGTGAAAAATTAGTGGAATCTGAATTGGTGTATGAGAAAATTTTGCAAATAGCAGATATGTATCAAGTTTTTAGCTTAATATTTCCTGCGCTTGCTGTTTATAATATAGAGCGATTTACATCAAAAGACTTGCAAGAATTATATGATATTATCAGCTATATGGAAAAAAATAATTCAAACCATTTTATATTTAGAGAGCAAAAACTAAAATATATAAATAAACTAATCAGCAAGTCAAATAATTTACTTATTCATTCTTTTTGTGATATTATTCAGAGTAATGTAATGGTTTCACAAATAACCTATAGTATTGATAAATTAGATGATAGTTCTGTAGATTTTTTTCGAGATAAGTATATTGAACAAATAAAGCAGGTTTATTTATATGTATTAAATAGAAATTTTACTGCACTTAAACAATTATTAATTTATATGTATGAAAAAAATAGGGAATTTACTTTGGAAATTGTAAAAAACCGTATTTCACAGGAGAAAGCTAGAGATAATTTTAGTTCTATGGCATTAAAAAATTGTTATCTATATGATTTAATTGTTTCTGATATCATATCTCAAATTTTTGAAGGAAATCTTAAAACAGGGGATTGTCTACCATCTATTAATTCTGTAATTAGTAAGTATAATATATCTCTTCCAACAGTTAGAAGTGCATATAATGAATTAAATGAATGTGGAATTGCTAAAACAATTAATGGAAAGGGAACATATATAACTCTTTTTTCTGAGTATACTGATGATTATATTAAAACAAAAGAAGGAGCTAAAAGATTAAAATTGCTTTTAGATGCTATGGAGTTTGTTACAATTACATTAGAAGATGTGGTACTTTTAGTGGGTGAGAATATAGATTCTGTGGTGATAGAAAATATAGAAGCTCATTTAAGACATTTACAAAAGAATTCTGAAGAATGCAATATCTATCCAGATTTCGTTTTGCTATGTAAAATAGTGGATTGTTCAGAAATTTATATAATGCAAGAAATATTTATGCATTTAAAGCAATATATTGTATTTGGGATTTATATAGAGCGATTTTTTCCTGAAAAATACCCCGAAATTTTAAAAACACGTTTCGGGATATGTTTTGAAATATTGATGTACTTAAAAAAAGGTGATGTTAAAGGATTTTCAGTAGCATTTTCAAATCTTTTTAAGAAGTCTTTTCAACAATTGAAAAAATGTTATGTCTATATAGAAAGTATAATAGAAGAGTGAAGTTAAAAGTATCATTAAAGACAATATAGAGATAGTATAAATTTTATTTATCTTGTACGTATAATAGGCTAGATAGTGGATGTTTTATGGGTGGAGCAGTTGAAAGCATCCATTATTAATTTTTAAATGTTTATTTAACAACAATACATATTTTACTATAAAAAAAGGTTCACTCTAATTAGGGTGAACCCTTTTTATTATTTATCAGAATTAGATTTTTTATTTATATGGGATAAATAGTAACTGTCATCAAAAATAATTAACATACACTCTAAAATTATTATAAAATTTCCAACTCCATATACAGTCCAATATTCTTTAAAATGAAGGTAAATCTCCCTTCAATGCTATTAGATTTGTAATAAACGCATAGAATTAGCACTTCTAAAAGCAGAACCTCTACTTAAATATCTATCATAAGCCTCTCTATCGTATTTAGTTATATATGTACACAAACCTTCTTCATAATTATCTCCTTCAAAATCTACAAAATGAGATAAATACATATATACTACCTCATCATTGTATTTTGGAGCTCCTACCTCTTGATTTTTTCTAGCTGCTGACATAGCATATGAATTTGCTGTTGTTGCTACGAAAAAAGTAGTTGCTAGTGTTAAACTTAATACCTTTGATTTAGTTTTTTTCATTTGTTTTCCCCCTCAAATAACTTTACATTATCCTACGATTTAATTATTTATAGAATTTTTATCAACTTTATACTTATGCTTTAAATTAATAGTAATAGCAATTGCTGTTGCTATTATAAACTCGCTTAATATTACACCTGGATTCCAAATTTCAAAATAGAAGTGTCCAATAATATATATAGCGAATGCAATTAAGTATGTGGCTAGACAGCTTAATACAATAAATAAGATTTTATCCTTTTTTATTTCCTTTTCAACTAACTGCTGTTGCTGTTTTTCTAGAATTTCTGTTCTAATTGATATCTCATCTATTTCAGATGGCTTCAAAAGATAATCTATTGTAACATTAAATATTTCGCTTAAAGCAATTAACTTTTCTGTTTCTGGAACAGATTGACCTGTTTCCCATTTTGATATACTTTGTCTTGATACATTAAGTTGTTCTGCTAAATTCTCCTGAGATAGATTATTTGCTTTTCTTAGTTTTAAAATTTTTTCAGATATATCCATTTTATTTTCCTCCTCAATATTTCTCAATCTTTATTCTAAAATATTAACAAATATACAAGTTGCACACTATCAATCCTACTATGTTTTTTGTCAACTTTGAGTTGCATCTTTGTAATAATAGGCATTTTATATAAATTTTATTATTTGATAAAGTAGCTTAAAGTTATGAATTCAAGAAAATTTTAATATCTAAGTATAGTACAGGGGATAAAATTAGAGGAATGAATCTTTTGGTATAAGCTTAAAATATTACTAATTACTAAATAAAACTCCCAAGCTCATTTGAATTTGAGAGTTATTTATTGCAAAACTAGACAAATTAACTGGAATGGAAAAGAAGAAAGTGCTATTCCATTTGTAACAAGTGAACCCCTACCTGTTGTTCCAGTTGAGATAAATGGAAAAAGAATAAATGCTTTTATTGATACTGGTGGTGCAATGTTTGTTGCGGATAGTAAACTTACAAAAGAGCTTGGTATTAAAACAGCTTCAAAGAAAGAAGGTACATTCCAAGGAGGTAATATCGTCGAAGTTGGTTTTGGTCAAGTTGACTCACTTACTATAGGAGATGTAAACATGAAGAATGTCCCTGTAATGATGGGTTCATTTGAGGGATTTGAAGAAGCATTTAAAGGTAATGCGTCAAATGTTCATGGCGTTATTGGTACAAGTGTATTGAAGGAATTTATACCTACAATTGATTATTCTAGTGGCCAGTTAGTATTAAGACCTAGAAATGAAGTAGGTATGGCCAATGCCAATAAAATGCTTGCCAACGATAAAGTATTAGAAGAGATTCCATTCACGCTTGCTTCTACTCATTACATGTATGCTAAAGGTTCAACAAATCAGAAAAGTGGAATGAACTTCTTTATGGATTCAGGGTTTGCTAATGGAGAAGATGCTGGAATGCAACTACCTAAAGAAACAATGGACTTAGCTGGGATTCCAATGCCTGAGTTAAAGTCAGCTTCTGAAGGACAAAGTAGTGGAATGGGAGGAAGTGATTATAAAGACGGTACTTTTGAAATCTCATCATATGGTCTAGGTAGCTTGCAACTGGAAAATGGATTTGGGAACTATACAACAGGTGAGGAATCCAGATATTATGAGGAAGTTGGATTCTTTGAAGATGGTTTGATAGGTCATAATTATTTGAAAAACTATAAATGGTCAATTGATTTCGATTCTAGGAAGATGACTTTCAGTAATCCTAAATAGTATATAGACTAAAGACTAAACAGTATATAAATAAAACTTAGTTAACACTGCCTTTTATTGTAAAAACTATTATTAAAACATTACATGTATTTTAACAACACGACAGTACAAGAGATGTATTGTCATGTTGTTTTATTTATAATATAAATTATTTGTAAACCATTTAATTATCTTAATCATCATTCAAATTTATGTTTACTTGTATAGTTATCAACACTTATATGATATTGATTAAATCTAAAAGAATGTAGGTTTAAATTAGATGATTCTGTTTTCCTTTTTTATGTTTATGTATAGTTCGATTCCTAAAATAATTATTTTAACATTGTTGAAATAGAAACAAAAGTTTAATATAATATTGTTAATGCACTAACGGGTGGGAGGACAGGCTATGAATAAAGAAGAACAGGTCATAATGGGTTTCAGGGACTTATTAAACAAGATGGTTTGGCTTAATAAATTTAAGATGGAAGAAAGTCTTAAAGGTTATAAATCTTCTGAAGTACATTGTATCGAATACATTGAAAGAAATGTAGATTGCAACGTGACAAAGCTTGCAGAGCACTTTTATATGACTAGAGGTGCAATAAGTAAGCTAACTAAGAAACTCATAAAAAAAGGAATTATCGAAAGCTACCAGAAGTCTGATAACAAGAAAGAAATTTATTTTAGACTTACTGAACAGGGGAAAGCAGTTTATAAAATTCATGAGGGACTGCACAATGAGTTTCAAGAACGTGATAAAGCTGTATTTGAGCAGGTAACTGACGAACAATTTGATATTATGATTAGCTTTGCGGAAAATTACAATAGGCATCTGGATGCAGAAATAAAGAAACAAGGTATAATATTAAGTCAAAATAAATTAGAATAAAGAAATTGAAACTATAGACAGCCCAACTCTATTGAGAGCGGGCTGTATTTTTATTGCTATTATTTTGTTGACAAGGAAACAAAATGGTGATACGATAAATATGTTTCCAAGGAATCAAAATAATAAAGAGATAAATATATTCCATAGGAGTTAAAGTAATAAAAAAAGAATATGTCTCCAAGGAATTAAAATAATGAAAAAAGTAAAAAAGTAAAAAAGTAATAAAGAAATAGAAGGAATATGTTTCTGAAGGAAACCAAATTATAATTTTTGAGAGGAGGATTTAAGTGTTTATATTTAAATCAAATAATGAACAGAATACAGAACAAATTGTAAATAAAAAGGCTTTGATATTTGGTCTTATATCTGCGTTTCTTTGCGGAATCGGATTCACTATCATAGCGCCTGTTGTTCCATTCTTAGTGCAACCTTATACAAATAGTCCATCAGAACAAGCTATAGTTGTTACAATGCTAACTTCTGTTTATGCAATCTGCGTGTTTTTTGCAGCTCCTGGGCTTGGAGCTTTAAGCGACCGATATGGACGTCGTCCATTACTCTTATCATGCCTTTTGGGTTCTGCAATAGGGTACTTAGTTTTTGGAATAGGAGGAGCTCTGTGGGTACTATTTGTTGGACGTATAATAGAAGGTATAACAGGTGGTAGCATAAGCACTATCTTCGCATATTTTGCAGACATCACTCCTAGAGAATATCGAAGCAAATACTTTGGATGGGTGAGTGCCTTTTCAGGTGTAGGCTGTGTTATTGGTCCAACTGTAGGTGGATTACTTGCTAAGTTTGGTTATTCTGTACCAATGTACTTTGGGGCAATAATAACTTTATTGAATGTTATTTATGGATTCTTATATATGCCTGAGAGCCTTGATAAGAAGAATAGATTAAAGGAGATTACACTTGCAAGGCTAAATCCATTTATACAGCTTGCAAATGTACTTTCTGTAAAAAACTTAAAAAGGCTACTTGTATCAGCATTCTTACTTTGGATACCAAATGGGTCTTTACAGTCTGTCTTTTCACAATTTACAATAGATACTTTCAATTGGAAACCCGCACTAATTGGACTTGTATTTTCAATTATGGGTATCCAAGACATCATTTCACAAGGTTTTATAATGCCAAAGCTTTTGAGAAAACTCAGTGATGCACAGATAGCCATTCTTGGAATGATTTCGGAGATTATAGGTTACAGTTTTATTGCAGCATCGGCACTGTTTTCATTCTATCCTATTTTTATTGTTGGAATGTTTATATTTGGTTTTGGCGATTCTATCTTTGGACCTTCATTCAATGGGATGATATCCAAGTCTGTCGATTCTAGTGAACAGGGAAGGATTCAAGGGGGTAGTCAATCTATTCAATCTTTAGCGAGAATAATTGGACCTATCATTGGAGGTCAAATCTATGTGTCTCTTGGTCATGCGGCACCTGCTTTTATGGGCATGATACTTATAGCAGTGGCAATATCAGTTTTGTATAGGGGAACACATGCAAATGTATAAACTTTGTAAAATCTAATAAGTAAAAATTCAATTTATGGAGCAGTTGATTTTAATAGATTGACTGTTTTTTTGTATTATATTATTTTTAATTAAATAAATTTGACTTTCAAAGTTTTTTATACAAACTATTTGTCCAGTTATGCACTTTTATCGACTAGTTACACGAATTGTATTGAATATTTAGAAAATTGGTACTATTATATAAATAAATTTAAACATATAAGGAGGTTTTTTATATGAATATTCATTGTGGAGGATGGTCAAAGTTTAGAGCAGTAGAAAAAATAATATAAAGTAGAAAATGTAATTAGATATAAAATAAAAAGTATAATTAGATATATAAAATAAAATTACTGTGTTAGTAAAGGCTATATTTTACAAGCACAGTTATTTTAACATTAAAAAATTTTATAACAATAAACAAGGGGGAAGATACATGGAAGAAAAAAATCAGCTTTTAGAAGAAATCAAAATCCTATTAGATGAAGGGAAAGTAGCAATAGATAAGGCTATAAATAAGAATCTAATTTTGATTCTTGGAGGCACAGGTTGTGGGAAAAGTACAGCAATTAATTATCTTGCAGGATGTGAAATGAAGGAAGTAGAAGATGAAGATACTGGTATCTCATATATTGAATGTGTAGACCCTGTTGCAGAAATTGGTTCAGGAGCTGTTTCACAGACTTTGTATCCAAATATTGTAGATATGAGAAGAGAAGTAGAAGGAATGGATGCAAAATTATGTGATACTGCAGGATTCAGTGATAACAGAGGTGTAGCACATGACATTAGTGCAGCAGTTTCGTTGGGAGAGGTGTTTAGAAATTCTGCATCTATATGTGGCGTAGTTGTACTAATACCAGAAGCAGATATATTAGAGGCTAGACTTACAAAAGTACTTGATTTATTTCAACAATTAAATATGTGTCTTCATAAAGAGAATTTTAGAGGAAGTATTACTTTCTTTGTTTCTAAAAGCTTTTTAGGAAGAACAGAAAAACAAATATATAATGTGATTAGAAAAAAATACGAACAATTGTGTGAAAGTCCAGAAAATAATATACAAGATAAAGCTTGGTTATTTGAAGAATTGCTAAAAGGAGAAGGAAAAAATATTCATCTTTGTAAACCACTTGAAGCAGAGCAAAGAGAAGGATTATTAAAAGAAGTAATAAATTTAGAAGAAGTAAAAGATAAAACATCAGCATTCCAATATCCAATCAGTGCAGATGCAAGATTAGTTTTAGATACATTAATAAAAGATATTCAAGGTGGTATAGTATCTAGACTAGAAGTTTATGTTAAGGAATATACAGAAGACTTTATTGAAAAGGTTGAAAGAGTAACAATGATTCAAGAAATGTCAAAATATGATAGAGTAGTAGACATATTTAAAGACTGGTTAGAAAGTTCAGTTAATACAGCTAGTATTACTTTAGATAAATTTATCAATTTATTGTCAGGAGAAAGTGGATTATTCTTGGAAGACACATGTATAAAGTTACAAAATGAGATAAAGAGAAACTTGGGTATAATTAAAGACTTAAATAAATATACAGACCATGGAGATGCTGAAATTTCACTATCTTCTGTATATATGGAATCTATTATAGAAAAAACAAGTAAAAGTATAATGGAACAAAAATTTATTATTATAAGAAAGAAAGTAGAAGAGATTTTAGTTTCTTATGAGGTACAAAAACAGGTATGGACATTATCAAATAGAGATAAATTGATGGAAGTTGCAAATAAAACAGATTACATATATAGTAAACGTGATTTTGAGCCTATTTTAAAGAATCTTACAGATAGAAATAGTGAAGAATTAGAAGAAAATATAACAAGATTAAATACCTATGGAGAAAAAGGTAATGAAATAATTAGAAATCTTGTAAGTAAATATATTTTAACTCCATTTATAATAAAAACATTTGAAATTAAAAACAAGACAGTCATAGAAGTGAAGGCACTAATTCCAAACTTAGTAATAAGTAGTGTTCTAGAGGCTTTTAGAAATAGAAAAGTGGGAGAGGATGTCTCTACAATTATGTTTTCAGCTAAAGATACTATCTATATGGATGATAATCTTGGAATGGATTTTGCATCAGAAAAAAATATCATTATTTCTTGTAAGAATCTTGATGTAAGTAGTAATGCTAAGATTAATGTAAGCGGAAAGAGTGGAAATATTATAGATAATTCTATATATGGAAGAAATGGTGAAGATGGTAGAGATGCAGGAAATATTTATTTATATATTAAAGAAGAAATTAAAAACTATCGCCTTACACTAATAGCAAATGGAGGAAATGGTTCAAGAGGAACAGATGGTAAAGATGGTGAGACTGGAAGCACAGGTAGAAATGGAAGTGATGCAGGATATACAAGTAGTTTCCATGGAAAAATGTTTAAAGGTTATTTTGCATCAGGAACAAGTGGTGCAAAAGGAGATAATGGAGGAAAAGGAGGAAATGCTGGAAGAGGTGGAAATGGAGGAAGTAAAGGAAATATCTACTTCTTGGCAGATTCAGATGAAAAGAGAGATAAGTTAATCAGCTGTTGTGATATAACAGTAAGAGATGGAGAAAGAGGTCCAGATGGAAGACCAGGTTTTGGTGGAAATGGAGGAAAAGGAGGTCATCATGGTTATAATACACTTTCATTTTCTCCAAGTGCTATAGATTCCACTGTATACTATACAGGATATTTTACAAGTTGGGATTATAAGCTAACTGGTATTGCTAGTTATCGTATAACTTTTGAAGGTGGAAGTTGGAAAGAAGGAAAAGAAGGTCCATCAAGAGAGTATGCTGATTATGGAGATAGAGGAGAATCTGGAGGATATAATAATCCAAATTCTAAAGTATCAACAGCAGTTTTAAAAGTAGAGGAAAGTTTTGTTAAAGAGAAATATCAAAACTATTGTGCTGAAGTATAGAAAGGGATGAACACATGGCAAATGAATTGTACAATGGAATCATAAATCTTTTAGAAGATGGAAGGCATGAACTGGAAAGATACAATTTAGGAGAAAAATCGATTTTGTTATTCCTGGGTGCTTCAGGAGTTGGAAAAAGTACTTGTATCAACTATTTAAAAGGTTGTGAGATGGAAGAAAAGACAGATGCGGAAACTGGACAAGTATACATCACAGCTAAAGATTCAGCAGTTGATATTGGAAATGGTGTATATTCTAAGACTTTATGCCCAGAAGTTGTAGATATTGAAAATAAAGCATTTTCTTTATGCGATTGTCCTGGTTTTTTTGATAATCGTGGAGCTGAATATATGATTGCAGGAGCAATGCTTGTAAGAGAAACTATCTCTGCATCTTCAAATGTAAAAGGGATAGTAGTCATTTTAGACTACCAGTCTTTACTGGACTCTAGACATACACTGTTAATTGATACAGCTAAAAACTTAAAAGATATGTTTAATGAATATACACAGTATAAGGAAAATTTTTTCTTTCTTATCAATAAAATACCTAAGTCACCTAGTAGTAGTGTAACAAAAGAAAAAGTTAGAAATATACTGAAAAAAGTAAAAGAAGACCTAGATAGCCAAGAAAAAGATTATGAAGGTTATAAAGAACTGGTATATCTGTTAAATGTGGTACTATCAGATAATGTGTCTATAGAATTATGTAATCCGATGGACACAAAGCCAGAAAATCTATTGGGAGAACTAGAAAAACTTCCAAATACTTTCCAAAAAACTGATATGGGATTAATGCTTACTGCCTCTTGTAAAATAGAGATACAAAAAGCTGTTGATATAACATATAAAGAACTAGAAAAACTTCTAGCTCCTTATATAGAAAGTGTAAAAAAGGCGTTAGAAGATTCTATTTCTATTTTATCTTCTATAGAAAATCTAAAAGAGAAAAAAACTCAGTTGGAACAAATGAGTCAGAGCTTAGGAAAAACAAATAGTATTGAAGGACTCATGAGATTTGTGCAAGAACTTTTCTATGGTGATGGTGTACAAAAAGTAAACATATTAGAAAAAATACGCCTTGTTTTAGAGCTAAATAGTTATTGTAGAGAAACTAATATTGTCGGTCTAAGTGAATTGTTAAAATCATTATTAAATACAACGCTAGAAGACACTTTAAAATGTATTAAATACTGGATAGCAGAGAAGGAATTGGAAGAGGAAGAAGCTGAGAAACTTCTAGATGAAGAATATAGAAGAGAAAAAATTCAAAACTGTACATATATAAAATCATATGAAAAAGACAAAGTACTTTCTATATATATTCCTGTACCTAAAGTGAATTTATCAGATTTGACTAAAATCATATCTGGCTATAAACTTAATGAATTATCATCTATATATATGTATGGAGAGTGTGAGCTAAAAATAGATTGTGATATGAAGAAGGATGTTTTCTCAGGTAAAAACATAGTTCTATTAGTTGAAAAATTATGTATACCAAAAGGTTCTTATTCAATTAATGTTTCTGGAAATGATGCAAAAAAATTGGATGGAGAAAGTTCTATTTATAACGGAATGAATGGCAGAGCTGGAAATAATGCAGGAACTTCAGGCGATATTTTAATATCTTTTAAACATATACAAAAAGAAGGCGAACTTAAGCTTTATGCTGATGGTGGACAAGGTGGAAACGGCCAAGATGGAAAAGTAGGAGAAACAGGAGCATCCGGAATAGCTGGAGCAAATGCAAAACTAGGTTCTAAGCCAGAGAAAAAAGAGTTTACTAAGGAGAAAGATACAAAATACTATATAGTAGAAGCAGAAAAAGGAAAACAAGGAAATACTGGAGGAACAGGTGGAGATGGTGGAAATGCTGGTCTTGGAAGTAAGGCTGGACAGATTTATCTCCTTGGACAAGCAACAGTACTAAAAAATTCTATAAACCAAAGAGACGGAAGACATGGCTTAGCAGGAAAAGGCGGTTCTGGAGGAAAAGGTGGAGCTGGAGGTCTTGGAGGAATCCGAGGAATTTTTGAAGAAACAATAAGATATATAGGAACTTCTGTTCCAATAGATGATAGTGACAGAAACTATTACTATTTTGATAGATATGTGATAGGTCGTGGTTCAGACAGTAAGGAAACAGCAGATGATGGAAAGGCACTAGATGCTCTTTATGCAAAACACAAGGACTGGACAATTAAAAAACTTGCAGACTCAGGTCTAGATGGAGCAGATGGAAAAGAAGGGCATCCTGGAAAATCATTAGTAGAAAACGCATTGCTAAAGCAGGAGTATTCTCTATCAATGGATACATTTTTCTATCAATTCTTTGAAAGATTTGGTTTTTCTGGAAGTAAAGGATATAGAAACCTTAAACTTTTGTGTGCAGTAGGAATTTTAGAAGCAGATATTTTAGAAATTTCACATATTTATGAGATTTTTAATGCAGTTGAGAAAGTGGAAATGCAGTTAAATAGAGAAATTCTTCAGAAGTATTATAAATTTGATAAGAAAAATAAAGAAGTAATTTCACTAGATGATATGCATACAAAGAAAGAGTTTTACCAAGAAGCAAAAGAGATTTATGACTATCTTATAAATAAATTGATGCAGTCTAATAGAATAGAAGCTTTTGTAAAAGAAAATCAGAATTTTAGTGAATGGAGCATGATTTTATTTGCATTAGAACAGAAAGCAGCATTTTATATGCAGATGATAGAGGAAGATGAAATTGGAGGAAATCGTGTTACAGATATTCGAACTCTGACAGATTATCTAGAGAAGACTTTAAAAGAATTGGAACAAGGAAAAAAAGATGAATTAAAAGAAGCATATTTCAATACATATAAGGAAAATGTCTTAACTCAAATTGACTCAGGAAATCAACAAATAGAAGTTTTGAAAAAAGAACTTGAAAATAAAATGCTTTCTGTTGGAGCAAAAATGAATCTTTTGATTCAAGAAATTCTAAAGATAAAAGAAGATGAAAAAGGAGACATAAAGAAATTAGAAGAAAAGAAGGAAAAACTTCAGGAACAAATGAAAACACAGCTAATTCTTTCTGGAATACAGAGTGCGTTGAGCTTACTATCATCATTAAGTGGTATTGGTCAAGCTTGTCTGGGAGCTTTTGATAGTGCAAAATCTTTAAAAGAAAATCTTTCAGCTAAGGAAGAAGAGTACCAATGGACTAACAGAATGGTTAGTTTTTCAGATTTCAAAATGGATTCTGAAGGTATGAGTTTTGTCCTTGGAGCTCAGTTAAATGAAGATAGAAAGAATGCTTTAGGAGCAATGACAAATAAATTAGTTGGTGTCGATGATGGAAAGATAGATAATTTTAATAAAATTAAAGAGATTATGACTAAGTCTTTAGATAATAATGACTACCAAGGGAAAGATAATGACATTGCAGCAGCAAAAAATGGACTGGATGAAGGCGAGTATGAAAAGATATACACAAACATTCAGAAAAAAGAAATGGGTATGTTGGAAGCAAATTATAGTAATAAACAACAAAAAGATAAGTTGGCTGCACTAGAGAAGTGTAAAGCATCTATTGAAAGACAGCAAAGAACAGCAACTATTAAAAATGTATTAAGTATTGGTAGTGCAAGTTGTTCTTTTATCAATACAGCAATTAGTAGTGTTAATAATTGTCTAAATGTAAAAGCTAGTTTTGAAGATAAAATAAAAGTAGTCAAAGATGCGATTAAGACAAAAGAAGATAATATTAAAAAACTAGATAGTTTAAATACTCAGATGGCAGAGTTCAAAGATAAAACATTGAAAGAATCTATTATACCATTTGTAGACGGATTTGATACTATAGTTAAAAATCAGGATATTTTTGAAAATGAGATAAGCAGACTAAAAATGAAAGATGTATTAACTGAATTAATTAAGAAGTTTGAAAGCTTGAAAATGGAAAATGCAGAGGATATTTCGGGAATTTTCAAAAAAGTACAGGACATGATGGATGCTCAGATTATTATTACTGACAAGATTGACAAGAAAAAAGACAATCTTGCAATGGGAGAACTGATTTATCACATGTCAGACAGTGGTAACCAAATGAATGAGTATCAGAAAAAGCTTATTCATCAAATTGAATTGAATCAGATTAGATATTTGTGCCAAGTGGAGGCAGCAGCTTTTCAATTATGGACGTTTCCATTTGGAAGCAATATAGTAAATATCTTAAATAGATGCCATGTAGGAATAACAGAAAATGAAGATGAGGTGCTAAAGCAGGCAAAGGAACAAAATAGACAAATTAAAGAGTTTTTAGCTCAAGATACTTATCAATGGCAAAAAACAGATAATCATATTTTGAAAATACCATTAGCAGGAAGTTTGGCTGGAAAATCACGTGTGGGATTTGAAAATACATTTTCTTTATATGATTGTGATGAAGAAGAAGTGAAAAAGCTTTTGACAGGAGAAGAAATTAGCTTTGAAATTCCAATAAATCAAAACTATGATGCAATGAAATATGTAACTATTTATGCAAATATACCTAATCTTAGACGAAATATTTTAGATGATAGTTTAAAAATAAATGTACATATGCATTTATATGATAAAGGATATTTTTCTCTGTATGATGATAACAAAGATATGTACTATCAATATGTATTTCCACAAAATTATATCGATATTACACATGGTTTGGATGTTAAATATAGAAAAGATGATGATTCAGATTCAGTAAACTCTATATGGTCTTCAATAGAAGATAAAGGAATAGAAAAGTTTAAAAATGCGGGATTAAACTCTGGTAGAAGCCCGTATTCTATGGCTAAACTTTCTTTGAAAGCACATTTTAATAAGAAGCTTTCTTATGACTTATTGACAAGTGAGCAAAGTAAAAAGCTAGAGTCATATTTTGATAAGAGTAGTAAAGATGCATGGAATCAGAGTATAGAGAGCTTTAAAAAACTTGGATATATTGATAAAAGAGGCGTCTTGCTAAAAAACTGGTCTGAAATCAAAAAGGATATGGATAACAGTGGAGAAAGTATGAAGTATTTCTCTATATTACAGGCTGATTTGTGGGAAAAAATTATATATGAACAGATGAGTATATTGAAAGAGAATATACCAAATCTAACAATTGAGTTTATTGGTTGTGGTATTTATGTAGAGTCTGAATTTAACTATCTAAAACAAAATGAGCTAAAATGCTATGAACAGAGATTGATTGAAATATAGCAGTTTGAAGTGAGATTTAAGGAAGGGTGTTTTTAGTAGTGAAGTAGAAATATTATGGAAATTTACCTTTAGTATTGAGTAGTATTGAGAGGTAATATTGAATGGTATTAAGCAGTATTGAATATTATTGAGAAGTAATATTGAAGTAGGTTGATTTTAGTTATAAAATTTAGTCATAAAAGCACTTTTAAATATTATTGTTTAATTGTTTAAAAGTGCTTTTTTAAATATGAATTATAAATTTTTTAGATAGAAATGTGTTATACAATGGGTTTTAATTGTAGTTATAAGTATTAGGTTTATCTAATAAATTTGTCATACTGTTTAAACTTATTCCAACCGTAGAAGCATTATGTAAAAATGCAGATGTACTTGGTCTAATAAATCCACCTACACCAAGAAAAATCAAACCTAAGTTGAAAGCAATAATAAACTTAGAACTTAAACCAATTCTTTTCATAAGTTTATTGCTAATCTGTTTTAAAATAATTAAATTATTTAAGTTATCTGCTGATATAGTAATATCTGAAATTTCTCTTGCTATCTCAGCTCCTTCACTCATTGCAATTCCAACATCTGACTCAGATATAGCAGGAGAATCATTGATTCCATCGCCAATCATAATAACTTTACGACCTTTTAGTTTCTCATCTTTAATAAAATTAGCTTTGTCCTCTGGTAGAACTTCTGAATAATATTCATCTACTCCAATTTTGCTGGCTATAGACTTAGCTGTTTTTTCACTATCACCAGTCATCATTACAATTTTTTTGAGTCCATATTGTCTTAAGTTTGAAATTACATCTTTAGCTTCTGTTCGTAAAGGGTCACTGATACAAATAACAGCTGATAATTTCCCCGATATTGCCATAAATAGGTGAGAATATTCGTCTGAAAGATTATTATATTTATACTCCTCGCCATCTGGTATAATACATTTTTCATCTTCAAATACGAAGTGTTTACTACCTATTATAACCTTTTTATTATCAACTTTTGTTGAAATACCATGTGCAATAATATACTCTACTTCTGTATGCATTTCCTTATGACTTAGACCTTGTTTTTCAGCTTCATGCACTACTGCATTAGCTATAGAATGTGGGAAATGTTCCTCTAAACAAGCAGCTAGTCTTAACATATCTTTTTTATTATAATCTTGGAAGGTAATTATATCTGAAACAGTTGGTTGAGCCTTTGTCAATGTGCCTGTTTTATCAAATACAATAGTATCTGCATATGCAACATTTTCAAGGAATTTCCCACCTTTTACAGCAATATTATAATTGTTACATTCTCTCATAGCTGATAATACAGAAATAGGAATAGAGAGTTTTAATGCACAAGAAAAATCTACCATCAAAATAGAAAGTGCCTTTATAGGATTTCTAGTAACTGCATAAGTAAATAGAGTTCCTAAAAAACTATATGGAACTAGGGTATCTGCTAAATGTTCAAATTTTCCTTCGACAGAAGACTTAAGTTTCTCAGATTCTTCAATCATAGTTACAATTTTTTGAAATCTGGTAGTACCAGCCTTTTCTTTGACACACATTACAATATTACCTTGTTCTATCACAGTTCCAGCATATATGTAAGAGCCTTGTCTTTTATTAACTGCAAGAGATTCACCTGTAAGAGATGCCTGATTAATCATTGCTTCACCAGATTCAATAACTCCATCTAATGGAATCATATTTCCCATATTTACACTAACTAAATCGTTTTCTTTTATTTCTGAAATTGGAACTAAAATTTCAGTATCATCCTTTTTTAACCATACTTTTTCAATATTTAACGACATACTTTGTGCTAAATCATCTATAGATTTTTTTCTAGTCCATTCTTCTAGTAATTCGCCTATACCAAGAAGAAACATCACTGACCCAGCTGTATTCACGTCTTTTCTAAAAATGGAGATACCTATTGCAGTTGCATCCAAAACAGAAATTTCTATCTTTTTATTTAATAAAGAAGAGATACCTTTTTTGAAATATTTTATAGAGTGAAGTCCTATAAAAAAAAATCTTAAAGATTTTGGGAAAAATATCTTAGATACACTCTTTACCAATAGCTTATTTACTAATTTATCCCTGTAGTAATTATTTAACTCTCTACCAGTGTGTTCAGGGACTAATTTTTCTATTTCACTATTATTAAAACTGAACTTAGTGATTTCTTTTATTATAGAGTTTCTTTCACTAGTGTAATAAATAACAGCGTCACCAGTCCTATCATAAACTTTTGCTTTGGTAACACCATTTATAGAAGTCAAATAATATAGTAGAGTATCTGCCTGCTTGTTATTCAATTTACCAAGCTGTAAATCAAAACGTATACGACCTCTGATTTCATGCTTTATATAAAGATTCAATTTACTTCCTCCTGATACTATTAATCATAATACTTGATATTATTAATCATAACACCTGATAGTATTAACCATAATAATCGTTAAATTTATTCTGCTGTGCAAGTACTATTTTTTTCTTCAGTACCATTTTCCTTGATGTCTTCACATTTAATGCTATTAGAATCAGTGTTTTTTTCTACAGTTTGTACATTTTCAGCTTTAAGAGCTTCTTGTACAACTTCAGCATCTTCTTGCACTTTTTTTACTTTAGATGAAGATAATTCTTCTAGTTCATTGATTTCTTTTGCTTCAGCTAAAATATCTTCCATATTTTCTTGGATTTTAGTAGTTGTCTCAAGAACAGAATCCTTAACTTTCAATGCTCCAGCAGTTGCTTTAGTACAAGATTTTTTTACACAATCACTTGAAAGTATTTTGACACCTACAGTACCTAAAAGTACTCCTCCTAAAAATATCCCTGTTTTTTTCATTTTTAAAATATTCATTTTATCGTATCCTTTCATTAAGTTAAATTTTATTTATATATCTTATGTATAGAGTAATAAATGCTAAAAATAGAGTATGATTTTACGAAAGTAGTATTATATAGTTCTATTATATTTTTAAGTGTACTATATGTTTTTGTGTAGTTTTATGTGTTTTTATATAACATATATAATTCTTTTATATTTTAATAATTCTCTTGTATTTTAGAGAATTCTTCTATATTTTAGAAAATTCTTGATATTCATTTCGAAATTTAAAAGTTAATAATAATTATTATTAATAGAATTGTAAAATCATATGACATTTATTACCATTTATGAAATTAAGTATAGCACGCATGAATGTAACTTTCAACAGAAAATGATAATTTATATCAATTATTTGGCTTGTTTTGTGAAAAATATTATTTTATCACTACTCAAGGCTCAATTATTGAAAGTTTTATTTGTAACATATTCCTATAAGTATCACATTGTTTAGAGAAACAAACTTATTCTTGTTTATAGTTGATTTTATTATATTAAATCTAATTTCTAAATAATATTTGATGATAGTAGGTATATATGATGCTGAAAAGAAAAAGGAGTTATTAGAATAAAAACACAGGTAAAATATGGGAAAGTATATGTTATAATATTTATAGCAAGAAGATGTAACCTATAATTTAAGAGTGGAGTTCATACTAGGATAAAACCTACTTCCTAATGAAAGGAGGTGGGAAGTATGAATAACTTTTTACTTAATGTAATAGCTGGCGTTGTTGCTAGTTTAATATTTTACTTAATTTGTAAAGTATTTACGAAAGTAAAAAGCCACTCAACTCGTGGCAAGAGTAAAAGTGGCTGGGAATTTGATTTTAAAATCAAGTTCCATAAGTTTAAATAGCTTCATTTAATTATGAACTTCACTCTACGACGAAATAGATTGTAGTTCTTCTTGCTTTTATTATACCACAAATTGGTACAGATATTCAAAAACAATATTTTTACTCTTATAGAAATTTGTTAAGTATAGTTATCCTTTTATGAGTGCATTTTCGATTGCTTTTTTTATAACTTTACTTGAATTTGTTGCACCTGATACAGCATCTACATCTACTTTTTGCTTGTTAAGTACTTTATCAATAACTTTTTCTGCTGTTTTTCCTCGTTCATTTTTATGTTCCAAAAGGTTAATGCTTGAAATTTTACCACTCTTTACAGTGACTTCTACTTTAGCAGATATGATATTTACATTACATTCTCCAACATAGGTTCCATCAGCAATATCGGAAATATTTACTTTTTTAAAGGTCATATTTTTTACTGTTTGTTTATAATCTTTAACTTGTTTTAAATATATTCCAAGGCATGCAAGTCCTATCAGCAAAACTATAACGATAATACGATAAATGATTTTTTTCTTGCTTACTTTCATTTCTAATACCTCTCAATCCTTTTAGTTAGAGTATTTGGTAATTGTTTTGAATATCTTTTGTTTTAATGGAATTTCAGATATATTCAAATATATAAAGTAATAATGTCTATTATAAGAAATTGTATAGTTGTATATTTGTAGATTTATCTTATCTATTTAGAAATAGAACGATAAAGCATATCAAATCCGTATTTAAGAAATTCCTGTTTAGAAAGTTTTACTTCTTGTTTGATATAAGCTTCTTTATTTGCTACTGTCTGTATAATGCCAGATAACATTCCCCAAAGTGAAAATATAGTAGGCATAATTTCAATATCTTCTCTAAGCTCACCTGATAAGATACCAGCCTTTAGCAACTGTTTTATTTTCTCATTGATTTCTTCACCAACACGGAAGGTTTCTTTTTCCTCAGGTAAGTAGTCGGTATTTTCAAAGTCAATGTTGATTTCATCGAGAGCTATTTTAAAATAAAATGGAAATTCTTCTTGATATTTTAATAGTGCATTGCAGATAAAGTCGTATCTTGTTTTTGTACTTGTTTGTTTTTCTAAAGCAGAAGTGATGTATGTATGCAGTTTTTTCATGCTTTCAAGTACTAATACACCAACAATTTCTTCCTTGTTTTTAAAATATACATATAAGGTTGCTTTACTGTAACCAGCTTTTTTTGCAATATCATCCATTGATGTTGCTTCAATTCCTTTTTGCATAAATAGAATTTGAGCAGCAGAAGCAATGTTTTCACGGTGTACACTTTTTGGCTCTTTTTTTCTTCTTCCCATATCATATTCCTTTCATGAAATTAATTAAACTAGTAGTTTAATTATAATGAGGTTTAGTTTTTTTGTCAATTAGTATTCTAAAACGTATTGCATAAAAAAGCACCAAAGATATGACAAGCCAGTGTTTATCATTCTTTGGTGCTATTTATATTAAATTATTTTAAAATTCTAACACTGTCGTTTTCAATTAATATTGCTTGATTATCATTAATAGCTTTTAATTCTAAAGTTTTAGAATACGCATTTACTATTTTTTCTACAGCTTTTCCAAATTCCCAATTTTGGGAATGTGGTACTACATAAAAATCAATTAAATTCAAGCGAGAGTAGTCTTTTAAGTAGGGAGCTTTTTCTATATAGTCTATTTCAGATGAATATTTATTTTTTTATAATATTACAAATATCTGGAATATAGAGTGTTATATATAGTAGAGCAAATAAAGTTGTTAATAGAGGATTGAGACCTAAAACTAAGCTAATTCCTATATCCATAAGCAATCCTATTGTAAATTTGATACCTTTATTAAGTTTCAATGAAATCACCATCCTTTTATTTTTTATTACCCAATTTAACTAAAAATATATACTAATTAAGTTATAGGGGATAATTTGTAATTAGGTCATAAAAGTGTGTTTTATGATGCGATATAAAATAATATAACATATGTAAAAGAGAGTACAATTTGTGATGATAATTAGAAAATTGAATTTATGATAATAATAATAAAATTATATAACATATGCAAAATAATATCGTACTTAATGTCTTTAGTCTTAATGTAAATATATATAAGTGATGCTGAAATCACTACTCTTGGAAGAATAGACGCTAATAAGGATAAAAATAAATTAAAATTTGGAAAACCAAAACTAGTATAATGCATTATTAAAAACGTTATGAGATTGACTATAATTGTAATCTTAATTACAGTGTTATTTTTCATATCTAGTAAGTTAGACGCAATGTTAAAAAACATACCTCTAAATATTAATTCTTCTATAAATGGTACATATGTAAAAGAACTTATAAAAATGGCAAGACTAAGCTCTGTGTCAGAACCATATTCCTGTGTTAAGTCATATATAATTAATGCTAGTATTTTACAAAATACTATAGATATTATTAATAGTGATAATGTCAATGAGATATATTTTTTGTCATAGTTTAAAAAACTTTTTATAGAAAGTTTTTTGTATGAATCCTCTAGTATACCTTCATTATATACCTTAGCTAATACGAATACGATTATAAAAGAAATTATAAAAGTTGACATAGAATTAATCGTTTGATTTGAGAATAATTTATTGGTTGATTCAAAGGCTGAAGCAATAAGATATACGAAAACTATTAATAAAGATACTAGTATTGCTCCACAAAAATTTAAAAAATACTTTTTTATGTTTGAAAAATTCATAAATCCTCCTAAAAATAATTAATAAAACAATCAATTTAAAAATAATTAACTTGAAAATAATCAATAAAATAATTGACTTGAAAACAATCAATGAAATAATTACCTTGAAAATAATCAATGAAACAATCAATTTAAAAATTAATCAATGAAATAATTAATCTAAAAATAGTTGATTTTTATAAAAATTATTGATGTATGAAATTACGACCTTATAAGTTAATAGTATATTTAAATACTATACATGTCTATATTATTTTAAATATGATATATGTTTATATTATTTTTCTTATAAAACAATAAAAAAAGCAAAGACATTTTTAAAATTTACCTAAGAAATATATAATCTAAAAAATTATAAACTTGGAAAATAAAAATTTGATTTTAAAAATATGTAAAATACAAAATATTGGGCTAAATACTGAAGAAATAATGATAATTATGCTGTTGGAAAATTATGTAAAATAATGGTAAAATATAGTTTATAATAGAAAAATTGATTTATATTATAATTATATTTATTTTTTTTGATTTATGCACTTAGAGGATTCATAATTTATGCTGATTACTACTAAAAGTGCATATATAATATTATGTTATAAGTTTTCATGAACTTCTATTTGAAAGGGGAGATTACAAATGGATAAAAGATATTTGGAATCCAGTGTATTTGAAGCTTTTCAAGACAGACTTTCTTATGTTTTCAGTGAATTTGATTATATCTATGTATCTTTCAGTGGAGGAAAAGATAGTGGTCTATTATTGAATTTAGTTTTGGATTATAAAAGAAAATATAATATAAAATCCAAAATAGGAGTATTTCATCAAGATTTTGAGGCTCAATATAGTATGACAACAGAATATGTTGAAAAAATGTTTGAAGACAATCTTGAAGATATTGAACCATATTGGGTATGTCTGCCAATGGCTACGAGAACAGCTGTAGGTAATCATGAAATGTTTTGGTATCCATGGGATGATGAGAAAGAAGAATTATGGGTAAGAAGAATGCCAAACAAAGAATACGTAATAAATCAAGAAAGTAATCCTTTTACCTACTATAAATATAAGATGAAGCAGGAAAGTTTGGCAAAGCAATTTGGTAGGTGGATGAGAGACAAGCATAAGGGTGCAAAAATTGTTTGTTTACTTGGAACAAGAGCCTCGGAATCCTTACAACGTTATTGTGCTATTGTGAATAAACAGCATGGATATAAAGGCAAGTGTTGGATAACAAAGGAGTTTAAAAATGTATGGACAGCATCTCCTTTATATGACTGGGGACTAGAAGATGTTTGGGTAGCCAATTATAAATTCGACTATGAATACAATAAAATCTATGATTTGTTCTATAAAGCTGGATTGCCTCCAAGAAAAATGAGAGTAGCATCTCCTTTCAATGATTCAGCAAAAGAGAGTTTAAATTTATATAAGATATTGGACCCAGAAGTATGGGTGAAATTGGTTGCTAGAGTACAAGGGGCTAATTTTACTTCTATTTATGGAAAAACAAAAGCTATGGGGTATCGTAGTGTAAAGTTGCCAGAAGGACATACATGGAAAAGTTTCACTTATTTTCTGCTTGATACTCTACCTGAAAATATAAGAAATAATTATATTAAAAAATTTTCAACATCTATTGACTTCTGGAATAATAAAGGCGGAGGTTTGCCAGAAATCGCTATATGTGAGTTGATAAGAAAAGGGTATAATATAGAAAGAAATGGAATTTCTAATCATACAAAAGATAAAAAAAGTAGAGTTATATTCTTAGGAGATATACCTGATGATACAGATGATATTAAATTTACTAAAGATATACCAAGTTGGAAAAGAATGTGTTATTGTATTTTGAAAAATGACCATATGTGTAAGTTTATGGGATTTAGTCCTACAAAAGAGCAAAGAATGAAAACAGAGTACATTAAGAAAAAGTATGAAAAATTTTTTGAGATAGGAGTTAAGATGCTATGAAGTATAAAAGTCCTGTATATGAAATTATCGCTGTCCCGATTGAAAAGATAGAATCTAACGACTATAATCCAAATGCAGTGGCTCCACCAGAAATGCAGTTATTGTATAAAAGTATAAAAGAAGATGGATATACAATGCCGATTGTTTGTTATTATAATCCAGAAAATGACAAATATGTTATTGTAGATGGTTTTCATAGATATCGAATAATGCTTGAAAATAAGGATATATATGATAGAGAAGGTGGAGTACTTCCTGTTTCAGTAATTGATAAATCACTTGATGAGAGAATGGCAAGTACTATTCGTCACAATCGTGCAAGAGGTTCACATAATGTGGATTTAATGAGCAATATTATAAAGGAACTTTGTGATATTGGAAAATCTGATAAATGGATATCAAAGCACTTAGGGATGGATATTGAGGAGATTCTTAGATTAAAGCAAATAACTGGATTATCCTATTTATTTAAAGATAAAGAGTTTGGACGTGCATGGATTCCTTTTGATTCTGATACTAAATAAGATAATTAAAAAGATATGTTTTTAGTCTAAATACTATAGAAATACTATTAACCTTTTTGGAGCAGTGTTTTAAAGAACTATGAAGAAGTGTTTTAAAGAACTATGAAGAAGTGTTTTAAAGAAATATGAAGCAGTATATTAAAGAAAATATACTTGAGTTTAAAGCTTTTGAATAAATACAAGTATTGAGAATAGAGTAGTGTAAGATATAAATACATAATATTAACAAAGAAAAAGAGTAGGATGATATCCTGCTCTTTTTCTTTGTTAGTACTGCTTAACTTTTTTCATTTATAAATAAATATTCGTGGCAACTTGTATTTTTACCTCTTGGTATGGGATTATTTGCAACTTTGGTAGCTGGTCAGGAAAGAAAAGCTGGGAATTATCGCACTTTGTGTGCATATAATGTTTCACCTATGACTATTTGGATTAATAAGATTATGGCTATGGCAGTTTACACTCTGCTTTCAACACTAGTTTTGATAGTTGCAACAATCATTAGTGGTTTGTTTTTATCAGAAGGAGCAATCCCATTTGGAAAGATTATTGCTGGAGGCTTTGTTTGTTGGTTTGTTTCTCTTACACTTATTCCTATTCAGTTGTGGGCAGCTACATGGAAAGGAACATTCTTAAGTATGGGAATTGCACTTGTAGGTATGATGGTAAGTGTTCTTACAGCAATAAAATCTTTATGGTTTGCAGTACCATGGAGTTGGGCTATGAGGCTGATGTGTCCTATTGTTGGTGTGCATCCAAATGGAGCTATTTTGGAGACTGGAAATCCCCTTTTAGATTCATCTGTGATTCCTGTTGGAATTATCGTATCCATGGTTGTATTTGTTGTAATTACAGTAATTACAAGCATTTGGTTTAATAGGAGGGAAGTAAAATGATAGGAGTATTATCATCAGAGTGGCTAGAAACAAAACGTACAGCAATTCGTTGGCTTACATTTTTTATGCCTGTAGTCATTATATTCAAAGTGATGTAGAAGAACCTATCTTGATTGATATAGAGAAATTGGAAAGAATCTTTGATAATATCGTATCCAATAGTCTGCAATATACTCCGGAAGGTGGAAAAATCAAAATATCAGCAAAGGCAGAAAAAGAATATATCTCATATGAGATTTGTGATTCTGGTACTGGATTCAGTGCTAAAGATATGCATAAAGTTTTTGAAAAATTTTATAGAGGTGATGAGGCTAGACAAACTGAAGGTGGACATTCTGGCTTAGGGTTGTACATTGTCAAGCAATTAGTTAAGATGCTTGGTGGTTCAATCAGAATAGAAAATGCGGAATATGGTGGTACATGTGTGATATTTCAGCATAAAATATTTGATGAAAGGGAAGTGGAAGAGTAATCTTCCCACACTTACTTAGATTTGACAATAATGTCATACTTTCCATGATGGTTAAATTCTTAATCTCTAATCATTCATCTTTAATTTTTTATTGGGTAAATATTATAAATATATTAATACGTGATTATGTTAAGTATATAAAAGAGGTATCAGCAATATGTTGATACCTCTTGTTGTATTGAAGTATGGAAAGAAAATATCTTATAAGTTCTTAAATGAATATATAAAGTTTGTGGAATAAATACAAAGTGCTTCTTAAATGAATATAAATAGATTTTACAATGAATATATAAAGTTTCTACAAATAAATACAAAGAGTTTTTTAAATGAATATATAAAGCTTCTATAATAAATACAGAAGCTTTTTACAAATAAAATCTGTTACCTTGACGTAGTAAATATAGTATCATATAATTATACTAACTAAAAGTGAGTATATAACTTTAAGTTAGTTAAGGAGGATAATATGAAAAAATATTTACCTGCTTGTCCAGTAGAAATCACACTGCAAATGATAGGTGATAAATGGAAGTTTTTAATATTAAGAGAATTAATAAGTGGAAAAAAGCGTTTTGGTGAATTAAGTAAATCAATTGAAAATATAAGTCAAAAAATGTTATCGCAGAATCTAAAGAGTATGGAGGATGAAGGCTTGGTGCATCGTGAAGTCTATGCACAAGTTCCACCTAAAGTTGAATATTCTTTAACTGAATTAGGTATGACTTTGCGTCCTATATTAGTTTCTTTAGTTGAATGGGGTAATATGTATAAAGAGTATAATAAAAAGGAGAGTAAATATGAATAGAGTTGTAATAACTGGCGTTGGGGTAGTATCCCCTATTGGAAATAATATTGAAGAGTTTTGGGGTAATGTAAAACAAGGAAATCATGGTATACAGATGATTGATAGATTTGATACTACGGATTTATCTGTAAAAGTAGCAGGGCAAGTAAAAGATTTTAATCCTTTGTTATCATTTTCTAAGAAAGAGATTAGACACAATGACTTGTATTGTCAATATGCAGTTGAAGCAACAAGACAAGCAATTTCTGACTGTGGAACTGATTTTAAAGAACTTGACCCTTATCGTATAGGTGTAATAGTTGGTAGTGGTATAGGTGGAATACATACTTTTGAAAGTGAATATAGAAAGTTTGTAGAAAAGGGTGGGAGACGTGTCTCTCCATACACAATACCAATGTTAATATCAAATATGGCTGCTGGAACTATTGCCATTAAATATGGATTTAAAGGAATTAATTATGCTTTGGTCTCTGCTTGTGCAACATCTACTCATACAATAGGTGAAGCATTTACAGCTATTAAACATGGACGATTGGATGTCTGTGTGGCTGGTGGTTCTGAAGCATGTATAACTGAATTTACATTGGCTGGATTTAATAATATGAAAGCTTTGAGTAATAGCGATAATCCTGATAGAGCGTCAATTCCTTTTGATAAAGACAGAGATGGATTTGTCATGGGTGAAGGAGGAGCTGTTTTGATATTAGAAAGCTTGGAGAATGCTAAAAAAAGAAATGCTAAGATTTATGCTGAAGTAGTGGGTTATGGTGTAACAGAAGATGCATATCATATTACTAGTCCAGACCCTACAGGAGAAGCAGCTTGCCAAGCAATTTTAATGGCGTGTAATGAAGGTGGAATCAATCCAAGTGAAATTGACTATATAAATGCACATGGTACATCTACTCCAATTAATGATAAATACGAAACCATTGCGATAAAGTTAGCATTAAAAGAGGCTTCTGAAGATGTACTTATTAGTTCAACAAAATCAATGACAGGACATTTATTAGGTGCAGCTGGAGCTTTGGAGGCAATAGTTTGTGTAAAATCTATAGATGAGGGATTTGTTCCTATGACTGTAGGGTATAAAAATTTTGACCCAGATTGTGATTTAAATTATGTTGTAGAGGGTGGTATTGAGAAAGATGTGAGATATACACTTTCTAATTCTTTAGGTTTTGGTGGACATAATGCAACTATTTGTTTGAAGAAGTTTGAGGAGTAGGAGTTTTTTGGAGCATGTGAGAAGCCTACCGAGAGATGCAAAGGAAGTATATTAGATTGTTGTAAGTAATATTAAATTGTTAAATTAAAACTTGTTAGCTATAAGATGGAATTTAATTTATTAATAATATGAGGTTAATTTATGAAAAGTAATAATGAAGATTGGATAAAGCGAGGTTTTATTACAGAAGAATATATCAATAAATTTCAATCGTATTCAGATGAAGAGTTATTAGAACTAGCAAATTCATCAAAAGCAGTTGAAAGGTCAGTTTCTATAAACTTAATGTCAAAAAGATATGGAGTCGAAAATAAAGAATTTGTAGAATTTTTGTTAGGAAAGCTTTGTGGTGAAAAATTTCTATATACGAAGATTGAGATTTGTAATGCCCTTGAAAAGGGTAATACTTATACTGCAAAACAGATGATTAAATATCTTGGAATAATAGGAAACAATCAACATAAATATTTGCCAGACAAGGTTTCTAAAAAGAAGAGTTACCCATTGGCAAGGGATATAATTGCGAGAAGTTTAGCAAGGATGAATGTAGAGGTTTTACCTGCATTGTTTGATGTTTTAGAGAGTGATGATAGGATTAAGATTTCTGAATTAATTGATGCGATAGGATTTATGATATTTTATAATCAAGAGGTAGCTAGTGAGTATTATTTTAAAAAGATTGTAAGTGTAATGGAAAAGTATTCGGAAGATGATTTAATTATTTGGAAATGTGTAATGTGCCTTTCTTCTTTTAAGACTCAAGAAAGTATAGATATTCTTGAGCAAGTTTTATATAGTGATAAAAATGATTTAATAAAAAATGAAGCTGAGTGTTCTCTAAGTAAGATTAAAAAAGAGATAAAGTTGTAGAAATAAAATCAAAATTAATAAAATCGTAGAAATTAATAAAATCAAAAGCAATAAAATTGTATAAAGAACAATTAAATTTACTAATCTAAAAGGGAGTAACTGATTTATGAAAAAACAATTGCCAGATATGACATTAGAAGAATTATGGGAGCTATTTCCTATATTTTTAACTAATCATAGGGAATGTTGGAAAGATTGGTTTGAAGAAGAAGAATCTAGACTAACTGAACTACTTCCTATGCAAAAAATTGTGAGAATAAGTCATATTGGAAGTACTTCTGTGAATACAATTTATGCAAAACCGATTGTTGATATATTGATTGAGATAAAGCCTGACTGCAACATGCAAAAGATTAAAGAATTAACTGAGTCAAATGGCTATATTTGCATGTCTGAAAGTGGTGAGAGGGTTTCACTTAATAAAGGATATACAGTAGATGGGTTTGCAGAACGGGTTTTTCATTTACATATAAGGTGTGCAGGAGATAATGATGAATTATTTTTTAGAGATTATTTGATTGATAATCCAAGTGTTGCGAAGGAATATGAAAGTCTTAAGTTGAAATTATGGAAGGAATATGAGCATAATCGTGATGCTTATACAGATAATAAATCAGATTTTGTTAAAGAGGTTACTGAAAAGGCTAGGGAATTGTATTCTAATAGATACAGTTAGGATATTATTTGCCATATTTAAGTTTAATATATTTAAATTTAAGTTTAGATAAGTTTACAAGGAAGTACATGTAGATAGTGAAGCAGGTTGTTGGTAACAAATATCGTATGCTCCTAGAGAGGGGAGTAGTCAACCAATCAAGTCTTAAATTAATGGGCTTAACCGTTGACTGACTCGACTGACTTTACTATCTTCCCAGCAAATTAGGATTTGTCAATTCAATTTCATGTATAGAAGTAGATATGGTTTTACTTAGAAATTTGTCTTTTTTATCATATATGATTGCATATCTTTTTGACAACCGTTCTTTTCATAAAATTCTTCTACTCCTGGCTGTGCACCAAAGTATAGTGATGTCGGTGTGTGGACTTTGGCCAGGTTTAACAATTTGCTTCCAATACCTTTCTTTTGAAACTCTGGTAAAACCAGCAGTTCTGTGATTGTACCAAAATAATAACCATCAGATAATATTCTGATGCACCCAATAAGGCGGTTTTCTTCATATGCTGTAATATTGATTGTTTTTTTCAATGCCTTCTGTGTTTTTTCAACGTCATATTTGCCAGGCCAAACACTGTTGGCCAAAGATAGGAAGACCTTAGCATCCAATTCATAATCATCAACAATATATTTCATGATTATTCTCCTTAAAAAATTTTTATTTTCAATATTATATCATTCAAGCTATGAAATAACAATCACATTCAAAACTCTATTTTCACACCTTATCCATAATCTTTTTCGCTAAATGCTGAAACTTCTCAGAGGTTTTCTCGTTCATCGACATGACCTGTCCAATTTGTCTGGCAATCAGTGACCTGCAAGTGGAACTTGATAATGTGGGCAGTGAGATTGAAAAGCTGGTGTATAGTTTAATGGGTGCAAACAATGTCCTGCTTTCTTATTGTACAATATGATTTTCAGCTTAACACTAACATAACCTAATATAAAGAAATAAAGAAAAATCTGTATCAGTATAAGAAATGTTCAACTCTCCACTATACTTATCAACAATTTCCTTGATATTTTCAACACCATATCCATGAGATTTACTATTATCTTTATCTGAAATAAATAAGCCATGTTTTTTAGTGATAGTATTTACCTTGTTATTTGTCAATAAATAACTAAAATATTCATTTTCACAACGTGCTTTTAATATCACTTTTCTATTGGATAAGTCGGGAATCTTTAAGGATGCTTCGATAGCATTATCCAAAGAGTTTGAAAAAATAGTACATAAATCCATTGGCTCTATACCAAAGTGATTGTCTATATCTATATTAAAATGAACATCAACACCATTTTCTTCCAACTTTGCATGACGAAGATTTAAAATTGAATTAAGGGCTGGATTTTTACAAAACTGCTTACCACTTAAAGTCCCAAAACCAAGTTTTAATTGTGTAAAATAATCTTTAGCTCCATCAATATCTTCAACCTCTAAATAAGATTCAATCATTTGGAAGTGGTTATTTATGTCATGTCGTATTTTGCGTATCTGAACCTGTTGATTCTCTAGTAAGTCGTAATATTCTTCTTTTATATGATTCGATTGATTTTCTAACTTCATCTTTACATTTTCAATTAGTGGATTTAAAAGAAGTATTACACCAATATTAGCTATAATTGCAGATAAAATAATTAGATAAGTACCATAAGGCAAGTTACCTAAAATAATATTATCCTTACCCATAGGAATTAAATTAGTAGGTGGTAAAATAATGGCGATTAATATTGATAAAAACGAAGACATACATACAACATCAATAAAAATCCATATGCGATTTGTAAGGTACTGTTTTATATTAACTAATCTATTTTTTAAGAAAAAATGTATCAAAAACCATAAAAATGCTTTAATTATGGCAGAAACTATCTTAACAATTGAAAGTATTGCAGTATACTCAATTGAGCTTACAAGTTCTCTATATAGAGGATTGTTTATAAAAAGAAAATTAATACCAACTATAATAGGATAGAGTATCATTATAACTGATATTATAGGAATCAACCTACTTTTACTACAGACTATAAGGAGTATAAAATATCCAAGTAGTGTAAAGAGGATATTTACAGGGTCAGAAAGCCATATTATCATTTGAGTGATAATAGAATAACCCAAAATCAATATTATTTTAAAAATCCAGTGTTTCCTAAAGTCTATAAAATAAGATGTTAGCTTATAAAGAAAAAAAGCTATAAAAATGCTAATTAAAACTGTAATATAAATTGTAGCGTTTGATATTATTGAATAAGTATCCATTTGAAAAACCTTTCTAAAAATTAAGATTCTAGCATATGTCTTGCAAATTTTCCTACAACTTCTTGATATTTTTGACGACTTATAGGAATTTTTTCATTTTGTACTTTAGCATACGTCTGATTTACACTGTCTACATAGTTTAAGTTGACAATATATCTCTGATGTGTACGTATAAAATTAGATGGAAGGATGTCTTCCATGTCATTTAGTTTTCCATAATATTCTAAAGATTTGTCAGGGGTTACTACAGTCAACTTTCTTAATTCACTTTTGAAGTAGAGAATGTCTTTTGTATTGATTTTACAAAGGTTAGTTCCAATCTGAACTGTAATAAAGTGTTCTTTCCATTGTTCTAATTTTTTTAGTGCTTCTTTTAAGACTTCACATATTTTTTCACTTTTATAAGGTTTTAAGATATAGTTTAAAGCTCCTACATCATATCCATGAAACACATAGTCAGAAAAACCTGTGACAAAGATAATTATAGTATCTTTTGAGTATTTTCGGATGACTTTTGCTATATCAACTCCATTAATTTCTCCAAGTTCAATATCCAAAAAAATGATGTCCATATAATAATTTTCGTGTTCTAGGTTGTATATTAGACTTTCGCCATTTGAGTGTTCTTTTATCTGGCAGGGATAGCCCCACAAATCCATTTCTCTTGTGATGATTTTGTTTAGCATACTTCTTTGTTGTTTTTCGTCATCACAAATACAAATTGAAATCAATGAGTATTCTCCTTTCAAGTTTTATATTTATATAATTAAGTATATAATAAATTGAGATACCTAGATATATAAAAGAGAAAATATATCTAGGTAGCAAAGTAGAATCTTATTTAAATAAGTTTTAACTAGAATCGTACAGATAAAAATTATATAGATGTACTTAGAGAAGCCTTATCTAGAATCATTTAAGCAAACTTATTTTGAAATCCCAATAATTTCTTTGAATTTTTTATAAGTCAACCGATATATAAGGTACATATAAACCCCACAAATCGCTAGCAAACCTAGATTTATCAGAAGAGCATTGACTTCACTATGAACAATTCTACCATCATTGTTTACCATAATCATAAAGTTAAAAAGATATATTACAAAACTTCCAGTAATAAGAGGGTACGAAAAGACTTTCTTTAATTGGTTGCGAATACAGAATTTTATATAGTCGTTGTTAGCACCTAATCGATTTAAGTCTATAAAAATTTGTTTGTGATTTACTGCTATTGTAACACCTCTTGTATATGCAATGATTCCCACAGCCGTAAAGCAGATGATACCTACATAGATAAATAACATTAAGAATACTGCCGTATTTTTTATCATATCTTGACTCTGTAAAATTTTAAAATTAGGATAGTACTTCCATTGGAGATATAATTGATTATTATCTGGAGTTAATTTTAAAGAACCTTCTCCACTTGGATACTCTTCATCCATAAAATATTTTTGACCAGCTGATTCATAGCGTTTTTTCACATATTCATCATAACTAGTGTATTTTCCCATTTCCTTAGGTGTTCTTTTTATAGTCTCTGCCTTTAAATCACTAGCAAAAGCATAGGTATCTGTAGCTTTATCTACATCAAATAGGACAGAATTATTGTAATTGTTTATAGATAAACCTTTAGTAAATGTGTTGTAATCATCTTCACTAAGGACATAAGCATTCATACCAGCATTTTGAAAGAAAGAACCATTAAATATTAGGCTTCCAGCGTATTTAAAAGGAGTTTCTTTTTCTGTGGCTGGGCTTGATATAAATTTTGGAAAATCATAATCTCTATTTTCATTCCCTTTACTTACAACAGCAAGATATTCGCCATTTTTTATAGTGATAGGTTTACCAATTAATTTAGAGAAATCCTTAGAATTAAAGAACATAGCTAAAGAATGTTTTTTCATATATACATCATCAATAGTTCTATCTTTATTAAATATTGATTCTGTACCATCTACAATTAATTCAATAGAAGGAAGTTCCATGTAGTTTTGGATTTTTACGTTATGCTTATCTGCCAACTGTTCAATTTCTTTTTTTGATATTTGATTTACACTTTGATTATAAGTGAACGTGTAATCTATAGGATTCTTTTTAATATTTTCGTTAATTCCTGTAACCATATTAGGTACATAGAATACAGCAAATAAGGCTCCTGCAATTAAAAATGCAATAACACACATATTTTTTACTGTTTGTTTGCCCATAAATCGCATCATACTAGTAGATATAATGTTCTTATAGTATTTTTCTGGATGTTTTCCTCTTTTTGCATGTACCACTACATATGTCATAATCATGTAAATTCCAACAGCAGAGAATATGTAAGTGATGCTCCATATAGATGGCAACCTGTAATTAAGTTTATTTATGACTATTGAAGGTACGACATAACCTAGAAGAAGTCCTAATACCATAAAAAATGCTCCCAATATACCATACCAACTTTTCACTTCATGAACTGGTTCAGAGATTCTTTGGTCATTTAGTATATCAATTATATTTGTACGATTAATGAATTTTACTGAAAGTAAGAAAATACATAGAGTTACAAATATACAAAATATGAAACCATATATAAATCCTTGAGTTCCAAATTGGTACGCCATTTCTCTTGTATCAATAATTACTAATTGGAATATCTTCCATATACCAAAAGATACAGGTATACTTAATATAAGACCTAAAAGACAACAGACTATTGAAATAAGTAGTATTTCTGAAAATAGAATCTTTTTCAAATTTTTCTTATCTGTTCCTAGAGCCATAAAAATACCAATTTCTCTACTTTTAAATTTTAAAAATAGGGAAGAGGCATAAGTAGTAAAAACAGCACATCCTAATATAGCAACTGCAAATATCATTATGGCTTGTTTTCTACTATCTCCACCAGTTGGAAGGATTGTTTGTACTGTAGGGCTAAAATAAATTAAAGCATATGAAGTTACTAAGACTACAGACAGTATTATACAAAAGAATAATATTGTATAGTTTTTCCAATTGTAGGCTCGAAGTTTTCCATATAATTTATTAATTGTCATCTTGACCGCCTCCCATTTCTTTTAAAAGTTCCAACAATTCGTCTAGGAATTCACGTCTTGAATTTGATTTTACGACTTCTTTGTAAACCATTCCATCTTTAAGGACAATAACACGGTCACAAAAACTTGCAGCAAAGCTATCATGTGTAACCATGAATATAGTAGCATCTAGTTCTTGTTTGGCTTTTAGGAATGAGTCAATTACTGTACGACAAGATTTGCTATCAAGATTACCAGTTGGTTCATCTGCTAATATCAAATCTGGATTGTTCATAAGAGCTCTTGCTACGGCGGTACGTTGTTTTTCACCACCGGATATTTCGGCAGGGTATTTTTTGCGTATATGTTCAATACCAAATAACTTGCATAGACTAGTAGCACGGTTTTCCATTTGTATAACTTGACCACCTTTGATAATTTGTGGAACACAGATATTTTCAAAGACACTAAGACCATCAAACAGCATAAAATCTTGGAATACAAATCCCAACTGCTGATTTCTAACTTCGGAAAGTTCTTTTTCTTGTAGGTTTCTTATATTATTGTTTCCAAGAGTTATTTCACCTTCATCAATTGGTATAAAGCATGAAATGCAGTTTAAGAGAGTTGTCTTTCCACTTCCAGATGCACCCATGATTGCAACGAATTCACCTTTATTGATTTCAAAAGAAATATTTTTTAATACAGGGTACGTTTTATTACCTGTCTTGTATGATTTACATAAATTGTTTACTTTAAGCATATATATCATCCTCGCTTTCATTTATCTTGTAAGTCAATGATAGCATTTGAAAGGGGTCTGGGAATATAAGTCTCGTTGTAAGAATTGGGTGTTTTTTTGTAATGTTTGAATTAGAAAAATTGTTGAGAGGGTATTGCTACGATTATTTAGATAAAAGGTATGCTGATATGTAAAGGGTAGACTATTATAATTGTTTAGATAAAATTTATGTTAATGCGGTTGTACTTATTTTAATCAATAGAAAAGAGTATTATTGTGATAGTATAAAAACTAGTTGCCTAAAAAGCTTCTATATGATAACTTGAAGACAACATAAAATAATTATATGTTTTTATCTTATGATATAAAAACACTATTTTTTTACTAAAAAAGCTACCACAATCAATAACGAAAATACAATTGAAAGTATTGAAAAAGTAAAGTGAGAATTTGAGTCATTGTTGCGATTATTAAGTTTTATCCAGAGTCCGCATATAATTGTACATACTAATAAAACTGCTGATATTATCCCTATAAATGTAAAAAACATTAAAATTCCCCCTTTATTTAATGTAAGTATTTGAGTCTATGAGAATATCTTTAAGTTATGTCAGAGTTATGTATCAAAACTAAATAGACATATAGTTAAACAAACATATAATTAAATATACATATAACTAAGTAGACATATAATTAAACTGAAATAGTACCAAACAGACATAATACTAAACACATATAAATACTAAATAGAGATAATACTAAACTGAAATAGTACTACTTTATAGTGTCTACTAAAAATAAATCTAATTGAGAGTCAATTAAAGCACTTCTTTTCTCTGAATCCATAATATCAATACCGCTATACCTTAAAAAAGCGTTAGAGCGAAGAAGAACTAACTGTATAAATGAAGTTATTTGATATGCAATAACCTTGTAATCTTCCTCAGTTTTGTTATTGTCGTGATTTTTATAATGAGCCCTAATCAAAGGCAATATTTCAAATGGATAAATAATGTCTTCCTGCACTAATATGTAAGGTACAGAAATCTCTATAAATTGACTATATAAAATTATAACATCACAAAATGTCATTAGCATTTCTTTTAATTCCTGCCTAGGTGCTAAATTTTTTTTATCATGTGTAGCTTTATATTCATCCATATGGCATTTTAAAATTCTTTTAATAGCAGTATTAATTAGTGCTTCTTTAGATTTAAAATAATAATTAATCATAGCCAAATTGACATTTGCTTTAGCGATGATTTCTCTAGCTGTGATACTTGAAATATCTCTATTTGAAGTTAATAGCTGGACTGTTGTGTTAATTAGTTGCTCTTTTTTTGAATCTATTTTCATATTTTTCCCCTTAAGAATTCCTCATAAAAAAATTAAACGTGTTTAATACACGTTTAGATACTATCACGAAAGCTTTTATATGTCAATGTAGTGCTAGTTTTTAAGTAGGGTAGAAGGTGGCAGTTTTTTTATAATTGTCTTGTTGAATTCATGATTTACAGGAGTTCGTTTAACTTGATATTCTTCTGTAGATAATAAATCTTCTATAAAATGTATAGAAGGAGCATAAATCCATTCTCCGTCATATTTTAATGAACTTAAAATCTTCATATATACCTTTGCAAAAACTATATCAATACCATCTTTTTGTACAAAATGATATAAAAAGTGGCTACTAAATGAAAGGTTAGAAATAATTTTTTAATTGTAATATAATCTTTGTTTTTAAAATACAAATATTGGTAAACTGTATATAGAGAGTTTAGAAATTCTTCCACATTGATAAAAGTAGACAATATATAAATAATATTATTGGATGAGAACAACTAAATAAGAATAATTAAATAAGAATAATTAAATAAGAGTAACAGTAGGATGATGATTAAATAACTCCATTATCTCTAAGGTTTTTATGAGCTTATAATATTTAGGTAAAATTTTATAAGCTATATTTCATTGACAGTGTGAAGTAGGTTTGATAATATATAAATAAACCGATAGTCGGTTTATTTATAAGGAGGTAAATATGGCACGAACTAAAGTTAATTTTGATAGTAAAAAACAAGAACTTCTTGCTTCTATATGGCAGATATTATTAAAATACGGATATGAGCAAATGTCGATTTCTATAATTATTAAAGAGTTATCTATTTCAAGAGGTGCTTTTTATCACTATTTTGAATCTAAAGAAGAATGTGTCGATTCAGCAATCATTGAGTATGTGAACCAGTCAGTAATTGCTTTGCGAAATATGGATAACTATTCAGAATGTGCTGTCGTTCGATTACAAAAGGCAATCAAGAATGGAATTTCCCTATTCCATGACAACATTGAACAGTCAAAAGTAATAAATAAACCTGAGAATGCTATTTTTCATCAAAAACTAATGATTGCATTTACAAAGTATATGTCGCCTTTCTATGCTTCTATTATAAAGGATGGAGTAATAGGCAAAGAGTTTGAGACATCTTTCCCTTTGGAAGTTGCTGAAATGTTATTGACACTATCTAATTTCTACCTTGATAATATACTCTTTCAATGGGAAGCAAAGAACATGAAAAATAAAATTAAAGCTTTGGAAGAATTAGTAAATAAATCATTGGGAACACAAAAGTACATTGCGTTTTTTGATTTTATTACTATGGAGGTTATATGATGCAAGAAATTTTAAGGGTAGTCGACATTACTAAACAATTTAATTCTTTTGAGAGCGCAATAAAAGAAGTAACTTTGGATTTTATTTCTGAAACATTTACTGTTATTTTAGGTCAGAGTGGCTCTGGAAAATCAACATTAATAAATATTATGTCCAGTTTGCTACATCCGACTAATGGAAAAGTATATTATCGTAATAAAGCAATTACAAATATATCAAAGAAAGAGCAACTTAATTTACGTCACGAGAAATTCAGTAATATCTTTCAAGAGTATTTTCTCTTGCCAGAATTGACTGTAAAAGAGAATATCGAATTAGGAAAATCGTCTAGAAGCAATAATATTCCGTATAAAGAAATTATGCAACAATTAGATATAGAAGATTTAGAGGATAGATTTCCTTTTGAGCTATCGGGAGGTCAACGACAAAGAACGGCTATTGCAAGAGCAATTATAAAAAATCCAGATATTCTTTTTTGTGATGAAGCAACTGGAGCATTAGATGAAGAAAACAGCAAAAAAGTAGTTTCATATTTGAAAGAACTTAACTACAAATATGGTACAACGGTTATATTTTCTACCCATAATGTTAAAATATCAAAAATGGCAGACCGTATTATTACAATGAAAGATGGTGTAGTCATAAATGATATACAAAATCATACACCACTAGCTGTTGAAGATATAGATTGGGGGATTGAATAATGAAATTTTTTGCAAAATACTTTTGTAAGAGTGCATTATCCATGAAATCTAATATTATAATTCTTTTTTTGTTGAGCTTATTATCGTCATTTATGTATTTTTTTGTTCAGATTTCTATTGATGGTAATTTAGAATATTTGAATAGTAAACCAGTATTAACAAATATAGAAAAAGAATTTCTTATATCTCTACAATCAAATCAAACTTTAGCTATTACATTTTTAGTAATGCTTACATTGATTACTGTTTTTGTATATTTTATGTTTTACAAGAAGTATTGTTCTTTGCACCAAAAAGAATTAGGGTGTTATATTGCATTAGGATATTCTACAAAAAAGATGGCTTTAATAATTCTTTTGATTAGCATAATTTTAAATTTTATTGCTAATATTTGCGGATTATGCTTAGGGTGGATAGGCTCAGATGTGATGTTAGGTTTATATAATGATGTATATTCTTTGGAGCATTTGGTTAAAGGGATATATATACAAAATTATAGTACAGCCTTACTAAGTTCTTTTTTACCTGCAATTTCAGTTATGATAATTTTTGAAAAAATGAATAAAAAGGATACTATTGACTTTTTAAATGCAAATAACAATATGAATACATTTCATGTGGGAATGTTTAGTCAGATTTTAAGTAAATTTTCAAGTTTTTCAATGAGACTTGCACTAAGAAAACCATTTCAGATATTTATTTCTATTCTTTCTGTGTGGATATTTGCTATACTTTTTATTATGAGCTTTTCTTTAAATTTAAGTAGTCAATATATTTTTGATACACAATCTCATGGAAGAAACTATCAATATGATGTATCTTATCCTGTTTATCAGACTGTACATCAGGATTACGAAAAATTTGAGTATTACATAAAGGAAAATATAAAAGTAGAAAGTAATGGCAAAAAAATCAATGGTTCTATTATGGGAATAGAAAACAGTAAGGGCTTATTTTTTCTAACTGATGAGAGGGGAAGTCAAATAGAGAATATACCAACTAATAATGTTGTTGTAAGTGAGGCATTGGCAGATTTGTATGACATTCAAAAGGGAACTGATATAACTGTAAGATTAAATAATATAGAAAAATCACTTCATGTTTACAATATTGCACAAAATGCAGATAATTATTCCGTATACACATCAAAAAGTAATTTGGAAAAATTATTAAATATATCGCAAGACTCTTACAACGGTATTTATACAAATAGTATAACAGATATACCAGAGATAGGAACAGCCCATATACAAAATACATCAGAACGAATAGCTAAACTTGAAGAGAATAATGTTTCAAACCGCACCAGTGCTGTAATATGCCAAATATTAGGTTGTGTTATTGGGTGTTTGCTTTTATATTTAACTATTCTTTTAAAATTTCAAGAAGATACCAAAAACATTTTTATTTTAGATATGATGGGATATACTGCCAAGAAAATCAACAAGATGTTCATAAGTGTGTACCGTCCAATATTAAACATTGCTTTTATCATTTTACTTATACCAAGTATTGAAATTTGTAAGCTCATTCATAAAAGTTTATCTTTATCAACAAATGACTATATTCCTTTTCAATGTAATATATTTGTAATTTTGTTTATTTTCATTTTACTAAATTTACTATATACCATAATCAAGTTCTTATTTAACTCAAGAATTAGTCGCATTCAAAAAAAAGATATTACTTTGAGATATCTAAGTTAAAAAAGATTGGAGAAAAATATTTTTGATTTTATACAAAAAAGAGTGCCTCATGAACTAAAAAGTTCATTTTGAGACACCACCTTTAACATTAATATGTAAATATTTATATTGAAATCTATTTAACTTTTATAACTGGTATTTGAATTTCTGTAAGATAGTTTTCAGGATTTTCCTCGTTGTGAACCCCTTTATGACCAATTTGCCTATTTATACCAGCCATTTTATAATCACTATTTGTATCTAGCCAGTAAGCAAATGACTCATACCCACCAGCTATATTTTCATATGGACCATATACCATACTACATGCCATCATATCAACTGCTTCTGTCTCACGATATATAAATCCAGATTTGTTTTTGCCTAATTTTTTTACAACCATTCCAACCTCTATATCTACACCACAATCTTTAAGTTCTTCATCATGATAAAGTGCCATATTGTTGTTTGCTTGATGGGATATTTCTATATGTTCTTCTTTAATAAATTCATATAATTTTTCCCACAGTATACCTTCATAGTGATAGTCTGGAATTATTTCTCTAAGCGAGATAATCTTATAACTGGGAATTTCCTTAAAGATAACATTGTAATGAATCTCATCTTTATTGTCATCTATAGCATCAATCAATTTATCAATATTATTTATTCTTTGTTGCTCTTTTTTGACTTCATCTTGTATTTCAATTTTTTTTCGATTCAATTCTTTAATCACAAGCTCGTCATTCCAGTTATGAATAATATTTGATATCTCTGAAACAGTAAATTTTGAATCTCTTAGTAAAATAATTCTTTGTAAAGTTGAAATTTGGTCAGCAGAGTATAGGCGATAACCTGTGTATTTATCTATCTTTGCTGGTTTTAGAATGCCAAGTTCATCATAATAACGTAACATTCGAATAGAGACTTGTGTTAGTTTTGAAAATTCTCCAATTTTAAACATGAAAATATGACCTCCTTCTCACTTATAATCAGTATATATATTGTTTTTGTATACTTCAAGTGTTTAGGAAAATGCATTTAATTACCAGTTTAATCTATAATCCCCAGTCTAACTCGAATTCAAATTCGTCTGATTTTATCTGCTCAATTTCAGAGTTAATTTTCTGTTTAAATTTAGTAGAAGAAATTATGTAAATAATTAATATGAGGCAAAATATTATTTTTACATATTGAGTTATTACATATACTTCAATATGATAGTAAGAACATAGTTGAATGGTAAAGAAGTTACACATCATATGTACAAATCCGCCTGCTAAAATACTTCTATGTGTATTAATATATACAAATGTAATAACAAAGCTTAAAAGTATAGTAGATGGTATAAATAAAAGTGCATCAAATAAAGAATATTGCAGTAGATTATATGGAATTTGACCAGGTGTAAGATACCATCCCAGATACCAAACTCCACAAATAGTTCCTAAAATAATTGAAGCACCTGTAAATCCAAACCTGACTAATAATTTATCAAGAGAATACCCCCTCCATCCAAATTCTTGGCTAAGTACACTTAGTATAAAGCTTATAAATAGCATAATTGGTATTTTATAAGGTGTATAAATAGCTATGTGCATCCAATCTACATCATTAATTTCTAGATGAAAATACTTTCCTATTAGTAAAGAACAAATGACAATTAAAGCAAAAAAGAGTACTGTTAGTAATGGCCATTTTATTTCTATTTCTTTGAAGCTAAAGCTCCTGTAAAGAAAATCTTTTCTTGCACTATTTGGATATATTGTGAAAACAAAAAGTAGCCCTATGATGGAAGGGGCTGTATATGCAGAGTAAAAAAGAAGTTTTCCAAGCATGGTATTTGTAACTCCTAGTAATACAGGTGTAAAGCTGAATACCCAAGTCCATAATAGCGTGATTGTAAAGAAAAAAATTAAATTTTTATCTGAATTAAAATGGGGGTTATATAATTGCATCTTATGTTCACTATCCTTTCGTTTTGTTAATAGTGGTTTAATTTATATTTATTTTTTAGGGCTGAAAGTATTATTTAGTATTAGTAATTGTTGATATCTTATTAGTGTTTATCAATAGTCCGTTAGTAATATTAATAGCTTATTGGTGTTTATTGATAGTCTATTAGTAATTATAGTTTACTAGTTTTCGTTGATGCGTACTTATATTAGCTTTTGTATTAACTAATTATTTTTAAACTATTTATACTATACATAATTAGCTATTTACACTATGTATAATTAGTTTAGATTTAATACCAGATAGATTATTTTACTTTGACTATAAAGTGAATTAATAAGTAGATAATTAGTGATATTAATAAAATATTTTGGACTTTTGTAATTTTTATTAAATATTTAGCTTATCTCTAATATTTTTTATGTAACGGCGATTTATAATAACTTTTTCATTATTTGATAAAGTAGCCTGCATGCGATTGTGTGATATTACTTTTATACTTTCTAGGTAATCCATATTTAAAATCATGGATTTAGATATTCTTAAAAAAGATGTATTATGTAGTAGGTTTGATAATTCATATATTTTTAGGTCAATTTCAAATACATCATCTTTATAGTAAGCAAATGTTTTATTGCCAACCGTCTCAAAGTATAAAACATCGCAAATATTAAGCTTATAAATTTCTCCTGCTTTTTTACCATTTATATCTAGTAATGGTGTATTTAGTAATGAAATTATTTTTTCAATATTATTGTCAATGGCAGAGCATTTTATAATTATTTCAATATCATCAAAATTAGTGGATTGTTCGACATGTATTTTCATTAATTATCACCTCATTTTATTACTGTCATTAGAATAGCATTATATTTTATTGAGTCCAACTAGATGAGTGCTAAATTTCAAATTAAGTACAGTTAAATTCAAATTTAAAATAGTGAAATTCAAATTTAAAGTGGTAAAATTCGAAAAAATACTACGACCATTTGGGAATATTATCCAAATATCGTAGTACTTTTCATAGAATATCTCTAATTATTTTACAAATAGACCTATCTTATGACTTGCATATATTGTCAAATTACTTCTCAAATGTCAAAATATTTTTAGATAGTGCATCAATGCTGTTGGATAGTGTGTTCAATTTGCCCTCAATTCTAACCAATAAATACATGGATAGAGCTATAGGAAAACCAACATTAGTTATTAACAATTGTAAACTATCATCCACAAAATTACCTCCTATCTTATAACTAGGTCATAAGGAGTAGTATTAGTTTCTACAATTTTAGCTTCAACAGCAGAAGCAAGGTCAAATCCTCCAACTGAAAAAACATTTTTAGATACTATCAAATCCATAACAGATTTTATATTTTCTTCAGTTAAGTCCTCCTTTGGATTTTCTATAGAAAAAGAAACTTGTTTATCCTTTACATTCTTGAAACTCATGACTAATTTTTTCTTAATCTCCATACAGTTACCTCCACGATAATAATTTATTTTTTTAATTGCTTTAAGTATTTTAATTATTGTTAGTTTAGAAAATACTTTGATATTGTTATACTTAAAGCACAACAGTATTTAAAATAACTAACATGTTTAATTTACGAACATGTTTAAATTACTTAAGATATTAACCTGTTTAAAGTATCAATATATTAAGTGTATAATTTGTTAAATCTATATAATATCAAGTGTATTATATATTGAACATGATATATAAATAGTTGATGAATTTTAATGTAGACTATATTTGAAAGTTACTATTTAGATAGTGATGTGCTATCTAGTTTTAAAATATCTACAATAGGATTTTCTTGAAGACTTGCGATTGCCTCTGCAACAGCATAAACATCATCGTTTGATGCCTCTGCCTTTACATTTGCGAAAGATTTACTTTTAATAACTGCCTTACCCTTATCATCAAAACCAGCATCCAATTTTAGTTTTATACTAGATAAATTTTTTGTTGAAACAACTGCCATAAAACTACCTCCTAAAAATTTAATTTCAAAGATTTGTCGACTTTCTTTGTTAAATCTATAGTATCATATAAGATAATATCGGAGTTAAACAGTAATTTCTTAAGATTTTTTGTTAAAATTTTATAAAAAACTTTATAAGTATATATGGTTTTAATGATTTAATGAATGATTTAATGTTTATATGTGATATGTGCAATAGTTTTTTATTGATTTTGTTTAGAATATTTTATATGGGGGATAAAATATCCAATATGTTCTTTTAGAATGAACTATCTAGATGTATCCAGTATCTGTGTCCAGTAGCTAGATTGTAAATATACATATTTAATTGTTTTAGCTAGTTCATCGTGATATAATATACTCCATATATTTAACAGGAATACGCTATACTAAATTTTGAGAGGAGGTTATATTATGAGTGAAATTCTGTTGGAACAGTTTGACTCTGATTTTTGGGGGATTTTGAGGCCAGATTATGTAATAGAAAAACCTGATTGTCATTTTCCTGAAACTATCGTATGTGAATTTTCAAAATCTATGATACAAACAATTGTTGAAAAGTATAATGGCAAAAAAATAGGTCGTTTAATTAGTGTTGCTGGAGATATACCAATTTATGAAGTATTTTTCAAGAATATAAGAATTGGGATTTGTCAGGTTATGGTAGGTGCACCAGCATGTGTAACCAACTTTGAAGAATTAGTCGCGTTAGGAGCAAAGAAGATATTTATCTGTGGAGAATGTGGTGTGTTAGACCATTCTATTGATGATGCATTTTTAATCATTCCAACATCAGCTATCCGTGATGAGGGCACAAGTTATCATTATCAACCAGCCTCTGATGAAATTATACTTAACCCACATGGAGTTAAAGTGATTGAATCTGTATTTAAAAGTAAAGGATTATCATACATAAAAGGTAAAATATGGACTACTGATGCTCCATATCGTGAAACACGTAATAAAATGCTTACACGGAAGAAACAGGGATGTATTGCAGTTGATATGGAATGTGCTGCTGTAGCTGCCGCAGCACAATTTAGAAATGTTATATTTTCACAGTTTGTTTATGCTTGTGATAATCTAAACTCAGATGTATGGGAACAACGAGGATTAACTATACGTCCGATTTCACAAAAAGTACATACCTTTGAGCTTGCAATGGAGTGTGCTATTAAGTTGTAAATTTAAAATTACCAGAGCAGTAAATCGACTAAGGTTTACTGCTTTTTTTGTTGTTAGATTTGAAAGGATTATGATTTGTTAATAAAGTTTTGCAAGGACAGTCATTCATTCACTAAATACAATGAATGAAATTTTCAATTATGAATTCACATGATAAGAATCAGTTTTTGAATATAGGGAGAGAGTATTAGGTACTTTTATCAAAGTTATTATATTTTTAAATATGAATATAGAAATAACATGGAATATATAGCTCTATGTTACTTATAGAAAAATATTATTATAGTCAAAGTTCTTTAGAAGTGTTCGTTTTAGTCTAAGGTTTATGTTAAAAAAATTATTAAATTTAATCTGTAAATAAAAAAGTTAAAAGTCCAATATTAACATTTTACTCTTAAACCATTAAAATCTTTATTAAAGCTATTAAAGCTATTAAAGCTATTAAAGCTATTAAAGCTATTAAAGCTATTAAAGCTATTAAAAATATTTTAAAGGAGAGTGTAGTTTATGAAAGTAAAATTAGAAGATATACCAGTTCAGTTTCATGCAATGGTGGAAATAGTGGGAATTGATAAGTTTGTAGAGATTGCTAAATTGTATGGAGGTACAAACACTTATATACCTACATGTAAGGGGATTTTTAGATATGCAAGAAATAGGGAGATAGTGAGACAATTTAATGGAGTTAATTATGGGGAACTAGCTATTAAACACAACATGTGTGTGAGCAATATTAAGCGAATAATAAATGAAAACAATATATAAAATGCTATACAAAATATTTTGTAAAGATTAAGTATGGAGTAGGTAAAAGACATTTTATAAAGTTTTTTTTAGACAAATTTACTAAATTTATTGCCTATTAATTTAAATAGACTGTATATTCTATAAAATATTCTGTTAAATAATGGAGATATATTGAGAATCCAAAAAAAATAGTCGAAAATATTTGTTGGATAAAAAATAAACAAAATGGTACAATTGCTTGTATAAAGGGGAAAAAACAATAAATAAGCTATATAAATAAAAAAATATAAATAAATATGACATAATACATTTGCATATTTAAGAATATAAATAGGGATTTTAAGGGATTAATAAGTATATTTAAAATATATTAAAATAAATGTATATTTAAATTTAAACTTTATGTTATTTATATAAAGTAATAATTATTGAGAATCGATTACTTATTAGTAGAAAAGGGGTTAGTAGAGATGAATAATGGATTTTATAAATTGAATTCGGTAGTATTAGGCTTTGATATAACAAGTGATATTAATAAAATAAGATTTAATCATTATATAATGAGAAAAGAAAATATACAGAGATTGCAAGGGACTTTACCAAGAGGTCAATTTTATATGACAGTAAGAAGAGCTGCTACAGATTTACAACTTTCTATTTCTACTATAAGTAGGCTTGTAAGAGAGTTTTCAGATTTAGGAGTAATAAGGCTTGTATCTAAGGGAGCAAAGGGGAAGATGCATTCTATATATAGTTATATTAGTTCAGAAATTAGTGAAGATTTATTTGATAGTATTAGTGAGAATTTATTTGATAGTGATAAAACTATAGATTTTAACTATGACAGTGTAGAGAGCTATGAGTTCAGTAATTTAGAGTATAGTTATGGAAATACAGAAAATAAAGGTTGTATTGATGAAGATTGTATTTATGGTGGAATGTCAAAATATGATAGTAGTACTGATGATAATACAGAATGTAGTAGTTGTGATGACTGTAGTATATTAAGTAGTAATAATTCAAGTAGTAAGAATAATTCTGCAAATAAAAAAAGCAATGACTTAGATTATAGTGGAATAAAAAATCATGGTAAAAATACTCGTTCTAATAATGAAAATATCAACTCTGAAAAACCTACTATTAATTTTACTAATGTAACTAATAAAATTAAAGATTATACTAACAAACCATTTATTGGAGAAGAATTGAAAATAGAAAACTCTAATTTAAAATCGAGGTCTTCAAATGTCAGATTTAATGAAACATATAATGACATAGATAAAATAACTAAAAATGACATAGAAGATAATCAAAGTAAAAATGTTATAAAATCAAGCAATAGCAAAGTGTTTAGTAGCATGAGTAGATATAGTAAAAAGAGTGATTTTGATAATACTCATGATGCACAAAAAGAAGCTAAGTTTGTAACAAATAAAAAAGAATCTTTAAATAAATTTAATAAAAAAAATATACAGCAAAGCATTATAAATATGCTAAATAAAAAAACAGGAAAAAACTTTAAAATCAATTCTCCAACGAGCATCAAACTTATCAATGAAAGACTAAAGGAGGGTTATGTCTTAGAAGATTTCTACAAAGTTATTGAGGTAAAAGTAGCTAAGTGGAAAGATACCATAATGGAAATGTATATAAGACCAGAGACCTTATTTAGCCATAAATTTGAATCCTATGTTAATGAAAACATATCTGTAAAAAATCAAAGTAATGTTTACCAGTGTAAAAAGAACGACAATCATAACAATAATAATTATATATATTCTGACTATACCACATATGATGACAGCAAGCGTGAAAGAAAAAAACATGAAAATGTAAGGTATTGGAATCCAGTCTGTGAATTTTAACTAGTCGGAGAATGCATTTATAAGTGAAATTAATTTATATATTTTATAGCTGACAATGCGTTTATAACTAACATGAATTTATATATTTTATAGCTGATAATGCATTTTTAACTGGAAATATATTTATATCTTTTACAATTAAAAGTATATTTCTAACTGACAATATCATTGTAATCTAATATAAAAATAAAAGACTTAATAATATTAAAATATAAAACTTAAGAGGAAAGTGAGATTAATTTATATGGTTAAATCAAAAGCTGTTGAAATAGAGCAGGCTATTTTAGGCACAATTATTTTAGACAATAAATTAAACTACAAATTAGATGACTTAAATGAAAATATGTTTATGAATTCTACATGCCTTGAAATATTTAAAATCATGAAAGAACTTAGAAAAGAAAAGATAATAATTGATGTAGCAACTGTAAAATCAAAGATAGATGAGAAGTCTTTAGCAATTAAAATGAGCAGTTTAACTAGTGTAATCACTTGGGGTCAAACTTTTGGTATTGATGGTTATATAAAAATTTTAAAAGAAAACTTAGCAAGAAGAAGCATAAATCAAAATTGTCAAAGACTCTTGGAAGGTATAAATTTTGGAGAAAATATCGATACTTGCATCTATAAATTTGAAAATAATATAAGAAAAATCTTGGACAAAGATACTTATGAAAATGATGATGTACATAGCATAGCAGAAAAAGTCCTTGATTTTTTAGAAAGTAAAAAGGATGTTGGATTTAAGTTTGGGATAAGTTTACTTGATTCGACTATAGGAGGTCTTTTTAAAGGAGAGCTAACAACAATAGCAGCTAAATCAGGAGTTGGAAAGACTGCTTTAGCTCTTCAAATAATGTTAAATTCGGCCAAGCAAGGGAAAAAGACTCTATTTATAAGTAGAGAAATGACAAGTGAGCAAGTGTTTATGAGAAATATATGCAAGATAACAGGGGTAAGTACAAGAAATATGAAATCTAAAGAGATAAATGAAAGTGATTGGAAACTAATTGTAAATGCAATAGGAGATTTACGCGAGAATAACTTAATTTATATAAATGACAAGATAGACACAATCAGTGCAATTAGAAAGAGGATAAGGCAAATAAAGCCCGACTTATTAATTGTAGATTATGTGCAACTTCTTACATCTCAAAAAAGTATGGAAAAAAGAGAAAGAGAAGTAGCCACTTTTTCTAGAGAATTAAAAAGTATGACTCTGGATTTTGATATACCAATAATTCAGTTAAGTCAATTAAATGATGAAATGAAAGATTTTAGACCTTATGGAGATAGACCTATGAGGGATAGTAAAGCCATCTACCACGATAGCAACAATGTGGTTTATATACATCAATTAAAAGGGAGTGATTATGAAGAAGCAGTAAAAGATATAGGAGAAAGTGAGGAATTAGTTAGGGAATCAGAGTACAGGGGAATTAAGATTGTTGATTTAATAGTTGCGAAGTGTAGGGATGGACAGACTAGGCATAAGCATTTTTGTTACTATGGGGATAGGTTACATTTTCAAGAACTAAATTATTAGAGTAATAAGATAGCCATAACAAGCTTATTGAAAGTCTAAAAATAATATAAAATATGAGGTGAAAAGATGTTAGAATTGGAAAAAATTATAGAATTGCTTGAAGAACACAATATAGAAGTGAGTATTCCAAAGGAGTTACATAAGTATAATTTATTGGAGTATCTGAAATTGTGTCAACAAAGTGGGGGAACATATTTTTATATTAAGACAGTGGAGGGTGCTTTAAAAGAGGCTAGAAATGAGCTTATGATTAAATTATTTAATGGAAAAAATTATATGGAATTAGCGAGAATGTTTGACATGAGTGTTATTAATGTCAGGTACATTGTTAGAAAAAAATAGATATATTGTGGATAAGGCAAGTGTGACTATTAGAGTAGAATTTTTAATCTTGATATCTTATGTGATTAAGTCACAGATAAAAAGTAAATATATTGATATAATTCCTATAGAATAATAATATAGGGAGGTTATTATGTCTTCTAAAAAAAAGAAGTATGCAAATATTTTAGAAAACGAGTGTGTAGCTTGTGGTAGCTGTATAAAAGTCTGCCCAAGAGGGGCTATCTCAGTACCACATGGTATTAGTGCAAAGATTGATAGAGACTTATGTGTTGGATGTGGTATTTGTGAGAAGGTATGTCCAGCATCTGTGATTGAGATTATAACAATATTAAAAGAGGAAGAAGGTAAGTGTCATGAATAATAAAAAACATTGGTATGACTATTTATGGATTTTCTCTTCGATATATTTGATATTGGGATTTGTAAATATTATTTTCGCTTGGATTGGGTTAATTTGTTTCTTTATCCCATTACTTATTTCTATTATTAAAGGAAATAAAGCGTACTGCAATAAATATTGTGGAAGAGGGCAGCTGTTTAATTTGCTTGGAAATAAATTAAAGTTGTCAAGAAATAAAGATATTCCTAAATTTATTAGAAGTAAGTGGTTTAGATATGGTTTTTTGACATTTTTTATGGTGATGTTTGCTAATATGCTTTTTTCAACTTATCTAGTGTTTGAGGGTAGTAGAAACTTTAAAGAGGTAGTGACTTTGCTTTGGACTATAAAAATGCCATGGCAATGGGCATATCATGGGACTTTAGTTTCACCTTGGGTGGTACAGTTTGCGTTTGGTTTTTATAGTGTTATGCTTACATCAACTGTTCTTGGATTGATTACGATGATACTATTTAAGCCTCGTTCATGGTGTGTTTATTGCCCTATGGGTACTATGACTCAGATGATATGTAAGGCAAAGAGTAAGTCTGTGTAGAGAGAATTTATGTGAATTTGTGAGGAGTATAGATAGAGTTTGTATAAAATAAACTTGTTTATGCTTCTTTTTTATGTGTAAGAGTTTTAATTAAGTAGGAAAATTAAAAAGAGTAGACATGATAAATTTAGATAGCAATAATAATTAAATAATAAGATAGAATATAAAGCAATGAAAGAGGCTGAAAGAGAAAGAAAAAGAGGGCGAAGGAGATAGGAAAATAACTATAGAATAGGTAAAATATGTAGGAATTATATGTTATAATAGTTTTAGCAAGAAGATGTAATCTACAATTTATAGAGTGGAGTTCATACAAAAGGTTATCCTCCCAACGTATAGAAGGGAGGTGAGTATGTGTGGATAATTTTTTACAAGGTGTACTAGCAAGTTTAGTTGCCAGTTTAATAGTTTACTTAACGGATAAATTGTTTAAAAAAGTAAAAAGCCACTCTGGCAGGAGTGACTTTAGTTTTGAACTAAAGATTAAGTTCAAAAAGAAACACTAATTTACGAACTCCACTCTACTGCAAATAGATTGTAGTTCTTCTTGCTTTTATTATATCACAAATTAGAAAAAATATGTAAAGTACTTGTTTTAATCGCAGGTACTTTTTTATGTAAAAACAAATTTGCCTACAGCCTTTTTGGTATATAGAATTAGTAAGTTTGAAATAATATTCATATAAAAACTTTAGTTGATTTTAAAACCAATATGAAATCAATATATCGAAGGCATTTTAAAGTCAATTATTAATTTTTCATGATTTCTAAAGTATTTTATATCATCCATATCATGAGTAATTATTATAGCACTCTTATTTTCCATCTTTCTTATTACAAAATCCATAACCTTATACTTAGTTTCAATATCAAGACCCTTAAATGGCTCATCCATTATAAGCAAGTCAAAATCATATAATAAAGCTCTTAATATTGCAACCCTTCTTTTCATACCACCACTTAATTCCCTTACTCTTTTATTCATGCAACCCTTTAAGTCCAATAGTTCTAAAGCATCTTCAATTTCTGAATTACCCAGACTTTCACATACCAACTTTATATTCAATAACACACTTAGATTTTCACACAAACTATCATCTTGGAATACTGCACTAATCTTTTTATTACTAATACCTATAATTTTTCCACTATCTGCTTTCTCCAAGCCCATTAATATTCTTATCAATGTTGTTTTACCAATACCAGATGTTCCTGTTATAAATGAGATAGTATCATCTTTAAATACATTATTAAAATTGTCTAAAACAACCTTATCATTATATTTTTTACTTAGATTCTCAATTACTATATCCATTTAGTTTATCTCCAATCTTTTTAATAAATAGTCTATCAATGATAAAAAGCCCTTTTGAAAGCAAATACTTATTATAATAATAACTATAGTCCATGCAAATAAATCTGGTGTATTTAAGTATACTTTAGCTTTGTATAAGTTTTCTCCTATAGAATTAGCTGGCATTCCTATTATTTCTGCTGCTATTCCAGACTTCCAACATAGCCCTAAAGAAACACTACATGCTGCTCTTAGATATGGTGCTACCTCAGATAAATATATGTACCTTATTTTTTTTATCTTACTGACCTTAAATACTTTTGCCATATCATTTAACTCCCTAGATATACTATTTATTCCATCTAGAATATTTCTATATACCACTGGCAATACCATCAAGAAAGATATAAAAATAGACAGGTTCTTTGAAGATATCCATATTAGAGATAATATTATGAAAGAAGCTACTGGTATAGATTGTATTGTCAGTATTAAGGGTTCAATAAGTATCCTAAAATTTTTTTTATTAGATGCTATTATGGCAGATATTATTCCAATGATAAAAGCTAATATAAATCCTGTTGTTATTTTCATAAAAGAAAAGAGTATTGATTGCCAAAACTCAAACTTCATAGATAATTCGAATAACCTTTTTAAAGAGGAAAAAGGAGATACTAAAAGTATCTCCTGACCAATTATCATACTACTTATTTGCCAAACTATAAGCCAAAAGATTATTGCTAGTATATGAGCTTTACTAATTTTCTTGAGTGTAGTAGAAATCTTCACCTGGCATCTTTCCTCCTATTGACTTTGGATTAGCATCATAAAGTACTTGTAAGTATCCACTTAATTTATCTTTCATTGTATTACCTTCTATAAATGTTATATTACATTTTGGTATTGCTTGCTTTGCTATTTGAGATGGTACTATTTCATTTTCCTCAATAAGTTTTGAAGCTTCTTCTATATTATTGTTTGTAAAATCAACTGATTTCTTATATTCTTCTAAGAAACTTTTAACCTTTTCTGGATATTTATCAATAAACTCTTTTCGTGCAACAACAACTCCTGTTACTAAAGCACTTTCAGTATTTTTATCTTTATTCAAAGTATCCCATTCTTTTGTCAAATCCAAAGCTACTCTTAAGTTGTCACTCTTAGTCAATGCTGTTGTTACAAATGGTTGGGGAAGTAGTGCTATTCCATTTTTATCATTTAATAATGCTGCCAAACATTCTGTATGTTCTGATTTGTACTCTATGTTGACATCTTCAGTCGGGTCAATTCCATTTTCTTTCAATATGTAATTCAAAGCATATTCAGGAGTAGAGCCTTTACCACTAGAATAAATCGTTTTTCCTTTTAAATCATCAACACTGTTTATAGAATTTCCATTCTCAATTATGTATAAGACTCCTAAAGTATTAATGGCTAGTGTTTCTATTTCACCATTGCTATTATTATATAAAACAGATGACAGATTTGCAGGAATAGCAGCAATATCTAGCTCTTTGTTAACAAGCTTGGGTGTAATTTCATCAACAGAATTTGCTATTGAAAATTCATAATCCTTTTCTTTTTTATCGTTTTCATCACCAATCATTTTGACCATTCCCATTCCTGTAGGACCCTTTAGTGCTGTCACCTTTGCAACTACTTTAGCTTCTTCTTTTGTTTGTTTTTCTGGTGGGTTTGATGCACATCCTACCAATGAAATTATTATTAATGATGCTAGTAATAATATTGATAATTTCTTTTTCATAAAAACTTCCTCCTAGTATTTAATTTTATATTTTATATAGAATCTGTTATTTAAGTTTATATTTCATATAGAATCTGTGTTAACTTTTCTTTATTCAATATTTTTATACACTTTTTACCAAGTTCTAAACAATTTTCATTTTGTAATGACTGCAATTCCCTATATAAAGATGCTCGACTTACACTAATTCTTTTACTTAACTCCTCCTTAGAACACTCTAATAGCACAGTGTCATTTTTACTAGCTTTTTCTAGTAAGTATTCAATAACTTTCTTTTTACTAGATTGTATATTTAAAAACTCTACCTTTCTAAGTAAAAATTGTATTTTTCTATTACAATATCTTGAATACTCTAAAGCAACAGCAATATCCAACTTCATCATATCTATAAAGCATTTTTTTGGATAAAAAACTACGTAAACATCACTTTTGCATTTTAGTACAGTATCTAAGGATTCTTCATCAAATATATTAGAAATTCCAAAAACATCTCCTTCCTTTAGAATAGACATGTTAACTTCAGTTCCATCACTTGATATACAATAGATGGATACTTGTCCTGTTTTGACTACACCTACATAATATTCTTTATCAAAAAAATCGCTTATAAATTGACCCTTTTTATAACTCTTTGCTTTTATCTTATCTTCTACAATGTATCTTTCAGAAAATAACTTACTATTTATTAGTACTTCCTTCTCATTCAAAGTCATCACCTTTTCTGATAAATATTCACTTTGATTGAAATAATATCATAGTATTTACCAAAATTCAATAATATTGATAATTATTTTCAATCAAGTTTATTTATTAATTGTCTCATTTGATACAGTTTTTAGTAGTTTTTAATGCTATCATATCTCTTAACAAAATATGAAAGGAGATTTTACATAAGCCATGAAAACTATATTAATTTCTGGTTCATCTTCTGTAGGGAAGACTGCTTTAATAAAACATTTAATTCCTTATCTGAAGTCTAATGGGCTTAACCCTTCAATATGTAAGATAGATTGTCTAGCTACTGATGATGATTTAATATATAAAAAATTGAATATACCTTATATTGTTGGACTTAGTAAAGATATATGTCCAGACCATTTTCTTATCTCAAACATAAACGAACTTATACTTTGGGCTAAAAATAAAAGTAGCGATATTTTACTAATAGAAACTGCTGGGCTTTGCAATAGATGCTCACCTGCAACAAATAAAACATTACACATATGTGTATGTGATTGTACATCTAGCTTTAAGACTCCTCAAAAACTAGGCCCTATGTTAAGTGAAAGTGATGCCATAGTTCTAAGTAAAATAGACATGGTATCGCAAGCAGAAAGAGAGATAATATCATTTAATATAAAAAAAATAAATCCTAATTCTAATATATTCTTTATAGATGGATTAGTTGGTTTTGGTGTAGAGCTAATTTCAAACTATATAAAAAGTACTAATATTTCAAATAACGACGAACATTTATTAAGACATACAATGCCAAGTGGAGTATGTTCTTATTGTATTGGGGAATGTAGAATTGGTGATGAATTCCAACAAGGCATAGTTTCTAAAATGAATTTTAGAGGTGAATTTTAATGAAAAGTGTAACCATATATCCTGGAAAAAACAAACTTGGGAATACAGAGAACTTTGAATCTCTAACTTTTTATAGAGGTCATATTTATTCTATTGTAGGTAATACTGGCTCTGGTAAAAGCAGGTTAATCAAAGATATAGAGCAGTTTGTCAATAAAGATTCTTTGACTAATCGAAAAGTAGTCATTGATAATATGGAAGTTGCTATTGAGGAAAGAAATAAATTTTCTACAAATCTCATTTCTCATCTTAGCCAAAACATGAGGTTTGTTCTTGATTCTACAGTTGAGGACTTTTTAGTTATACATAAAGAATGTAAAAACAATACTTCTGTATCAATAAAAGAAGTATTAGATGTAGCAAACTCCATAACAGCAGAACCTATTTCCCTATCTCAAGACCTTACATCATTGAGTGGGGGACAGACACGTGCCTTGATGATTGCAGATGTTGCTCTCATTTCAAATAATCCTATTGTTTTGATAGATGAAATAGAGAATGCTGGAATAAATAAAAATGTTGCATTAGACATCTTATTGAAAAGTGATAAGCTGATTTTTATAGTTACTCATGACCCTCATACAGCACTTATAGCAGAGAAGCGTATAATAATGAAAAATGGTTCAATCTTCAAAGTAATCAATAAGACTAAAGAAGAAAAAGAAATCTTAGGGAAACTTAAAGATATATATGAATTTCAATTAGAATGTCAATATAAATTAAGAAAAGGAGAGACTCTTTATGAAAAATGTTAGGCTGTATTGGAGCAATATTTGTATACTTCATAAATATGAGAAAAACTATTTAGATAATTTAATTATGTCTTTAAAAGAGAAGGATATTAATTTAGAGGTAACTTATTTTGGTATAGGTTATCCTTACAAACTCAATGAGTATTTAAAAAAACCAGATGCTTTAATTCCTGATATTATAGTTTCTACAGATTTAGAAGTGTATGAAGATAAGAATATCTATTCAAAGTTTTCAAGTAACTTGTACTCGTTATCGAGCTATTTCAATATTAAAAGTGAGATTAAATCATCATCTATATATTTTGATGAAAGATTACTTCCATTTTTGGTTATACCATTAGTATTTTCTTATAACCATAATTACAAGGGTTTAACAGATTCTATAAAAAACGTAATTGACACTGATACAAAAACTGTTATTGGTGGTATAAATAACTCTGGTGCGAAATCTGTTGTTAAAGCTATATGGAGTAGATATGGAAAAGAGTATGTGGAGAGATTTTTATCTAATTCAACTATATTAGATATGCCAATACAATCATTTAATGATGTAAAAAATGGTTCGGATAGATTAGCAATAACTCCTAGTATATATGCAAAGCGTGCTAATAATAACGATTTATTTATGTCATACCCTGATGATGGAGCTATAGCATTACCATCTTATATTGCTGCAAGTAAATCATTAGATGAAAAAACTATGTTGCAGGTATTGGAATCTCTTGTATCTAAGGAGTTTTGTAATTCATTTGTGAAGTCTGCATCATTGCTATCTTGTATTTATGATACTATGGATGATAGTCTTATTAAAAACAATCAGTATAAGTTTTTATATCCTTCTAAAGAATGGTTAGATACAGTTACGACTGAAGAATTTTTTGAGGTTTATAATATGTATATATAATATATAATATATTTATTTTTATTTATTGTTTGTATATTATTGTTTGTGGATAATATTATTTTATGTTTATGGATAGATATTTGAATATTACAAGTAAGACGACAAATAAGATTATAAATAATTATAATGTGTTTTTTGTTTTTTTTACATAGCAATTATCATATAGATTAGGGGTTCTTAGGAACTCCTTTTCTGTTTTTTGTATAAAAAAGGAGATGATTCAAATTTTTATTTTGAGACATCCCCTTTTATCATGGTAAAATGAGAGTACAAGGTATTAATACAATACATATATAAAATAAAAAATAGATTAAAAATAGATTAATAAAAGGAGATTTGATGATATGAAAAACGAGATAGTAGTTATTGCTCCTTCTAAGTTATTTTCAGATACTGTATATGAAGTGCTTGAAGAACTACATATAAAAATTCCATCATACATTGCTACAGGTAAAGAAACTATAGAACTAGCAGATAACCTAATTAACTTAGGCACTAAAGTAATAATTACTCGTGGTCAAAATGTTGATTTATTGCGTAAGCATGTTTCAATTCCTATAGTAGATATTGGATATAAATATGAAGACATATTTTATTCGTACAAAAAAGCACTTAAATATTCCTCAAAAATAGGATTTATAGGTTTAGAATTATCATATAAAACGGCTAAGCGATTCAAAGAAATCTCCAATTTTGACTTAGAAATACCCAAGTTAAATTCTCTTTATGAGTTTGAAGATACAATAAAAGAATTAATTGATAATGGTACTGAAATTTTCATAGGTGGAAAAACAACAAAAGAAATCACCTCTAAATACAATAAGCCCTGTATAGAGACTGAAGTTGAAAAGTCTTCTATTCATGCATCTATTAATGAAGCAATTCATCTATATAACATAGGAATTGAAAAGAGAATAAATAACTCTATTACAGAAGAAATTCTAGAATGTACCCATAGTGGTATAATTGCAATTGATAAAAATCACTCACCACTTTTTATAAATAATCAAGCAAAAAGGCTACTATTTAACCAAGTTGATAAATTTATAAAAGATTATTTAACTTCTGGTGATATTTCGGATTCATTGAAAAATGGGCATTCTTTATGTAACAATATAATTAATTTTAAAGGGTCTTCTCTCACATTTGATTGTTTTCCAATTATAATTGATAGTTTGCATTTTGGATGTGTTGCAACTATACAAGATATCGAAAATATTCAATCAACAGAAAAAGAAATAAGAGAGAGTTTAATTTCAAAGTCTCATTGTGCAAAAAGCAATTTTAACGATATATTAGGTTCAAGTGATGCATTAATGCACTCAGTAAATATGGCTAAGAAATTTGCTAAATCTGATTCTACAATAATAATAACTGGCGAATCTGGTACTGGAAAAGAAATATTTGCTCAAAGTATACATAATTATAGCAATAGATTTAATGGACCTTTTGTGGCTATAAACTGTGCAGCTATACCTGAAAATATACTTGAAAGTGAACTATTCGGATATGTAAAGGGAGCTTTTACAGGTGCTAGAAATGAAGGAAAAGCAGGTGTCTTTGAATTGGCACATAATGGGACTATATTTTTAGACGAAATTGGAGAAATTTCTAAAGATGTCCAAGTCAAACTGCTTCGAGTATTGCAGGAGAGGGAAGTTACTAGAATAGGTGATACTAAAGTTGTACCTATTAATGTAAGAGTTATAACAGCTACCAATAAAAACTTAGTGGAGCAGATTGATAATAATAATTTTAGAGAAGATTTATTTTACAGACTTTGTGTGTTGAAGCTAGATTTACCTCCTCTTAGAGAGCGAAAAGAAGATATCGAACAACTGACATATGCTATTATATCTCATTATAACAAACCAGTGTCAATATCTGATTCTGCACTTAAAATTTTAAGTAGATATGACTTTCCTGGTAATATAAGACAATTAAAAAATATAGTAGAAAGACTAGTAGTTATGTGTGATGATAATTTTATAGATGAGTACTTAGTTTCTGAAATTTTAACTTCTGAGCCACATTTTCGAAAGGATATGAATTCAACATCCACAATAGATTATTCTCCTACTTTGGCAGATAATAAAATTGTAGATTATGAAAAAAAATTAATTCTTGAAACATTAGAGAAAAATAATGGAGTAAAATCTGTTACTGCAAGTCAGTTAGGTATCAGTACTACTACTCTTTGGCGTAAACTTAAAAAGTATCAACTTTCAAATTAAATATATGATAAATAAAATATTTATTAAATAAAATATTCATTGAATAAAATAAAAAATGGGGCTGTCTCAAAATAGAGATAAGCTTCTTTTTCATTGTTGAAATGATGAAAATATAGTTGATTTCATACAAAAAAGAGTGCCTCATGAACTAAAAAGTTCATTTTGAGACACATCCATTTTTATTTTAATATTTATATGTATAAATATTTTATAGACATAGAGTAGAAGTCATCTATTACTAAACTCTGTAAACATCATCTATAATTTGTACACCTTTTTTTTCTAATGTTTCTTTTACCCATTCTCTATTTGCAGTTCCTTCAGAAGCTTTTACTACTTTAGCATGGTCTTGTTGAGCATTTGCTTCTGCTTTATCAATAAGGTCTGCTGCATCATTTTTAGGGATTACGATTACACCATCTTGGTCTCCTAATATTATATCTCCTGGATTAACAGCAATTCCTCCTATAGATATAGGTACATTCACTTCTCCAGGACCTTCTTTATATGGACCACCTGGAGTAGTTCCTGTAGCATATATTGGACAACTAGACTTTGATATAACATCAATATCTCTTATTGGACCATCTATTACAATTCCTGCTACCTTTTTGAAATCTGCAAGATATTTGTACATGATTTCTCCCATGATAGCTTGTGTTCTATCTCCATTATTAGATAGTATTATAATATCTCCTTCTTGAGCTATATTAAGAGCTTGATGAAGCATTAAATTATCTCCTGGTCTTGATTTTACTGTTAATGCAACTCCACACATTCTGTTTTTTGGTGAAGACATTAACTTTATTTCTGAACTTAATGCACTTGACCTATACATACAGTCTCCTACATTAGCTGCTGGTAATACACTAAATCTTTTTACAAGTTCTTTATCTGGTAAATCTCTTTTTAAATATACTCTATTTCCTATTGTCATTTTAAGTTCCTCCTAATAAGTGTTTGTTGTTTACTAATCATTGTATATAGTTGCATTGTCCCAATCTATTGATTTTACTGGCCAAGTAGGATTTTTACCTTCAAATACCTCATTAATTCCAATTGCAGAGTGTAAAGAGGCTCTATTAGTAGCTTCTTTAGTTGCTGCTCCTATATGAGGAGATACCACAACATTATCTAAATATAATATAGGGTTTTTAGAATCTACTGGTTCTTGTTGTAATACATCCAAGCCAGCACCTGCTATAATATTATCTCTACATGCTTCATATAAAGCTTGTTCATCTACAACACTTCCTCTTGCTGCATTTATAAAAAATGCTGTTTCCTTCATCATACTAAACTGTTCTTTTCCTATAAAATGTTTAGTGACAGAAGTTGTTGGACAGTGAACAGAAACAAAATCACTTTCTTTATATATTTTGCTTATATCTCTAGTTACTTCTACACCTTGTGGGAAGTCTTTAGATGATTTATATGGGTCATATGCAACCACTTTCATATTGAATCCATCCATACACATCTTAGCAACTCTTGAACCTATGTTTCCACATCCAATAATTCCTACAGTTTTTCCATCAAGCTCACATTTAGGAGTTCTTAATTTAGCTTTATAATAGTCATCTATAAAACTTTTTCTTACTCTTGTATAATTTCTAGAGCAATATAACATATACATTAGTGTTACCTCTGCAACAGAAGTACTATTTGCTACTGGACAATACAATACTTGAACACCAAATTCTTTTGCTGCATCTAAATCTACAGTATCAAATCCTGCACCATGACGTACTATTACTTTTAAGTTATCAGCAGCTTCAAATACCTCTCTCGTTATTTTAGATAACCTAACTATAATTGCATCAATACCTTTTATATCATTTATTATATCTTTAGTCTCCATGCCTGAACCAGTTATTAGTTCATGTCCTCTACTTTCTAAGTAATCTCTTCCTTCTTGCATTATTTCTTGTGGTAATAATATTTTCCAACCCATTTTTTTCCTCCTAATTAATTTTCATATATGTAATCTGGGGCACAATATACTATAAATCCATTTTTAATTGTCATTTCTGTTTTTAATAATTTATCTGCCTCGAATTTACTACCTTTCCAATCTGTATAAGTTTGTTTAACATCCATAATGTCAAATATTGCTACATCTGCATTTGAACCCTCTGATAAACATCCTATTTGATTTTCCATTTTCATAAGTTTAGCTGGATTTTGTGTTGTCATTTTTACAACATCATATAGACTTATTCCCATACACATGTATCTAGACATAAGATTTGGTAGAGAGAATATAGGTCTTCTAAACATGCTTTCTAACACCAAATCTGTACTACAAATATCAGCTATAAATCCTTGTTCTTTTGCTTTTAGCATGACTTCAAAATCACCATGTTTTCTACCTTCTCCTGTGTCAAATATGATTCCTCTTTCTCTTGCTTTCTTTACACATTCATATAAATTGCCATTTGAGTCGAGGATAGTGTTTTGAACACCTTGATATACATGTTCAAATATGTCTCCTGGTCTTAATATATTTAATACTTCCTCTGTAGGAACTGGTAAATTTGTACAATGTACCTCAACAGGGCATCCTATTTTTTCAGCTATTTTAATAGTTTCTTTTAATGGCTCTATTCCTAGATCTTCTACTAAATTTTCACTTAATCTTATTTTTAGACCTAATATATTGTCTTTATTTTCATTGTATATTCGTTCTATTTTTTCATGATTAAAATACCTTGGGTCAATGCATTCATGATAGCTAGTAGTTACTAATCCTGCTGAACAAACTTGCAAGAAACTTTTTATATTTACTTTACTTCTAGCCACAATTGAAGACTTAAAGAGTTGGTAGTTTGCTACCCCTGCTGAACAATCAATTGCACTAGTAACACCAGTTGGAAGATAGGTGCTATCTGGATATATACCAATTTCAGTTCCATCTGCAAACATATGAGCATGTGCATCAATCAACCCTGGAAAAACAAATTTACCTCTTGCATCTATTGTGTGTTTTGCATTATCGCCATGTTTATATTCAGTTATTTTTCCATTGTATATAGCAATTGTTTTATTCCCATTTACATTATTTTTAGGGTCTACTACATGTCCATTTACAATAAGTAAATCTAGCATAATTATTCATCTCCAGTATATAAATTTAATGTGTACTTACCATAATCCAATTACTTTCCAGTAAGGTAAGCCTATTACTAAGAATATTGCTAATGCAACCATTACCATGATAGTACCTACTTTCCAGAAATCTTTTTGAGATACATATCCTGATGCAAAGGCTATAAGACCAGCTCCATTTCCATAATGAGTCAATAAAGCTCCATAACTTGCAAAGAATGCTAGTAATAATGTAACTACCATCGGATTTGCTTTAGTAGATAAAACTATTGCAAATAGTACAGGATAAAAAGATGCTACAAATGCACTATTTGATACAAAGAAGTATCTAACTGCCAAACTCACTAACAATAGTACTATTGTAACTAATAATCCATTTACATCTGATAGATTAAGTACTGTACCTAATTTATCAGCCAGCCAATTGTAAAAACCTGCATCAGCTAACGAACCAGCAATACCATAAAAGGCACCATACCATATAAATACATTCCATGCTCCTTTAGCTCCAATAACATCGTCCCAATCTAAAATACCTGCTATAAGAACTAATGCTAAGAACACAAATCCTACTACTTGCATATTTAAGTTTACAAAAGGTATTTTTTCACCAAACATCCATCCAAGAATTGCAAGAATAAAGAATACAACTAGTATCTTTTCATGTTTTGTAATAGCACCTAATGAATCTAAATCTTTTCTTATCTGTGGCTTAATATCTGTTAAGTGAGTTAAACCTGGCTTATATATTTTATAGACTATAAGTGGTGCTACTAGTAAGAATAAACCTGCTGGTACAACTGATGCCATAAACCAAGTTCCCCAAGTTAAGTTAACACCTAACATACTTGCTGCCAAAGAAACTGTTATCGCATTAGTTGCCATACCTGTCAAAAATAATGCTGCTGTACCTTGAGAGACTACATATGTTAATACTGTTAAATATGCACCCAATTTTTTAGGCTCATCATCAGGCTTAGAACCTGCACCTTCTGCGATATTTCTAAATATAGGATATATAATAGTTGTTCTAGAGGCATTTGACCCTGTAGCAGGACTAAGTATTAAATCACTTATCATCATTAAGTATCCAAGTCCTAGAGTAGAATCTCCTGCTCTTAGTAAAAGGTTGTATGCCATACGTTTTCCTAGTCCTGTCTTTACAAATGCTGTACAGACAATAGTTACAACAACTAAAAACCAAGTCATTTTATCCGAATATCCATGAAGTAGTATTGACTCATCCATAAACATAAGGGCTACACCTACAATGATTAAGGTAATTATTGGCTCTTTAAATGGTTTAATAACAAGACCTGCTAGTAAACCTAGATATAAAGCAACAATATCCCAAGTTTCTTTCTTTAATCCTTGTGGTGCAGGTAAGCTCCATACAATTATTGGTATAGCTGCAACAAGTAAGAATTTCATCAACTGTTTTTTATTCATTTTCTTCTCCTTATTTAATTTTAGATTTATGTTAAATTATAAAAGCACAAAATATGCCAACTTTTTAGATTAATAATATTTTATTTGTTTTTTTATGTGATTTATTGTAATTTAACTGTTAATCAAATTGATTTAATACAATTTTATGAAAATATTTTTTGTAATTTAATAAAATAATATTATATTTCTTTATATTGCATTTCAAATAGAAATATAAGATTTCAATTTGAAATGTAATGCTTTATATTGAAATGTAGTGTTTGAATTGTTAATGCAACAATGAAAAATATATATTCTCATATTCTTGATGAAATAGATAAAAAAGTTTCAGGTAAAATCGCAGGTAAGTTACACTAATCATAAGAGTAAGCTTTTCAAAAAAATTCAAATTTATTTCATATTAGTAATAGAAGTAAAACTAAGCTATTTTATTAGCAAATAAAAATTCAAACTAAATTTATCCGTATTTATAAAAACAGAAGGTAATTATATGAAAAATAAAATTAAATTAATGAAGAATTGATATAATAAAAAAGAGGTGCTTACATTATGAATAAAAGTAGAAATTTTAAAGAAGAAATTGAAGAAAGAGCTAAAAAGGAAGAAGCTAGAAGAAAAGACTCTGGATTTATAATAATGCTAAAGAAGAATGGTTTTAAATTAGAGGATACATTAACCAAATTTAAATATTCTACATTAACTGAGAATGAAATAAAAGAAGTTTATGAGAATAATAAATAAAAAGTGTTAGCTAAATAGTCAATGTTTTTTATTTATTATATTAAATAGGAACATTAGATGTATTTAAATAAAAAAATGAATCTAATAAAATATTAAGCTATAATGTATGATATTCAATTTTTGTATAAAAAGGGAGATGATTTAAATTTTTATTTTGAGTCATCCCCTTATAATGTTAAAGAACGAAGTCTATCTTTATCCAACACTTTTATACCACCACGAGATAGAGATACAAGACCTTCACTAGCAAAATATTTCAACATTCTCGACACAACTTCTCTCGCACTTCCCATATACTTAGCAATTTGTTCATGAGTCATATTTACAGTAGTATTATTGTTCTTAGTTATTTCATCAACTAAAAAAGATGCCAAACGCTTATCAAAACTCATAAAAAGGATTTGTTGCATTGCCCACATAACATCAGAAAAACGTTCAGTGGCTAGTTTATACGAGAACAATTCTGCATGAATATTTTCTGTAGATAATTTTGAGAAAACAGAAGAACTAATTTGTATAATATCACAATCTGTCTCAGCATCTACATAGACATCAAAAGTTATTGTATTTAGAATACATGATGCTGATAATATACATACATCACCACTATCAAGACGGAAAAGTGTTACCTCACGCCCTTCATCTGAAAGTATGTATGTGCGTATTGTTCCAGACTTTATAATCAAAACACCAACACAATCACTATCACCACTATGAATTGAGTTTCCTTTTTCAAAGTGGGATATATTGGCTGAAGAGATTAATAAGCTTTTTTGAGAGTCAGTGAGTTTATCCCAAAAAGATAAACCTTGTGTAAGTATATCAATATCGTTTTGTGAAAGCATATAATGTCTCCCTTCCTAAAATAATTATAATCCCATGATACAAGTGAATAGATAAAATAACAAGTAGTTTGAGAAAAAGGATTATTTAACCACATATTAATAGTATGATTTGTGTGAAAAATATATGTTAATATATATTATTGCCTGTTAGGAAGTAGGTTAATTCATAGTAAGTAGATAAATTAATTTATAAGTGCTAATAGAGTTAATTAAGCCTACAAAATACATGAAATAATTTTATATCTTTTCTGATAGTCGATTTGTATAAGTAATATACATGAAGCTTCTTTGATAGTCGATTTATATAACTGACACATACTTTAAATTCGATTTATTCTTTAGAAGAAATGGAATTTATTTTTAAAATATGAAGCTCTTTATGTAGTTTTATCGCCATAAAACCTGCAACTATGGCAGCTATAAAATCAGCTATTGGTTGTGCATATAAAATACCATTTAATCCCCAAAATATAGGAATAATCAAGATTATAGGAATAAAACATATCCCTTGTCTACACATGCCTAAAAATCCACCTTCCTTTGCTTTTCCTAGTGCAAGGAATAATGTAGAATACACTGTATAAAAACCAAATAACATAAATGAAAATCCATTTGCCCTAAGAGCCTTACTACCATTTTCAATCAATAACACGTCACCACTTGTAAATTGTGAAATTATAGCTGTTGGGAAAAACACCATTACAAGACCAAGTACTACACAAAATATAGTAGTCCATTCTATAGATGTTTTTATTGCTTTGTGTAATCTATCATAGTTCTTTGAACCAAAATTATAACCAGCAATTGGTTGGAATCCTTTTATAAACCCAAATACGATAAGACTACCTAAAGACATTATTCTTGTTACTGCACCCATTCCAGCTATTACAGAATCACCATATTTTGTAGCTTCCATATTAGTTAATGTAATAGCGAGACTAGTCAATAACTGGAATATTAAGGTAGGTACACCAATCTTTAATATTTCTGACATGATTTCATTTGAAAAACAACATTCTTTAATTCTAAAACTAAACATGCTTTTCTTGCTAAAAATGTATCCTATATAAACAAGTGTTGAAACCATCTGAGAAAGAGCAGTTGCAATTGAAGCGCCTTTTACACCCATTCCAAAAGTATAAATGAATATTGGGTCTAAAATCATATTAAGCAATGCACCTAATAACATAGCGCACATAGTTGTTTTAGCAGCTCCTTCACTTGTGACAATATTAGTCATAGTGACATTAAATACATTAAAAATAGATGATACGACATATATACTGGCATAAGACATTGCATAAGGCATAATACTTTTTGTAGCTCCTAATAATTTTAAAACAGGATTGAGAAGAATCATAATGACAATAATAAATAATATACCGACTATTATATTACTGTAAATAGCTGTACTAGCAACTTTACCTGCTTTTTCCTTATCTCCATGACCTAGGAGTCTGGCAATGTAGGAAGCTGCTCCATTTCCAAATAATAATCCTAATCCCACAATAATCTGACCTAGTGGAAATGCAACGGATATAGCACCCATTTGACTTGTTCCAAGACCACCCACAAAGTATGCATCTACTAAATTGTACAATGCAGTTATCATCATACCTATCATAGTAGGCAATCCCATAGATAACAATGCTTTCGGTATTGGGGCAGACCCTAATAATTCAATTTTTTTGTTGCTTTCTTTCATGCTAAACACTCCCTTTCTATTGACATTAGCTCTAAAATATAATACTATAAATTATAGTAATACAGAAAATGCTACTATAATTTATAGTGTTTGTCAATAGAGAGAAAACGAGAGGAGAATTTTTATGGCAACAATAGATTTAATTGTACTTGGCATAGTAAAGCAACAGCCTCAGAGTGCTTATGATATACAGAAAGTGGTGGAATATAGAAATATATCACGTTGGGTTAAAATCAGTACACCATCAATTTACAAGAAGGTAATTCAGTTAGAAGAAAAAGGTTATATTCAAAGTACAGTTGTAAGAGAGGGGAGAATGCCAGAAAAGGCAATTTACTCTTTAACAGAATTAGGTGAAAAGCATTTTTTAGACTTAATGTTTGATACAGCTTCAAAGCCAGTAAACATTTTTCTGGATTTCAATGCTGTAATAGTAAATTTATACAGCCTTACACCAGAAAAGCAAAAATTGTGCTTGAGTAGTATTGAAGAAAACATACAAGTATTAAAGTCGTATATTGAGGAAAATATAAATACAAAATCGAATGTACCAGAAACAGGGAAGGCTATTCTAGACCAGCAATTGGTCTTAACTCAAACGTTAGAAACATGGGTGAATTCCTTAAAGAATATTATAGATGCTGATAGTAAAAGAGGTTAATAATGATTAAAAGTATACCAGCAAAACAAATTTTACAGAAAGTTAAATTTGACAACTCAAGATGGTTTGGGATTGATTATAATATGAATCTCTACCGTGGTTGTCCTCATGGTTGTATTTATTGTGACAGTCGTAGCACAGTATACAACATAGAAAATTTTGACCAAGTGAGATATAAGGAAAATGTGATAGAAACTCTAAAAAAGGAGCTACGTTCAAAACGGAAAAAAGGAGTTGTAGGTATTGGAGCTATGTCTGATACATACAATCCTTTTGAAAAAGACCTTTGCATTACTCAACAAGCATTGAATTTAATTTCAGAAAATCATTTTGGAGTATCTATTGATACAAAAAGTAGTTTGGTAGTTAGAGATATACCAATTTTGAAAGAAATAACAAGAAATAATTCTGCCATTGTCAAAGTGACTATAACCACTGCAAATGACGAATTAGCAAAGAAAATAGAGCCTAATGTGAGTCTAAGTTCTGAACGATTTGAAGCAGTAAAACAGCTTAATGATGCTGGAATATTTTGTGGGATATTATTGACACCTTTGATACCATTTTTGACTGACAATGAGAATGAGATAAGAGCAATTGTTGAAAAAGCACATAAGGCTAATGCAAAGTTTATCTATTGTATGTATGGAATGACAATGCGTAATGGTCAAAGAGAGTTTTTTTATAAGCATTTAAAGAATATATCGCAAAAACTAGTATTTCAGTATCAAAAGACATATGGACTAAATTATGTATGTCCTAGCTTGAATGGAAAGAGATGTGAACAAGTACTAAAAAAAGAATGTGGTCGTTATGGTATTTTGACAGAGATGAAAGACATTATAGAAGCCTATAAGAAATCAGATACATATACACAATTAAAGTTTTTTTAACCTATAAGTTGTAATTACTCTTGATTCTTCTAAAAATGTATTCTATTATCAATTTAGTATTAAAAACTAAAAAGGAGTAAATACAATAAAACCAGATAGTAATAATCATTCAGTGTTCTAATTATATTATCATTTAGTTATGTGTATCAAAAATATAAAAGAAATATATGCTGAAAAGAGGAGATATATATGATAGAAATAAAAACTATAGATAAAAATAAAAAAGGTCACATTGACCTTTTGTTGTTGGCTGACCCATATGAGGTAATGATTGATAAGTATCTTGATGAAGGCACTATGTATGCTTTGTATGATAATGATGAACTCACTTGTATAGCAGTTGTAAATGAAATTTCTAAAGAAACATGTGAATTAAAAAATATTGCTACATATGAACATTTTCAAAATAGGGGCTACGCATCAAAGATGATAAATCATATTTTAGATGTTTATAGTGAAAAGTATCCATCAATGATTGTGGGTACAGCTGAAAGTGGAATCCCGTTTTATGAGAAATTTGGATTTGTTTATTCACATAAGGTTAAAAACTTTTTTATAGATAATTATCCAGAGCCAATTTTTGAAGGGGAATCTCAATGTGTGGATATGCTGTATTTAGAACATAAATCAAAAGCCTATTGTTAATCAAATGTTTGTACACTTAATAAAATCATATTTTGACAAATATTACTTCCAAAATAGAAAGGAAAGGATTTAGATTTCCATTGATGCTATAATACAAAAAGAGAAGCAAAAATTATTATAAAATCATGTTTTAGCAACAAATTACATGAGTGCAACTTGAAGTTGACAATGTGCATTTCTTAAAATATAGAATTTAACATAATAGTTTGATAATATTTGGATATCAAATCACAGGAGGTAATAATATATGAATTTTGGTGAAAAATTATTTAAGTTGAGAAAAGAAAAAGGGCTATCACAGGAAGCAATTGCAGAACAAATCGGAACAACAAGACAGGCGGTTAGTAAGTAGGAAAACAATCAAGGATTTCCTGAAACAGAAAAACTTTTACTACTATCTAATATCTTTGAAGTATCAATTGATTTTTTATTAAAAGATGAGAAATCAATAAAAGGAACAAATGAAAAGGGATATTATGTAAGCAAGGAAGTGGCAAGAGGTTATCTTATCAATGAGAAAAGAGAATGTAAATATTTGGGTTTATGTTTTTTGTTTTGGGCATTAGCAGGTATTCCTTATGTAATGCTTCCAACTCATACAAGTTGGCGTATTTTAGGAATAGCAGTGTGTGTTGTTTTAGGTATTGGTGTTGTTATACTTGGGATGTTTACAGAACAAGAAGATTATAAAATCTTGAGAAAAGAGCCATTGTTATTTGATTATGAGTTTTTGAAAGAATTATCAAAGGAATATATTTCAATCAAGAAAAAATACAAGTTAGTTGCTATTCCAAGTACATTTTTGTTTGTAGTTGGTATTCTTATTATTGCGGTAACAGCTAGAGGGTACATTGAATGGACAGAATATCATTCACTTGTATTTTTGGGATTGGCAGTTGGTATTTTTGGTTTCGTACAATCTATTGGGATTATGGATGCATATGAGCTGTTGGTAAAAAACGAACAGTACTGTGACCGATTTATCTTTAAAGTAAAGAGACAATTAAAGAATAAAATTGATAGGTTCTAAAAATAAATTTTTAAAGGTAGGAACTAGTTAGGGCAAAATATTAATTGTGAAATTTACAGAGACAAGATAAAAGGTCACAGATAAAACAGAAAAATGCGTGATAAGTATGAGTAATTATTATGATACTTTATTTTATGATTGTTTTATAAAAGTTAGAAGAGAGAAAAAATATAAAAAGGTCAAATTGACCAAATAAATATAATATATATAGCATAACTTAAGAATAATATGAATAATGGAACTTAATCATAATATGTGTAATATAACTTAATCATAATACACATAGTATAAATTGAATATTAATATAAGTATAGAGAACTTAATATAGTTATATTAAATATTTAAAGTGAATGAATATCATTCATTGACATAAAGAACTACCCGTGATATACTGTGAACAATATAAGAAAGGAGGAGTTTAGATATGACAGATATAAAAGAAAAATCAAGAAAAACATTTAATAATCAAGCGGATACCTATGACCAAGACATAAAGGGGCAACATGCAAGAAAGCTTTATCCAGTCTTACTTAAAACACTTTCAGATATTTCATATGATACTATTTTAGATTTAGGGTGTGGAACAGGAGCAGTATTACAAGCTATTTTAAATGAAGATTGTAGGAAAAAGGCTTATGGAATTGATATTTCTGAGAATATGCTAGATATAGCAAAAAATAAACTAAAAGAGAATGCTACCTTAGTTTTAGGAGATTCAGAGTATTTGCCATTTGAAAATGAATTTTTTGATGTTGTATATTGTAATGATTCTTTTCATCATTATCCTAAACCCGATAAGGTATTGTCAGAGGTATGTAGGGTATTAAAGCCAAAAGGAACCCTGATAATTTGTGACTGTTGGCAACCATTTTTATTTAGACATATAATGAATGTTTTCATAAAGTACAGCAAAGATGGAGATGTAAAAATGTACTCAGAAAAAGAAATATGTAAATTGTTATCTGTAGATTTTAGAAATATTACATGGAAGAAAGTGAATCATACTTCATATATTGTAACTGCTAAAAAATAGAAACTAATATAAAAAGACAAATAAAAATAAAGAAAAAGGCAGAAAAAGATAAAAATACAAAGCAAAAAAATAAAACTAAAAACATAAAGAGAAAGCGAAATATAAACATAAAAAATATTACATATAATACTCTATCCTGTTGTAAATTTTTAACTCAAAACTTCTTTAAATCTCAAGTATTTTTTTAAATTATCTATTGAATGAAATTCATTCATAAAAGGATGTATATAGATACAAAACTAGATTTTATTACAGGGAAAACTGTGAAGATAGTATTTTCTTGACTTTATTCAGATATTTAAAAATCTGCTTCAAAGAAATAACAAAGTTGTTTTGTCCAATTTGATTTGATACTATTAGCTTGCAAACCAATCAGATTTGATAGAAAATAAAATTATAATTACATTATGCACGATATTTTTTATTGGCTAAGTGATTGAAATAATAACTAAAAAGGTAATAGTAGCTTATCTAAGGAGGAAAATATTATGGTAGATTCTAACCAAATGACTTTTCAGGAAGTAGCTAATACTCTTAAAGAATTGGGTATTCATGGCATTACAGATGAAGCAATTAAACATCTTGAAGATACTTGGAACATCATGCCATCAGAGGTATTAGATTCAATGAATAAAACAGCCATGCTTTTAACCATTCTTGGCAGGGGTTCTTATGATTACAATACTGGGATATGGACACCTAAATCTTCTCAAGTATACAGTTTTGATGTAGAAGGACATGATATGTATACCATATTTCTGCAAGGAATTTTATCTATTAGTAATAATGAATTTGAAATCACACAAATTGTAGAAGATACAAGCCAAGTAGATTTCAATCAAGGAACTGGCATGCAGACAATAAGTTTTTACTACAATAGTAATCCGTATATGTGTGAAGTAGAAGTTAATTATGACTGGTTTAATGAAAAAATGCTATATTTTATGAATGAAGTTTTTGAAAAAGAAAAAAATATCAAACAGTTATTTTTCATGGGAGATGGTTATCAGGAGTGTATTGTTTTTTACTGTACAGAAGACTGGGCTAAGATTTTTACTGAGAAAACAGGATGCACATTGTATAATAAAGAATAATATCAATCGTATTAGCTTTAAATATTTATATAATATATCTAATAATCAATCGTGAGTAATAAGATTTTTAGTAGGAATAATCTTATTGTAATATATTATAAATAAGCTCTAATATAAAATGTTACTGATAGAGTGTCTTATTTGTGATTCTTAAAAATCATGGATAACATGCTCTATTTTATTTTAAAAAATACAAGTTTGGACAATAATAAATATAAGAGAAAATAAAGCTAATTTTAACCAATAAAACCTTAAATTACATTTGTAAATAATACAAAAAATAGGAGGTAAGGATGTAAAAAGCAAGATTAATCAATAAATAATTGATATAATAAAAGAAAGTGGTGTTGGGATGAAATATGGCTTAGAAATTGGAAAAACTGCAAAAGAGTATAGAAGAACCATAGTTGAAGAAAAAGATAGAGAATGGACAAGTAAAATAAATGATATATTAAAAAAAGATATTTTTTCTAATGAGGAGCTAGACAAACTTAGAAATCTAATTCCAAAAGAAATATTAACATATGAAAATATTGGTCAAGTTATAACAGAAGATGGTTATGCTAAACCTGAATATGATGAAGTATTTAAATCACTATTTACCTTACATAATGACTATGATTTACTATCAAATTTCATAAATGATATTATAAAATATGCTCCAAATGCCAATAAAAACATTAAGCCATTTACACAAATCAAGAAGATAATCAGAGTTGAAACTGACCCAACTATTAATTATATTGGCGAGAAAAGACCTAGATTAGACATTTTAGCCGAGGATGAAGAAAAGAATCATATAAATATTGAAATGCAAAGAGCCCTTGAAGATGACTATGGAGAAAGAGCTGAGTATTACTTAAATCTTGTACATGGAAAGAAATTAGAAGAAGGCAAGAAATATAAAGATATTGGAAAAACTATTGGAATACATATACTAAATCATGTAAAATATAGGCAAATAGATGATTATGTAAATTGTATGAGATTAACTATGGATGGTCATCCAGAGATTTATTCAAAGAAAACAGTGCTGTATTTTGTAGAGCTTCCTAAGATTAATAGACATGATAACATAGTAGATAGAATTATATTATGGGGAAAACTTATCAATAATCCTTCTAACTTGGATGTCAGGGTTATAGCTAAGAATGATACTATTGTTAAAAAGGCATTAGATAGGTTAAAGGAATTAGGTAGTAATGAAGAATATTTATTAAATCTGAAAAGAGGTGCTTACATTATGGATAGAAGTAGAAGTTTTAGAGAAGAAGTTTTAAGAGAGGGAATAGAAATAGGAAAAAATGAAACAACTTTACAAATAAATCGTAAATTTATCATAAGGTTGAAAGACAAGGGACATAGTCTAAAGGAAATTTATGAACTAGTTGATTTGAGTAAGAATGAGATTGAAGAAATTTATAATCAAAATTAATAATTAAAAAAATATTGGTTATTTAGCTGTTATTTTCTTTATATATAATATATAAATGTATATAAAAGGTTGTGAATAGATTTTTATAAAATAAATTTATTTACAAGCCTTCTAATATATAAAACTATAAAGGTTAGATTAATATTTATATAAAAATTGGGATGATTTTAATATGAAAAATAAATTTAAATAGAATGAAAAATTATTTTTGAATAATGCTTCCAAAAATGTTCAATTGAATATATAATGTAATTATAAAAGCAAGATATTTTTATAGTAGTGGTTAATTCTCTAATGAGGAGGGTGTAAAATGGCTAGTATGATTATGGAAGTTGTAGGAGCATTATTTATAGTAATTGGATTGATTTTGACAGTTGTTGAGATAAAAGGAAATTTCCCTTCTTTTTATGGTTTTGGTCAGAATGCTATAGGTAAAAATGCTATAGGAATTATAGTAGCAGGAGTAGCATTAATTTTCTTTAGAAATGGTATAGACAGTATAGATTCTATAGCTACTTATGGTATATTTTTAGCGATAGAACTTGTTGTAATCTCTGCATATTTCTTAATAAGAAAAAAGTTTTGTAGAGAAGATAAAAATTTAAGAGTTAATTAATAAAGTTGTCTACTATAAAATTAGAAAATTCAAAAAATAAAAGATTGCTTTTAATTATTTAAAATTCAAGAAACTATATTCTATACAAAACAGAATGTGGTTTCTTTTTTTAGTCATGTGGCACTATTAAGCACTTTTCGATAGATTTCCAATAACTATCATAAAGGTTTTTTTGTGCAATTCCATAATTTTCTTTCGTGTCAAACTCCCAATAAAGCATATACTTAACGCTTTTTACAATGCGAGTAAGTTTGGGAGGAGGAAGCCCCTCTTTAATTTGTTCTAAGTCTATGTGATACTCTCTTTTGGTAAATCGAAGTAAAAGTAACCCCTCTTGCTTTTCTAAAAAACTCTTAACTTCAAGCATAAGCGTTTCAAACTCGTCCACCTTTTGTGGCTTGACTTGATAAACACATATTTCAGTAAATGGCATATTAAATTCCCCCTTAACATAGTTCAATTTTATCATAAGGAATATGACATAAATATATTACATTATTCTATATTCTATTTATTTATGTGAAAATTCGAAATTATATAATATATTTTACAATATCTTTTCTTATTTTAGATTTTGAATTTTCTTTTATTTATTTAGATGCTCATAGACCTTCTGCTATTCTAATTCCAAAATCATTATTTTTTACAAAACTTTCAAAATCCATTTTGAGATAACCCCTTTTTTATTTGCACAAATAGAGATAAAACCCAAAGAATATATAAAAAAATTCATTATAACAAAAAATTAAACAAAAATAGTGTTGACCTTTGTGTTGCACAAAGATATAGAATTCTAATCAAAGGGAAATGGTTTTTAATAGAAAAAGTTTTAATCAAAAACAAATCATACAAAGGAGAAATTATTATGAAAAATGAAAGTATAAGAGAAAATATGTCAGTATTTGGAGAGGTAATACAACCGTATGAAATTCAAGATTTCCTTAGGTTAATTAATTTAACAAAAACAGCATTTAGCCAAGAACTTAGCAAAATAGAAATAATGCCAGGCGGGCTTACAAATAAAAACTTTAAGCTTGAGATTGAAGATGGCACTCAAATAGCAATGCGTGTGGCAGGAGTAGGGACAGCAGGATATATAAATCGTCCAGCAGAAAAGCACAATGCTTCTTTAATGTCATGTCTTGGAATAGCTCCAGAAATATATTACTATGACCCAAAAACAGGTTCACAACTTTGTGAATTTATAAAATCAGATACAATGCATGCAGAGGATTTTATAAATAATTCAGATGTAGTTATGAAATCAGCAGAAATTATGAGAAAATACCACGATAGTGGAATGGAGTTTAAAAGTGTATTTAACCCAATAGCTAAGATGAAAGAGTACTTACAAATACTTAAAGAAAATGGATTTGATAAGAGATACGATGGATGGGATAGTATAACAGAAAAAGTAGATATAATAGAAATTGCTTATCAAAATAACCCACAAAAATTAGTTCCTTGTCACAATGATACACTAGCAGAAAACTTTATGTATGATGGAAAAGTTATGCGTGTAATAGACTGGGAATACGGTGGAACAAATGATAGATTTTACGATATGGCATGTGTGTGCGTAGAAAATCCTCTTCCAAAAGATAAAGAAGAGCTTTATGTAAGAACATACTTTGGTGGAGAACCAACAGAAGAGCAAAGAGCAAGATTACTTACAAGTAAGTTTTTAGTTAATGCACATTGGTCTTTATGGTCATTAGTTCAAATAACATATGGTAAAGACCATGACTTCTATTGGGAATATGGAAGAACTCGTGCAGCTGATTGTATAGAATTTATGAAGGATGAAAACTTTGACCATTACTTAGATATAATAAATGACCCTAACTTTACAGAATCTGTAGAGACACTAGCATAAGAAGTATTTATTAGCATAAGAAATATAATAAAAATTAAGTAATAAAGAGCTGATTAATGTTTTTAGTACATAGGGGGTATACTGTATGGAATTATTAGGAGACTCAGTACTGTATATCATCATGGCTTGTTGTGTAGCTGGAGGATTAGCAAAGATTTTCAAAGAAGAATCAGAGCTAGCCAAATCTTTTGATGAAGGCTTACATACTATGGCAACGATGTTTATACCAATAGTAGGTCTTATGGTATCTGTTCCGTATCTAAAAGTCGGGGTAGAGAAAATATTTGGAAAGTTGTTTAGTATGTTTGGCGCAGACCCAGTGGTAGCAGCAGCTATGATTATGCCACCAGATTGCGGTTCATATGCTTTAGCTATAGAGATTGGGAAAACGAGTGAAATATTAGTGATAGTATTAGCAGTTGGATTTATGTGTGCATCTACAGTGGCATTTAATATTCCAATAGGACTTTCAATTTTAGATAAAAAAGATTACAAGTACTTAGCTTTAGGAGCTATGTCTGGATTTTTATCAGTACCTTTTGGAGTATTCACGTCATATATGGTTGCATTACTTACAAATCCTACGATACGTACGACACTTTCTACAGTAGGAAGTTCTAACTATACATTAAATTTAAGTATGCTAATGATTTTCCAAAATCTAATTCCTATTGTTGTGGTGTGTGTGTTGCTTGCATTAGGGTTAAAGTTGTTCCCTAATGGAATGATAAAAGGATTCATGTATTTTGGAAAAGGTCTTACAAGCATATTAATAATAGTCGTAGTATCATCTATTGTTGAACACTATACAGGTATTTTCACTAAAGTATTTGGGAGTTGGGGATTTGACCCAATGTTTGCAGATGAGAAAGAAATGTTTAGGTCTATTGAGCTTCTAGGGAGTATTGCAATGATGCTTTGTGGAGCATTTCCAATGGTTTACCTTATACGTAAGTATTTTAAAAAGCCACTGGAAAAACTTGGTTCAATAGCTGGACTAGATAGCGCAGGTAGTGCTGGATTAGTTGCATGTATGGCAAATGGTATCGCAATTTTTGGACTAGTTAAAGATATGAAACCGACAAGTAAAGTAATATCTATGTCATTTTTAGTTTGTGCAGGATATTCTTTAGGAGATTTTATAGCTTTCAATGTCAATTTTCAACCAAACTTGGTTATTGCAATACTTGTTGGTCAAATCGTAGGTGGAGTAATAGGTATAATATTTGCAAAGTTAATTGCAGTTCCATACGTTCTTAAGATGGAAAAAGAAGATGGTGTATCTGAAGCTTAAAATAAATTTGATAAAAAAATAACAAAAATAATAAAAATTGGGGAGAGTAGTTATGATTAAATATAAAACAATAAATTCTTTAAAATCACCTAGATTTGCAGGAATTAAAACATTCATGAGATTACAAAATGTAGTTACAACAGACGATGTAGATTTTGCTGTTCTTGGTATACCATTTGACTCATGTGCTACATTTAGAGTTGGTGCTAGATTTGGTCCATCATCAATAAGAGAAATGTCAGTTCTAGGTTGTAAACCATATAATCCAGTTCTTGATGTTGGTATATTTGACTATTGTTCTGGGGTAGACTATGGTGATTTAGGCTCTGTGCCAGGATATGTAGAAGATACATTTGATGTAATTACAGAGGGTATGTTACCTATCTTTGAAAATGGTGTAATTCCAATAGCTATGGGAGGAGACCATAGTGTAACATTACCAGAATTAAGAGCTTGTCATAAGGTTCATGGACCAGTTGCTTTAATACACTTTGACTCTCATTATGACACAATAGCAGAATATTTTGGAAAGCCTTATAGTCATGGAACACCTTTCTACCATGCTGCTAAAGAAAACCTTGTTGATACATCTAAATCAATTCAAGTTGGAATAAGAGAAGGTTATTATGGTGAAGAAGATAAGTACCATTCAACTGATTTAGGATATGAAGTTTTAAAAGCTGTTGAATGTCATAAGATGACTACAGAAGAAATAATAGAAAGAATTAAACAACGTGTTGGTGATTCAAAAGCATTCCTTACATTTGATATAGATTTTGTTGACCCAGCATATGCACCAGGGACAGGAACTCCTGTTATAGGTGGATTCTCATCTGCCCAAACATTAGAAATAATAAGAGGATTAAAGGATTTAAATATAGTAGGCTATGACCTTGTTGAAGTTGCGCCACAATATGATGCTGGAAATGTTACTTCACTTACAGCTGCGGGTATAATGTATGAATTTATATCTCATATAGCTTATAAGAAAAAGCATAACATAAAGTATTAATATACAAGATTCTTGACTTTACTAAAATCCAATATTTACTAAAATAATGTCATAACGAAATATTGAAAGCTTAATAAAAGCTCCATAGGTTGTTCTGTGGGGCTTTTGCTTAACAATTGTTTAATTTTAAATAAGTTTTTATAAAAGAGGAGATTAGATTGAATAATTTTGAAATAAAAACCAAAGTAAAATTTGGAGTAGGTTCTTTAGAATACTTACAAGAGATAAAAGATAAAAAAGTATTGGTTATAACAGACCCTTTTATGGTTAAATCAAAAACTATAGATAAAATCTTGGTGAATTTAAAACACAGTACATATGAAGTATTTAGTGATATAGTACCAGACCCACCTATAGATACAGTAGTACAAGGCATCGAAGTATTAAAAAATATAAAGCCAGATACAGTAATAGCTTTAGGTGGAGGTTCTGCAATAGATGCAGCTAAAGCTATAAAGGACTTTTCAAAGCAAATTTTAAGAACTAATGAAATCGAATTTATTGCTATACCAACAACAAGTGGAACTGGCTCAGAAGTAACATCATTTTCTGTAATAACAGATAAGCAAAAAGGTGCAAAGTATCCTCTAGTGTCAGATGAATTAATTCCAGATATAGCGATACTAGACCCAGAGTTGGTTAAAACAGTACCAGATTTTATAACAGCAGATACTGGAATGGATGTTTTGACACATGCATTAGAAGCATATGTATCAGTAAATGCTAATGATTTTTCTGATGCACTTGCTGAAAAGGCAATAAAACTAGTATTTGAATATTTATTGAAAGCATATAAGGATGGAAATGATTTAGAGGCTAGAGAAAAAATGCATAATGCATCTTGTCTAGCAGGAATGGCATTTAATCAAGCATCATTAGGAATAAATCACTCCATAGCGCATGTTCTAGGTGGAAAATTTCATATACCACATGGAAGAGCAAATGCAATATTATTGCCACATGTAATAGAATACAATGCTAATATCACAGGATATTCGAATACAGACTACTCATTATCAGCAAAAAAATATGCACAAATATCAAAGTTAATAGGTCTTAGTACTTCAAATACAAGAAGTGGTGTGAAGAGTTTAGTTAATGAAATAAAAAAGCTACAAAAAGAATTAAACATGCCAATTAAATTGAGAGAATGCAATGTAAGTTTGGAAGAATTAAGTAATTTACAGAGTGAAATAGCAGTTTTGGCTATTCAAGATGGATGCACTAATGCAAATCCTAAAGTTCCCATAGAAGAAGACATAATAGAAATACTAAATAAAATCAAGTAAAAATGTAATAAAAATTAGGGGGCAAAATTGAGCGAAGAAACTAAACAAAGAATTATACAAGAATATGTTCCAGGAAAGCAAGTAACACTTGCTCATATAATAGCTAATCCAAATGAGGATATATACAAAAAGTTAGGATTAATACTAGATAGAAAAGATGCAATCGGTATTCTTACAATAACGCCGAGTGAAGCTTCAATAATAGCAGCAGATGTGGCAACAAAATCATCAGATATATCGCTTGGATTTATAGATAGATTTAGTGGGTCTTTAGTAATATCTGGAGATGTAAGTTCTGTAGAATCTGCATTAAATGAAGTATTAGAAGTGTTAGGTGAGATGTTGAATTTTTCATCAACTAAGATAACGAGGACATAAAATGAAAAATATAATTTTTATGGGAAAAACAAGTAGTGGAAAGACTACTCTTTGCCAAAAACTAGATGAACTAGAGATTCGATATAAGAAAACACAGTCAATAGAAATTTATAAAAATGCAATAGATACCCCAGGTGAATATATGGAAAATAGAGCATTGTATAACGCTTTAATAACTACAGCTGTAGATGCTAAAGTAGTGGCTATAGTTTATGATGCAACTCAAGAAGAAAATTATATGGCACCAGGCTTTGCAAGTATATTTTGTAAAGAAACTATAGGCATTATGACTAAGATAAATAAATTAGATAAAAATCAAATAGATTTAGGAATAGAAAGATTAACTTTAGCAGGAGTCAATAAAATATTTAAAGTAGACACAATAGATGATGTAGGTATAGATGAGTTATTTGAATATTTAAATGAGATAAGGTCATTGGAAGAAAAATATTGATAGTCTATAGAACAATCTAACTTCTTTGTTTAAGAAATGCTTTTAAATTATGAGGTGAGAAAATGAGAGAAGAGTTATTAAGTGTTGGGATAGATATTGGGACAAGTACTACTCAACTAATATTTTCTAAATTGATAGTTGAAAACACTGCATCTAGTTTTTCAGTACCTAGGATAAGTATAATAGACAAAGAAATTGTATATAAAAGTGAAATATACTTTACACCTCTTATCTCCAACAATGAGATAAATGGAAATGAAATAAAAAACATAGTTGATAGTGAATATAAAAAAGCAAATATATCTAAAGAAGACATACATACAGGTGCAGTTATTATAACTGGTGAAACAGCTAGAAAAGAAAATGCAAATTATGTACTTCATAATTTAAGTGGATTTGCAGGAGACTTTGTGGTGGCAACAGCAGGACCAGATTTAGAAAGTATCATATCTGGTAAAGGAGCAGGGGCTCATATTTATTCTAAAAATCATTCAACTAGTGTTGTAAATCTAGATATAGGTGGCGGAACTAGTAATTTAGCTTTATTTAAAAGAGGTGAAGTCTTAGATACTGGTTGTCTAGATATAGGTGGGAGACTTATAAAAATAGACAAGCATAGCAAAAAAATAACTTATATATCACCTAAGATAGAAAAAATCATAAAAGATTATAATTTAGGTCTTCAAATAGGAACTATAGCAACTATAGAAAACACAAAGCCAATAATAGATATAATGGTTGATTTAATACTACAAAGTATAGGAATAAAAAAGAAAACAAGTCTATTTGAGTTTATAGTAACCAATAAATCTATAAATTTAAGTGAAAAGATAGAGAACATATCTTTTTCTGGTGGGGTCGCTGATTACATCTACTATGATAAAAACATAGATGAATATTTTAAATATGGAGACTTAGGTATTTTATTAGGGCAAGCAATAAAAAATTGTGAGGAACTAAAAAAAATAAATGTAATAACTCCATTAGAGACTATTAGAGCTACAGTAGTAGGTGCTGGTTCTCATACGACTGAAGTAAGTGGAAGTACTATAACTTATACAAGTGAGGATTTTCCACTTAAAAATCTACCTGTTTTAAAACTATCAAGAGAAGAAGAAACTAGCAATGAAAAGGCATTAAGTGAAAGTATAAAAAATAAGTTAAATTGGTTTAAGTTAGAAAATGACTTACAAAAAATTGTTATAGCTATAGAAGGAAGCAAAAATCCAAGCTTTTTAGAAATACAAGAGTATGCACGTGGATTAGTAAGTGGTATGAAAGAAATTATAGAAAATGACTTGCCATTTGTAGTAATTATAGAAAATGACATGGCAAAAGTACTAGGACAATCTATTTGTGCAGTTTTAGATTACAAAAAAGATATTATTTGTATAGATAGTATTAAGGTTGAAAATGGAGACTACATAGATATTGGAAAGCCAATAGCTGAAGGTAAAGTGTTACCTGTAGTAATAAAGACATTAGTTTTTAATTAAAAAAGGGGGTAAGGAGATGATTTTAAAGACAAAATTATTTGGGCGCACTTATCAGTTCAAAGGACTATATGATGTAATGGCAAAAGCAAATGAAGAAAAGTCTGGTGATAAGCTAGCTGGTCTTGCAGCTCAAAGTGCCGAAGAGAGAGTTGCAGCGAAAGTAGTTTTATCTCATATAAAATTAGAGGATATAAGAAACAATCCCGCAGTTCCTTATGATGAAGATGAGGTCACAAGAATAATTCAAGATGGTGTAAATGAAAAAGTTTATAGTGAAATAAAGGACTGGACTGTTTCAGAACTTAGAGAGTGGCTATTAGATAGTGAAACAAGTAGTTTAGATATAAAAAGAATATCAAGAGGATTAACTTCAGAAATGACAGCAGCAGTTGCAAAGCTAATGTCAAATATGGACTTAGTTTATGCAGCCAAAAAAATTAAAGTTACAGCTCATTGTAATACAACAATAGGCGAAGAAGGTACTCTATCAGCTAGACTTCAACCAAATCATCCAACAGATGACCCAGATGGGATACTTGCATCACTTCTAGAAGGATTAACTTTTGGAATAGGTGATGCCGTACTTGGATTAAACCCAGTTGATGATTCAGTTGAAAGTGTAACTAAAGTACTAAAGAGATTTGAGGAAGTAAAACAAAAATATAAAATACCTACTCAAACTTGTGTGTTAGCTCATGTTACGACACAAATGGAAGCTATAAGAAATGGAGCTCCCACAGATTTAATATTCCAATCGATAGCTGGTTCTGAGAAAGGAAACGAAGCTTTTGGATTCAATTCAGCAACTATTGAAGAAGCAAGAAATTTAGCTTTAAAGCATGGGACAGCTACTGGTCCAAATGTAATGTATTTTGAAACAGGGCAAGGTTCGGAGCTTTCTTCAGAAGCACATCATGGAATAGACCAAGTTACTATGGAAGCTAGATGTTATGGATTTGCTAAAAAGTTTGAGCCGTTTTTAGTAAACACAGTAGTTGGATTTATAGGACCAGAATATCTATATGATGCAAAGGAAGTAATGAGGGCAGGACTAGAAGACCACTTTATGGGTAAATTACATGGATTACCAATGGGTGTTGATGTTTGCTATACAAACCATATGAAAGCAGACCAAAACGATATGGAAAATTTAGCCATATTATTAACTACAGCTGGATGTACATATTTTATGGGAATACCTCATGGAGATGATGTAATGCTTAACTACCAAACTACAGGATACCACGAGACAGCATCACTTAGAGAAATGTTTGGACTTACAGGAATAAAAGAGTTTGATGCTTGGATGGAACAAATGGGCTTCTCTAAAGATGGTAAATTAACAGAAAAAGCTGGAGATGCATCAATATTATTAGGGTAGGAGGTCTTAAGTATGAATGAAAAAGATTTAAAAGCATTAGTAGAGCAGTTAGTAAATCAAATGGCTGGTCAAATCGATTCTAGTGTTATAAATGAAGTTGTTGAAAATACAGTAGACAAAGTAAATAAAAGTACAGTAGATGATGATGCTTGCATAGAAGATATAACGGAAATAGATTTAAAAAAGCAATTATTAGTAAAAAATCCTAAGGATGCAGAAGCCTATTTAGATATGAAATCTAAAACTCCTGCAAGAATAGGTATAGGTAGATGTGGAGCTAGATATAAAACAGAAACAGTTTTAAGATTTAGAGCAGACCATGCTGCTGCACAAGATGCCGTTTTCTCTTACGTAGATGAAGATTTTGTGGAAAATAGCAACTTAATAAAAATAGAAACTTTATGTAAGGATAAAGATGAATTTTTAACTAGACCAGACCTTGGAAGAAAATTTTCAAGTGAAACTATAGATTTTATAAAAACGCAAATAGGTACAAATCAAAAGGTATTAATAATGGCAGGTGATGGACTAAGTTCAGCTGCTATAGAAGCCAACTCAAATGATTGTATTATGGCTATAAAGCAAGGTTTAAAGATGTATGGAATTGAAGTAGGAGATATTGTATTTGTTAAACATTGTAGAGTTGGGGCTATGGACCATTTAGGTGAAGAGTTAGGTTGTGAAGTGGTATGTGTGTTAATTGGAGAAAGACCAGGTCTTGTTACAGCAGAATCTATGTCAGCATATCTTACATACAAGCCTAAAGTTGGTATAGCAGAAGCTAAGAGAACAGTGGTATCAAACATCCATAAAGGTGGAACTACTGCTGTTGAAGCAGGTGCACATATAGCTGAACTTATAAAAACAATTTTAGATAAGAAAGCTTCTGGAATTGATTTAAAATAATAACTTAAAGGAGTACAAGTTATGAAAAATGATATAATTCGTCCTAAAATATTGGGAATTAAAATGATTTCAAACGTAAGTCCAGAAATTGCACAAAAGCTAGAATTAAATTCAGACCATAAAAGTTTAGGGTTTATAACTGCTGATTGTGATGATGTGACATATACTGCCCTTGATGAAGCAACAAAAGCTTCAGAAGTTGATGTTGTATATGCAAAGTCAATGTATGCAGGAGCTACAAATGCTTCAACAAAACTTGCTGGGGAAGTATTAGGTATAATAGCAGGACCAAGCCCAGCTGAAGTAAGAAGTGGATTAAATGCAGTAGTTGATTTTCTAGAATATGGATCAACTTTTATAAGTGCAAATGATGATGATTCAATAGTATATTATGCTCACTGTGTATCTAGAACAGGAACATATCTTTCTAAAGTGGCAGGAATCAATGAAGGAGAAGCCATAGCTTATTTAGTAGCACCACCTTTAGAAGCTATGTATGCACTAGATGCAGCATTAAAAGCAGCAGATGTAAGTCTATGTGAATTATTTGCACCTCCAACTGAAACAAACTTTGGTGGAGCATTGCTTACAGGGTCTCAATCAGCTTGTAAAGCAGCTTGTGATGCTTTTGCTGAAGCTGTTAAATCTGTAGCTGATGACCCAACAAGGTTTTAAAGATAAATGAATGCTGTAGGTTTAATAGAAGTAATAGGATATGTTGCTGCAATAGAGGCATGTGATGCATGTGTAAAGTCTGCTAGTGTAAATATACTTAGCATTGACAAAGTAGGAGCGGGAATAGTTACATTAACAATAGTTGGAGATGTAGGAGCAGTTAAATCAGCTATAGAAGCTGGAGAAGTGGCCGCAAATAAAGTTGGAGTATTAAGAGCAACTCATGTAATACCAAGGATACATAAAGAAGTAGCTGATAATTTATTGAAAAAAGAAGAAAGAGCTACTCAAAAATATAATAAAGTTAGCGAAATACCAATCAAAGAAAATATGAAGATAGAAGAAAATAAAGATACAAATACAGAAACTTTAGAAAAAGATGTGAAAATTGAAGAAAATACAAATATAGAAACTTTAAGAGAAGATATAAAAGTTGAAGAAAATGCAAATACAAATATAGAAACATTAGAAGAAGATATAAAAGTTGAAGAAAACGAAAATGGAAATATAGAAACTTTAGAAGAAGTAAAACCAGTAAGAGATGGGGTTACTAATAATAGAAACTTACTAAACATGAATGTAAAAGAACTAAAAAATTTAGCTAGAGAATACAATTCTTCTTTGACTAATAAAGAATTAAACTCTTTGAAAAAAGAAGACCTAGTAGATTTAGTTGATAAATTGATTAGAGAGGATAAATAGATATGGAAATTTTAGATAAAGATTTATTATCTATACAAGAAGTTAGAAATCTTGTAAAAAAGGCTAAAGAAGCTCAAGTTAAACTTTCTAGAATGAGCCAAGAACAAATAGATAAAATAGTTAAGTCAATAGCAGATGCAGCATATGAAAATGCCGCTAAATTAGCTAAAATGGCCAACGAAGAAACTGGATTTGGAAAATATGAAGATAAAATAGTTAAAAATACATTTGCATCTAAAATGTTATATGAAGCCATAAAAGATATGAAGACTATTGGGATAATAGGTGAAAATAAAGAAGAAAAAACAGTTGATATAGCTACACCAGTAGGAGTAGTAGCAGGGCTTATACCATCAACAAATCCAACATCAACAGTAATCTACAAAGCTATGATTTCTATAAAATCAGGAAATTCAATAATTTTCTCACCACATCCAAATGCAAAAAAATGTATACTTGAGACTATAAAAATAATAAGTGAGGCAGCTATAAAAGCAGGGTGTCCAGAGGATATTATATTAGGTATAACTAATCCTAGCCTTAAAGGTACTAATGAATTAATGAAGCATAAAGATACTAAACTTATTTTAGCAACTGGTGGAGAAGCTATGGTTAGAGCTGCTTATTCATCAGGAACACCTGCCATAGGTGTAGGACCAGGAAATGGACCAGCATTTATAGATAAGAGTGCAGATATTAAGTTAGCAGTTAAAAGAATATTAGATTCTAAAACTTTTGATAACGGTGTAATATGTGCATCTGAACAATCTATAATAGTAGAAAAATCTATGGAAGAGATAGTTGTTAATGAACTGAAAAATCAAGGAGCTTATTTCTTAAATGAAGAGGAAAGTGAAAAGCTGTCTAAATTTATATTAAGAGCAAATGGAACAATGAATCCTCAAATAGTTGGAAAGAGTGTAGAAACACTTGCTAAATTAGCTAATTTAAGTAATGTGCCAAGTTATGCTAAAGTGCTTATAGCAAGAGAATCTAGAGTAGGAAATGATGTAGCTTACTCTAGAGAAAAACTGACTCCAATACTTGCATTTTATGTAGAGGAAAATATTGAATCTATTATGCAAAAATCTAGAGAGATACTTTTAAACGAAGGTGCTGGTCACACATTCTCAATGCATGCTAATGATGAGGAACTTGTAAAGAAATTTGCACTTAATATGCCAGTATCAAGAATAATAGTAAATGCACCATCTGCACTTGGAGGAATAGGAGGAGCAACAAACTTATCACCTGCCTTAACACTAGGGTGTGGAGCTATAGGTGGAAGTTCAACTTCAAATAATGTAGGACCATTAGATTTATTAAATATAAAGAAAATAGCTTATGGAGTTAAAGAAATAGAAGAACTTAGAGGCACAAATTCTAAAGTAGAAAAATCAATATTTGACTCTATGGATAGAGAAGAGCTAATAAATGTATTAGTAAAAAAGATAGCTTTAGAGCTATGTTAGATTTTAAAAAACTAAAATAATTTTAAAAAATATTAATATAAAATTTTGGAGGTAAGAATTATGGCAAACGCAAACGCATTAGGGATGATAGAAACTAAAGGATTAGTAGGAGCAATAGAAGCAGCAGACGCAATGGTTAAGGCTGCCAATGTTCAATTAGTTGGAAAAGAGCAAGTAGGTGGAGGTTTAGTTACAGTAATGGTGAGAGGTGATGTTGGAGCTGTTAAAGCTGCTACAGATGCAGGTGCTTCTGCTGCTGAGAGAGTTGGAGATTTAATATCTGTTCATGTTATACCAAGACCACACTTTGAAGTAGATGCTATATTACCAAAAGTAAATGTTGACTAATAGGTTATATAGTAAATAAAATTTAAATTTGATAAAAAGGGGATGTCAATATATTTTGAGGAGTCCCCTTTTATACATCTAATAGGAGATGTGATAAAATGAGTGTTTTAACAGAAAATCAAATAAGAAAAGAAATGCGCGAAAACAAAGGGAATATAACTGAATATTACATTGAAAAAGGTCAGATTATAACTCCTTTAGCAAAGTCTTATTTAGCTGAAAAAAAAATTGAAATAAAATATATTGATAATATTTCAAATACAAACAATGAAAATAAGGAAGTCATAAAAGAAACTGTAAAAGAAGAATCTTATAAATACAAAACTGTATTTGGAGCTAAGTTAAATGAAAAGCCAGAACATATGACTCATTTAAATGGAAATATATTAGTATTTAAAGACCATAAGAGGATAATTTTAAGAGGCAAAATAGACTCATTAGAATCAAAAATACTAGAGGTTCAAGTTTTATGTAACAAAAAAGGTCTGGGAAAATTAGTAAATGAGTTACAAGAAATATTAGAGTTTGTAAGGAAGATAATGAGATGTGAAGTGTTAGAAGAAAAATTAGATAGCTTTAAGCTTTTAGGTCTATCTGAAAAAGAGTTGAGAGAACAATCTCATAATCCTAAAAAATATTTTGGTATAGGTCATGAATTTCCAACTTATAAAATGGGTGAAGAAGTAGTACTTATAAATAGTATAAGAACTAGTACTAGGGAAGCTGAACTCTGTGCATATGAAGCGTTTAAAGGTGAATATGGAGAAGTTGAGAGAGAAGATTTAATAAAAGCTCTTAATAGATTGTCATCAGTGTTCTGGATTATGATTTATAAAATAAGAACTGGACAATACCAGTAGTTGGGGGATATTTATGGAAAACCTATTAAATGAAATAGTACAAGAAGTAGTAAGTAGAGTTAAAAAAGAAGTATTTATAGAAGTTGAAGCATCAGGAAGACATGTACATTTAAGTGAAGAAGATGTAGAAAAACTATTTGGCAAAGGATATACATTAACAAAATTAAAAGATTTATCTCAACCAGGTCAATATGCTTGTAAAGAAAGAGTTACAATAATTGGACCAAAAAGTACATTAAAAAATGTTGTAGTTCTTGGACCTTGTAGAAAGGAAACACAAGTAGAAATATCTTTAACAGATGGTTCTATATTAGGATTGAAGCCACCAATAAAGCAAAGTGGAGATTTAGAAAATACCTTAGGTATTAAAATAGCTACAGAAAAAAGGGAAATTGAACTTCAAAAAGGTCTTATGGTAGCAAAAAGACATATACATATGTCGATAGAAGATGCCAAAAAATTTAATGTGGTAGACAATGAGATAGTTGAAGTTAAAGTATTTGGAAAAAGACCTTTAATATTTGATGATGTAGTTGTTAGAGTTAGTGATAAGTTTAAAACTTATATGCACATAGATTACGATGAGGCAAATGCATGCGCATTTTCAAAAGGAAGTATTGCAAAGATAATAAAGAGATAGCTATACACCTAGAAAGGAAAGCTTATGGATTATAACAATCTTATAGAGATTATAGTAGAAGAACTTTACAAAAAAATAAATATTACGAATATTGGTTGTATAGAAAATGAAAATAGAAAAAAATTAGTTATATTATATGAAAATGATAAAAGTAAATTTGATTTATTAAGTGATAAGTTTAATATAGAAATATTTGATAATGATACAAAAGATTGTGATGTAGTAATAGTATCAAAACTTTGTATGAGAGGTATTTGCAATTTAGCATTAGGAAATAGTTTTTCAAATGAAGAAAGATTTCTATTAAAAATGCTTATGAAAGGTAAGAAAGTATATGTGTTAGATGGAGGAATAGAATACAAACTCTATAAAGACACTGCACCTAAAACACTATACAATAAATACAGAGCGTATGAAGATGGTATTTGTAAATATGGAGTAAAGATTATAAAGGATTTAAATGAGATAACATTAAGTGAAGTAGCGTTTAATGAAATAGCATTTAGTGAGGAAAAGTTTAAAAAAGAAATATTGAATGAAGAAAAAGTAAAAATAGATGATAAGTTTAGCATAGACTTGACGCATAAAAGGCTTATATCGGAGTCTGATTTGAGAAAGCCTATGATAAATGGAACTAAGGATATTATCGTAAGTCAAAATAGTATAATAACTCCATTAGCTATGGATTTTATAAGAATACATAATATAACAGTAAAAAGAATATAGTGGAGGAGACTTATGGAGATAGGAAAAATAGTTGGTAATGTATGGGCAACAAGAAAAGATGAAAAGTTAAATGGACAAAAATTCTTAGTTGTGAAACTATTAAATGCTAAAGATACATATAAAGAAGGCTTTTTAGTAGCTGCAGATAATGCAGGGGCAGGGAATGGAGATTTAGTCCTTATAACGAGAGGCTCTGCTGCCAGAACTTCAATAGAAAGACAGAGTGTTCCAATAGATGCAACTATAGTTGGAATAGTCGATTCTCTTGAATTTGCGGATGAGTAACAGATGAGTAAAAGTATTGATGCTATAGAGTTTAATATAAGAGTTAAGGAGGTAATAAGAGATGGATATAAGTACGTTAGATAAAGATATATTGGAAGTATTAGTTAGACAAATAATAGAAGAAAATTTAAATGGTTCTAAAAATAATGTGGATTTTGATAGACACAAAGATATAAGTGGAATAACTTCTATAAGATTACCAAGAGTAAAGGTAGATGAAAGTAATAGATTAGATACTGGCAATCCAAATGATATAGTTTATACAAAAGATTTATTTACCTTAGAAGAAAGTCCAAGATTAGGTTGTGGAATTATGGAAATGAAAGAAACAACTTTCGATTGGACATTAAATTATGATGAAGTAGACTATATAATAGAAGGAACTTTAGACATATTAATAGATGGCAGAAAGATAACAGCATCTGAAGGGGAGCTAATACTTATACCAAAAGGAAGTAGTATAAAGTTTTCAGTACCTAATTATGCTAGGTTTATATATGTAACATACCCAGCAGATTGGGAATCACAAAAGTAAGTAAAAAGGCTATGGTAAGCTAACAATCATAGCCTTTATGTAATAGACTATATTTTTTTTACTGGAACTTGAATTTCCATAAGCGTTTCATTTAAGTAACTAGTAAGAGTCACATCTATTTTAAATATCTGATAAATATCACCATTAAGGCATAGGTTGTGTTCACTCATATACTCTTTTATAAAATCAAAAGACGGATGGTATCTTTCAAGTTCATCACCATCATAATACATAGAAAGATATAATCCACCTGGAACAAGCTTTTTTAAAGAGGACTGTACATCGTTGTCTTCTACGAATATAAATGGAGATAGAGGAATATAATCTTGCGATTCGTCTAAAATCGAATCATTACCATAAGCACCCACTCTATCGCTTGCAACAATTGGAGCAATCTCATTTAAATGAGATTCTAATTCAGTTACAGCAAGAGCTAATTCATGAGGTCCACCAGTTGGTTCATCAAAGGTAATCATATATCTATCTGGAAGTGTAAGCTCTGTAATTGTATTTACTGGAGATAGAGAATTTAGTTGTTTTAAAAATTCAACTTTTTTATTTAATACCTTTTCAAGTTCTATTTTTTCTCTGATTTCTGAGTGAAGTGTTTCTTGGTATTTTTCAAAAATTTCAATAGATTTTTGGAAATTTCTGTCATTAAAATAACTTGTAATATCATTGATACACATTCCTAATTGTCTTAATTCTTTTACAGTTCCTAACTCTTCGTATTGAAGGATAGAGTAATATCTATATTTAGTATTAGGGTCTACATAGTTAGGTTTTATAAGATTTATTCTGTCGTAATATCTTAGTGTTTCACTTGTAAGATTTCTAAGTTTTGCTAATTGGGTAATTGACAAAAGTTTATTATGCACAATATTTACCTCCTATTTTAAGCTAAAAATTTTAAAAGGAAAGATAGGTTTTTAATAGACGTCATATAAGGTGTTTAAATAAACTTTTTAGGAAAATGTAAACTAATTTAATTTGATAATACTAAATTATATTAATTTTCTTAACATAATAATCATACCAAAAAACAGGCAAAAAGTGAAGTATAAAGAATTGATTTTCTATGACCATTTTTATGGGAAAGTAAATATTGATTAAATGATAAAGTGTCTGGTATTACTTAGATTAAAAGCAATTAATTTATTTTATTAAAAGGCATACAATTATTGGAAAGACTAAAAGATAATTATGAAAGAGCTAGAAATAACTATGAAAGACTAAAAGATAACTATAGAGAATTAAAGAATAATTATAAAAGGCTAAAGAGTGATTATGAAAGAGTTAAATATAAGATATAAAGGAGCTAAATATCAGTTTTGAGTAATAATTAAAACTATTTACTTAGCTCTTTTATAATACATCACTCATCATATGTATCTTAAAATAATATGTATTTCAATCCATGAATTAGATTAATTAAGAGAATCATTTAAAGCTTTTTCTTCATTTAGCCACTTTCTGCATTGTTCAATCTTTATTGTAGGGTCAAAACCTTGGTCTTTTCCCATATTTGAAAGCATATCACAAGGGAAAGTATCACATTCTCCACAATGGTTAAGTTCTTTGCTTTCACAGCAAGTCTTAACCTTACATTCACCACCCCAAAATGGGCCTTTCATTTGAGTACATCCTTTACAATTTACTTTCTCTTTTCTTGTACAACTATTACAGAGTACACCACATCTTGATTCAAACATATAAACACTCCTTTTCTAACACTTAAATATATTATAAAATTCTTTTAATTCTTCCTTTTCATCTGAAGATAATTGACTTTTTCTGATGCCTTGAATTGCAGCTTCTAATGAATATAGACGGTTAATACATGCAGAAGCATCAATAGATTTTATTTTTAACCATGCCTGTTTGCTACCTATTTCCTTTAACTGTTCATAGTTTGTGATTCCAACTTGGTTTAATTGACCCTCAACTACAGGACCTATATTTGGCAATTTAGAAAGTTCACCCATCATATCACTCCTTATCTCTTGAATATTCAACAAAATTACTAATCATAATTTATAACTACTGTTCAAAAAACTCCTTTGCATATTCTACAACACCAGATACTTCTTTCAACCCATTGTCTAGTAGTTCTATAGCCATAAAATTTTCATCTGGTACTTCAAATGGAGCTTTTATATTAAACTTACTTGCCACTTGATAGCCAAACTTAGGATAATATTTGTCATGACCTAAAACTACACAACCTTTATATCCTTTTGACTTTGCAATTTTATGTCCTTCTTCAATTAACTTTGAACCTATTTTTTTACCTTGAACATTAGGAGAAACTGATACTGGTGCTAGTGCAAGTAGTACATCATTTTTAACCTTTATTTCTGTAAATAGAATATGGCCAACTATATTTCCATCGTCTTCAGCTACAAGTGAAAGTTCTGGAACAAAGCTAGTACTATTTCTTAATCGATTAACAAGGTTTTGTTCATCATGGTCAGAAGATTCTTCATTTGCAAATGCAGACTTAACAACTTCATATACTTTATTTTTGTCACTGGCTTTTTCTTGTCTAATTATCATTTTAATTTATCCTCCTGTGGATTAAGGCTAATTCTAGAAAATAAAATAGCAATGTACTATAGTCTTATCACTAGTTTTATCATTTTTTATTATAACTTTGCTCTTTTACAATTCGTATAAAATATAAATAATCTTTTCTTCTTCTCCTTCTTTTTATTTACAATTATTTACCAATTTAGTAATTTGTTTTCAGTCATATTACTAGATTGAATTTCATCTATACATATTATATTTTATATTAATAAACAAGGGAAGAGTAGATACTAAAAATATGTGAATTTTTAGAAGTAAGTATCGATTTCCCATGTTTGTTCCATAATTTCTTTTTTTAAAGATTATAAATAAATAATATATTTGAATTACTTATCATAGATACTTTGTTTATTATAATACAAAAGGGTGACACCATCTTGTCATATATACTTTTATTATAATATTAAGATATAACATCATTTTTTCTAAAGTTTCTCTTAGCGATTTCAGAAAATATTATAGTAGTAGCAAATGCAACACATATTGTAACTATAGTATCGTTAACATTTAAAGCAGATTGCTTTATAATACCCATAGCACTTCCTAACATAGAGTATGGGAAAAATATTCCAATAGAAGGTTGTGCTACTAGTAAGCCCATTCCAAATAGAGAAAGGCAAAGACTGATACCAATAGGAGTAGCAAAACTTCTAATCTTTATAGATAGGTATAGTTGTATAGAAGCTATTGAAATGGAAATAATCCAACCCTTAACAATCCAGCCAGCAAGTTCATTAGGTACACTTTGGGAAAATCCAATCATATTTCCAGCAACTATGTAAAAAATAACAAAAACAATTTGAGTAATAGCTGTAAGTATTGAAATAACTATAAGCTTAGATAAAAAAATATTTTTTAAATTGATTGGAAGTGTCATTACATTATTCCAATTATGATTCATATGTTCAAGTCTACAAACATAGGCACAAAAGATTGCTATTAATATAGGAAAGAAAAACTCACCATAAAATAGACTAACTTGAGTCCACAAGCTATACCATTCTTTCTTAAGGACACCTTGATTTAGATAAAAGTTTCCAGAACCAATTAGCACACTTATAAGTGGTAAAGCCAATAATATATACCATATAAAAGAATTTTTTAACTTTAGGATTTCTCCCAGAACCGATTTTCTTAACATTTAAATCCCTCCTATATTTCCTTTTTTAATAAATGATTTTTTCCAATATAATAAATTAACATTCCAACAAAGAAGATTAAAACAGTCATTGAAAAATTCATATTTACCTTGTAAACTGATGAACCAAGGGCAGTGTCATAGGCATAATTTAGAGGCGTTAATTCTATGTAATAAGACCATATAAATAATCTACGAATACCTTGAAAAAATAATCCTGATGTTAAACCTATAAAGCTACCTAACATACCAAGCGTAACAGCAAGCATTTGATTTTGGAATACAGTTGCAACCCATTGGTGCAGTGCTATTATAGCTATACTAACAAGTATTGTGCCTAAGGTATATTTGATAATTAAGGACATAGAAAATGGTTCGATAAAGCCCTTAAAAGACGCAAAACCTAAAATAGCTAATATTTGTAAGAGTATAGATACTGATATCAAAATAGTGGAGCATAAAAATTTAGAAAAATAAATACTGTTTAAGGGTGTAGCAGAAGATTTTAAAAGTTTCCATGTATCTCCTTTATGTTCTATATCGCTTATTCGTGAAGTAATTATTGATATTAAAATAGGAAAAAATAATCCGTTTAAACTTGTAAAACTCATAATCATGTATGAATATTCAAATCCACTTAGCATGTCTGGATTTTTTGTAAGAGCTCTGTTTGAATTCATGATACACCACATTATCTCAACAGCTACAAATAAAAATGTCATCAAAATAATTTTCTTTCTTTTAATCTTATAGAATTCTAAACTAAGATATTTCATTATAAAGTCACCGCCTTGCCAGTAAGTTCAAGGAATATATCCTCTAAGCTCTTTTTATGTTCTTCTATTCTAAACACATCCATATTTGAATGTACAAGTATGTTATTTACTTTAGCTACATCCGTATCTTTTAAATTCTCAATAGTTAAATATCCATCTTGTATAAGTGACATATATCCTTGTGTATTTAAAAGTTTTTGAGCAGATATTGGATTTTGTGTTTTAATAGCAATATGACTTTGACCTTTATCATGAAGTTCTTTTATACTATCTTGAAAAACAAGTTCGCCATGATTTATTATTCCTATTGATGTGGCGATTTGGTCAATTTCACCTAGAAGATGACTGGAAATAAGAACTGTCATACCATATTTTTCTGGAAGAGATTTTATTAGTTCTCTAATCTCTTCAATTCCAGCTGGGTCAAGTCCATTTGTAGGCTCATCAAGTATCAATAATTTAGGAAACTTCATTATTGCCATGGCAATACCAAGACGTTGTTTCATACCTAGTGAATATTGACTGACCTTCTTATTCTTTTGATTTTCTAGTCTTACTATTTTTAAGGCTTCATGTATATTTTTTTTAGGTAAATCTAAAAGTCTTTGCATAATAGTCATATTTTCAAGTCCTGTCAAGTGTCCATAGTATGATGGAGATTCTATCAATGAGCCAATGTCATTTAAGATTGATATCCTGTTTTTATCGTTTAATTCTTTGCCTAAAATACTAATATTTCCTTGTGTAGGCTTTGCAAGTCCAAGTAGCATTTTAAGAGTAGTGGATTTACCAGCACCATTAGGACCTAAAAAGCCATATACAGCTCCTTTTGGGACTCTAAGGTCTAAGTCTTTTACTCTAAATATTTTATTGTATTCTTTTGAAAGTCTGTTTGTCTTAATTATCATTTCCATATGTTTTATCCTCTTTTCTATAATTTAGTATGAATTTTTATGACTTACATATAGTAGTGTTTGTAGCTTATATTAATACAATAAAGCACTTACATTTCAGCTAGCTGAAGTTTACCTTACGATAACCTTAAATAGTCTATTGAGGTAAAGTTATAAAAATGGGTATATGATATACTTAGGAAGGGTGATGATTATGGAAACAATAAAGGATAAAAAAATACTTGTGGTTGATGACCATAAAGAATTATTAAAAATGATAGATGAAATCTTAAGAAAAGAGGGATTTAATAGAATTTTTCTAGCATCTAGTTATGAAGAAGCTGTGAGAGTATTTAAAAATATAAAACCAGACTGTGCAATTTTAGATGTAGTGTTGCCAGATGGAGATGGCTTTTCTATTATGAGAAAAATTAGAGAAACGTCTAAGATACCAGTTATTTTTCTTTCTGCAAGAGGAGAGGATGAAGATAGATTGATTGGTCTAGGTTTAGGGGCTGATGATTATATAGTAAAGCCATTTTTACCTAAAGAACTTACTTTAAGGTTAGTAGGTATATTAAATCGTGTATATATTCCTATGAAGGAAGATGAGTTGCCAGTATTTAAACTAGGAGATTATGTTGTTGTAAATTTAAATACTGCATGTGTGAAAAAAGATGGACAAGAAATATCTTTAACTGCTAAAGAACATTCCCTGCTTTTAAAGCTTTATGAAAATAAAGGGCGAATTGTTACTAGTGATGCACTATGTCAAGCTATATGGGGGGATGACATGTATGGGTATGAAAATACTCTTATGGTACATGTTAGGAGAGTTAGAGAAAAGATAGAAGAAGCTCCATCTTCTCCTAAGCATCTTCTTACAGTAAGAGGGCTTGGATATAAGTTAATTATTAATTGATTTATGCCATATGAAGATTTCAAGAGGAGGGATTTAATTTTGGATAGTGTAAAGTATATATTAAGACGATTTATAGGTTCAAGTATCTTGATTTCATTATTTCTAATTATCTTAAACATAGCAGGATTTTTGATATTTTCATATGTAACTTTTGTATACCCATACTCTGGCGAATCAGATACAAGCAATAGCGGAGAAACTAAAGCAAATTTAATGATGCTTGAAGAAAAGTTAACTTTAAAGGATGGTAAGTTTGTCTTGGATGAATCTAGTAAAGAGGTGTTACACAAAAATCAAGCTTGGGCAATGCTAATTGATGATAATGGGGACAGAATATGGGAGTATGATTTACCAAACGAAATACCAAAGCATTATACTTTAACGGATGTAGCTAAGTTTTCAAAATTTTTTTTAAAAGACTATCCTGTGTATGTATGGGAACATCCTGATGGGCTTCTAGTTACAGGATATCCCAAAGACAAGTATACAAGGTTTAACCTTACTTATACTATTAATGAAATAGACCAATTTCCAAGGTTAATATTAATTATGCTTTTGCTTAATGCAATGATTACTTTTTTAATAGCTTTATTTATAGGATTAAAAATGATAAAATCTATAAAGCCAATTATTACAGGGATGAAGCTTATTTCAAAGGGCGAGCCAGTACTTCTTCAAGAAAAGGGGATACTTAGCGATATTTCAAAATCTATTAACTCTGTATCTAGAGAATTACAGGAAAAAAATGCAAAGCTTAGAAAAAGAGAAGAAGCTAGGTCTAATTGGATTGCAGGAATATCTCATGATATAAGAACACCACTTTCAATGATAATAGGATATGCTGGAGAGCTTGAGGAAAGTAAAAATCTTTCTCAAAGAGAACATGAGCAAGTATATATTATATGTAATCAAGGTATTAAGATTAGGGAATTAGTAAGCGACCTTAACTTAGTCTCTAAATTAGAATACAATATGCAAGCATTAGATTGCGGTAAAATTAGAGTTTCTGCTTTCTTAAGAGAGGTTGTTTCTGATTTTATAAATAATAATTTGGATAATAACTTTTATATTGAGCTTAATATATTGGATGAAGATATTATTATAGATGCAGATAAAAAGTTATTAAAAAGAGCAATTAGCAATTTGATACAAAATAGCATAACTCACAATCAACATGGGTGTAATATAAATGTAGTTTCAAGGTCTGATTTAGATTTTTGCTATATAACTATTGAAGATGATGGAAAAGGTATAAGTAAAGATAAAATTAGTTATTTATTGAAGCATCAATATAATTTGAGTGATGCATATGCTAAAGGTCAGAATCATGGTCTAGGGCTTTTAATAGTAGCAGGTATTATAAATGCACATAAAGGTAAATTAGATATCATAAGTGATAATTGTCAAGGTCTAAAAATAACTTTAAAATTACCACTATTAAAGTAATATTTTATAATGAAATAATGAATAAGCGTGAACAATGAAAATATTTTGAAAATAATTTTATTATTTATTGACAAAAATACTCTATCATAGTAGAATAAATATAAATTCTTTTCTTGTCAAGTTTTATTAAATAAAATAGTAACTTTTGCTTTATGCGCTTAGAGCTAAGTTACTCATGGTATCAAAATTTTCATAGGAATAATATATTTTGGAATTATTGTAAGATTGTTAAACTCTTTAAATAGTTCCCTTTTTTTAAATATTTTTCAATAATACTTAAAATGTTATTGACAAAAATATTCTACTAAAATAGAATTATAATATAGTAGTTTTTAATTTTGAGAAGACGATAATCAGATTTTAAGAGCAGATTTAATTAGAAAAACTTTTATGTAATTATTAGAAAAATATTTTATTATAACTTTGTATTTAGAGCGAAAAAGTATTTTAAATAGACATTTTTTGACCATATAAACTCTACTAAAGTAGAGTTTTGGTGTCTGATTTTTAGTTATATCAAGTGTAGATGTCTAGATATGTTGAATTAAATTAGAGCTATAAAGAACTGTTGAGGAAAAGGTTTGGATTATAAAAGATACAAACGAATATTCAATAAACTAGCAAAATTTAATTGTATAAAGTGTAATTATTAAGACTGAGATTACAATATTTAAAATCGTAAATTAAGATTGAGATTACAGTATTTAAAATCGCAAATGATAGATTATTTTTTTAAAAGTTAGAGAAGCAATAAGTCAAAATTAAAAGAAGTAAGATTACTAAAATATAAATGCTTAAAATTAGAAAGAAAAACTTAAGAGAAGGGAGAGCTACTGAGACAAGTATCCAGAAGTATATAGCTGAGTACAAGATATTTCATAAAACTAAGCAATATAAAGTAATTTTGACACTATTTACATATGTTTATTATGTACAAATAGCTAACTTTAGAATTTAAGATTGAGAAAATCTTATAAAATCACAGTAATTTAAATGAATATAATATCAATTAAATTGATGAAAATTTTACTGTGGATATTGCTTGTCTATATTCTGAGTAGCAAAGGTTTATTATGCCGATAAAAAAGCTGCCACAATCAGAATTTAAGATAATGAAATTTATATGGAAAGTAGATTCCAAAATAACATCAAAAGATATTATTTTAGCTATGGAGCAAAAATATCAATGGAAGCAAACGACAACTTTAACTGTTTTATCTAGATTAGTAGTTAAAGGATTTTTAAATTCTAAAAAGATAAATAAACATACACAGTATGAGATTTTAATTGCTGAAAAAGATTACTTGAATTTTGAAACAAGAGAGTTTTTTAGTAATATTCACGATTCCTCTATAAAAAGTTTATTATTATCACTGCATGCAGATGATAATATAAGTGAAGAGGATATACTTTTTATTGAAGCGTGGTTAAGAAGTATTAAAGAAAAATAAGAAAAGAAGATTAAAGAAAAATAGTAGCTATTTGTAAAATAAAACATGATACCTAAAAATATGAAAACTTATTTTTAGAAATTTTTCGAGCTTGTATAGTATAAACCTAAATCATATACAGTATATTTATGATATATAGTATATTTGACTTTGAAAATTATAAATGGTTTGTAATATGAACCAAAATAAAATTAAACATGAGTGTAAATTAATGATGGACAATTCTATTAATTCAATATAAAAAGCTACCTTTAGTTATCAATTAAATAACTATATTTAGGGTAGCTTTTTGTATGGAGATTGTAGTTGTGTAAAATACATAATCAAATAATTTTTGTAAATATGACATATAGCTTTCAAGTTTAAATTGATATAATAAAATAATAATAGAAATTAGGGGGTACATTTATGAAATATCAATGTTCATTATTGGCAGTAAATAATGTAGAAGTGTCAAAAAAGTTTTATGGAGAATTGTTTGACCAAAAAGTTGTGTTAGATTTAGGTAGAAATGTAACTTTTAGTGGGGGATTTGCAATACAAGAGGATTTTGCATGGTTAACAGGGCTAAATCCCGATACAGTTGTGCAAAAGTCACACAATATGGAACTTTATTTTGAAGCTGATGATTTTGATAAATTTATTGAAAAACTTAAATCATATAAAGATGTAGAGTATGTTCATCAACCACTAAAATATGAATGGCAACAGAGGGTAGTGCGTATTTATGACCCTGATAAACATATTATCGAGGTAGGAGAATCTATGGAAGTTATAGCTAGAAGATATTTAGATGAAGGGTATTCTGTAGAAGAAGTTTCTAAGATTATTCAACATCCAATTGAATTTGTGGAGGAATGTAAAAAAAGTGAATAATTTTGATACTAGTATTTTCAGATTAAAAATAAATCAAAAGTGGTGATTAAAATTGTATGAAAGAATGTTGAATAAAAGTGTCATGCCATCAGAAAAAGAGATTTCTGAGTATGTGGGCAAAAATCATTTTAACCTTATTTTGTATCTTGAGAATTTATTAGATAAAAAATATGATTTACGTAAAGAATTAAGATTTCCTTTTGGAAATAATTATGGCTGGGGATATAAGTATTCACATAAAACAATGCATCTATTTTATGTGTTTTTTGAGAAAGATTGCTTTACAGTAACTATTCAAATTGGAAGTAATGATGTAGATAAGCTATTAGATATACTGGATAACTTATTGCCAAAGACAAATGAATTTTGGGATAAGCGATACCCTTGTGGAAGTGGAGGATGGATAAATTATAGAGTGGAGAATGAGAAAGAGCTTGATGATATTTTAAAGATTATTGAAGTTAAAAAAAAGCCTTCTAAAAATTTAAAAAAAGTTTAGGTAGTTAGGAGCTTAATGATTAACAGGATTAGGATAATAAATGAGAGTAACTATAAGATAGTAAGTCAATAAGAATTAAGATAATAAGTAAATATAATTAGAATAATAAATAAATTGAGAATAGCTCATATAAAATAATAGTATTTGACAGGGTTAATAAAGTATATTAAAATGAACGGATATTTATAGGCAAGAGTATTGAGATAAAACGTATACTAGAAAAATAAACTATACTTTAAAATGAGTTAATACTCACAGTATTTTGAGATATAGTTGACTTTTAAAGTATAAGCATATTATAGAACTCTTGTATAAATATGTATCAGTTAAATATTATTATAAAGGAGTGATTAGTATTAAAGCAAAAGAACTTTATAAAAAGCTAGACATAGAATTTGATATTAAAAATATTGATGATGATTGGAGTTTTATGAATTTTGAAAATGATTTTATTACTCCAGAATTTAAGAAAACAAAAATAAGCAGTCAGTAAAAATTTGTGTTTACTGACTGCTTATTTTATTGTTTTTAGAATAGTATCTTAATTAGCTTTATAATGTAGTGTCGTAATGCTCTCTGGAGAGTTTAAAAAATTGTCGCAGAGTTAGATTCTTTTAGTTATTCCAAAGTTCATGTCTATTTGCTTCTTTATTTGTTCATATTTTATAACTAACATATATCAAAGCTATTTTTACTACTCCTCTCTAGAATACTTATTTTTCGATGTTTTTTTATAGTATTATTATGATAAACTATATTTTATAAGTATTTATTTTAAATTATTATAAATATTAATTTTAAAATAATAGAATTATTATATTTATGAGAATAAATGGTATAATAAAAGGTAAAGTGTCAAATATCCGCTAAATTAAATAGATTAATTAGTATATACATTAAAATAGGAACAATTTAAATAAATAATAATTTATAAGGAAAGGAAAGATAGAATGATATTTACGAAAAGTAATAAATATGACAAAGAGTTCCTCATGAAAAACATGATGGGGCCTAATTGTATAAAAATACTAGAGGAAATGACAAATAAGATAAAATTAGAAAAGGGAATGCGTATTTTAGATTTGGGATGTGGAAGAGGTATATCTTCTATATTTTTAGCAAATGAATTTGATGCAACTGTATTTGCAACAGATTTGTGGATAGAACCAACTGAGAATTATGAAAGATTTAAGGACTTTAACTTAGATAATAAAATATTTCCAATACAAGCAGAGGCACATGAATTACCTTACGCAGAAGGTTTCTTTGATGCAGTAATAAGTGTTCACTCTTATCACTACTTTGGAAACAAAGAAGGTTTTTTAGAAAATCACATATCGCCTCTTGTAAAAGAGGGTGGAATAATTGCAATGGCAATGCCAGGATTAAAACAAGATTTTGTAGATTGTATACCTGATGAACTTATTCCATTTTGGCAAGATAATATGAATTTTCATTCTCTTAAATGGTGGAATGAACTTTGGTCAGAATCGGAGTCTGTGATTTTAGAGAAATGTGAAGCTTTAAGTTGTCATGAAGAAGCATGGCAAGATTGGTTAAACTGCGATAATTCTTATGCAAAAAATGATAAAAAAATGATGGAAGTAGAAGATGGTAAGTACTTTAATACAATTTCTCTAATAGCTAGAGTTAAATAAAAGTTGGAGTTAGATAAAGATTAGAGTTAGATAAAAATTCAAATACAAAGATAATTATTTAAATACAAAATGATTTTTTAAAGAATTTATACCCAATTGGACTATTTAGGTTGATTGGGTATTTTTATTTTGTAATAATATATTGTAGTTTTTAATTTGAAAAATCAAACTTGATTATTTATTTAAAAGAGACAATACAAGTATTTTATTATGGTGCTGAAAAAGCATAAAAAGTGTAGTAAAGTATTAAAATATTTGACAAATCCAAGGCTTGCTCTTATACTCAATACAAGTAAGGTACCTTTTTAAAGGACCTATTTGAAAAAAATTATATAATTAGTAAAGTGCATGATTACAAAATTAATAATTAATTTAGGAGGTAAAAATCATGAATGAAACTCAAGATGAAAATTTATTAGAGCAATTTTTTAAAGTACAATCATTACTACATAAATTTCACCTTCAAAATCATAAATCACATGGTTTTTTTAGAGGAACGCATAGAGGTCAAGGAAGAGTATTATCTATGCTAAAAATAAAGCCAGAAATTACTCAAAAAGAACTATCATATTTGCTTGATATGAGACCTCAATCTTTAGGTGAATTGCTTTCAAAACTAGAAAATCAAGGATTTATTACTCGTACCCCTTCAGAAAAAGACCGTAGAGTAATGGTAGTAAGACTAACATCAAAAGGTATGGATGAAATTAATAAAATTGAGCAGGAAGAAGACCCAACTAATAAAATATTCGATATTTTAGAAAAAGAAGAAAAAAGCATTCTAAGTGATATTCTTATTAAGATTACTAATGAGTTGGAGAGAACTATAAAAAATGATGATAATATTAATTTTGATGGGTCGCATATGGGACCACACTCAAGACCATATCCTGGTCAACGCTTAGGTTTTAATGGAAGAGAAGGCTTTGGAATGGGACATATGGATTCACGTCCAAATCCACATGAGAGTTCTCAAGAAGGAAAAGAGTTTTATAGTTCACGTATGGAAGCATTTCAAGATTTTTTTAATAGAGAAGAATTTTTTGAACAAATGATGAAACAGCATCCGGGATTTTTTGAACAGATAGTAAAACAACATCCAGAGTTTTTTAAGAATAAGAGATTTGATGAACAGAATGTATCTAAGGATGAAAAGCATAGCGAAAAGGATATTAATGAAGATTAGAAACTATTTATCTTTCTACTATAAAAATATGTAATCATAGATGAAGCATAGGATTACACTCCATTACAATATGAAATATTTTATAAACTCTTTAATTCTGCAAATATGACGATATAAAAGATTATAAACAGAAAAATTATAAATCTATTGGTATCATAACAAAGACAGTTCGTGAAACTAGAGAAGTATACGAGTTTGTAAAAGAGAATGATGTTGATGTACAATGTATAACAAAAGATGATGACGAGTATATAAACGGTGTGTTAATAATGCCTTCATATCTATCTAAAGGGCTTGAATTTGATGTGGTTATTATATATAATGCAAGCAATAAAAATTATAATAATGAAGATGAAAGGTTGCTCCTTTATACTTGTTGTACAAGAGTTCTTCATGTGCTAAACATATATTATTTAGACGAGATAAGTTCTTTATTAAAACATATTAAAGTAAGATTAAAGTAATACTAAAACGATATTAAAACAACATTAAAACAATATTAAAATAATGTTGAAGTAATATTAAAACAATGAAATTTTAATTCTTATATAATTTTTTTAGGCTTATTATATATTTATTATATATTTATTATGTATTTGTAATGAATATTTAGATGAGTATTTTATCATAAAGTTAAAGCCCTTAAAATCCAAAATAGATGTTTTTTAAGGGCTTTTTAGTATATTATTTAACTAGAATTTGTATAGCAGTTAAATAGCTAGAATCTGATATATAAATTCTAAAAAAAATATTAATATAAAAGAGATGGTTATGTTTACTAATAAATAAATTAAAGTCACAAATAATAGACTCATAAATAATTCAATCGTTGGCTATGTTTTATATTACTTATCTTTATTTTGTATCTATTACTTCATGAGCCATCTCTACTAAATCATTCATAGATAAACCTGAGTCTTCAACTATAAATGAGTAATAAACTCCATTTTGTTTCCAACTTAAATACTTATATTCATTAACTTCCACCTCACCTGACCACTCACTAAATGTATATTTACCTGATTTTTCATCAAGTTTATCCTGTTCTGTCATTTTATAACCTTCTGGTACATACTTTTGCTTGAATTCATCATAAGAAATATTTACATCTTTGTACGTATCTACAACTTTTATATTCTCAGAATCTTTTCCAAGTATATTATTTGATGTTTTAAGAGATATTTCATCATTACCATTTTCATACTTGATATTAAGTGATTTTAATTCTCCTAAAATATTACCTTGTTTATCAAGTCCTTTTTCCTTTTCAATATATCCTCCTTTAAATTTATATCCATTACTAAATTCAGAAACTATATTAGGCGCAAATTTAAAGTCTTTTTTTACTTGTTCTGTAGTTGGGACAGATGTATAGGTAGCCTTATTACTTGTACTTGAAAATAGACTAGATATTTCTCCTACTGCAAGAGCTGTTGTACTTAACAGTAGAGTAACAGCCAAAGTTGCAATTAAGCTCTTTTTGAATGATAATTTAAATGGTGATTTATGTGTTTTATTATTAATCATGTTATAATTTTCCTCTCTTTCTGGTAGACTATTTAATGTTTTATTTAATCTATTATGAAAGCTTTCTGGAGCTTTCGGGAATGAATTATTTAACTTGTCTTTGTTCATACTTTACCTCCATATCTTCTAATTTAGTTTTTAATAATTTTCTACCTCTTGATAATCTGCTTTTTACAGTTCCTTGAGGTATATCTAATATTTTTTTAATCTCATCTATTGAATATCCCTCGATATAATAAAGAACTATTGGAATCTTAATTTTTTTAGATAAACCTTGAATAGCAATATATAAATCACTGTAATCATCTTTTTCTTCTACTTTTTTGTTATTGAGAATTTCTTCAAATGGTAGAATATTAAACTGTTTACGCCTTAATGAATTACATTCATTTATGACTATTCTAATCAACCAAGTCTTAAAATATTGTTGTTCTTTCAGTGAGTCTAATTTTTCATATGCTTTTAAAATAGCATTGTTAACAGCATCCTCACAATCTTGGTCGTTTCCTAAAATAGACTTAGATACACGATACAAAGTCTGTTCTGACTCAAGAATATTATTAATAAATGTAGTTTTATCCAATTGTATTCCTACCTTTCCATGCAAATCGTAGCGCTACTTTTTTGCTTTACACTTATTAGATAAAATTTTACTATAAATGGTTCACTTTTTTTAAAATAATTATTTTTAATTGAAGTTTAGGAAATAATTAGATAAATCTACATTTCTATGAAGTAGCACTACTTTTTTGCCTTACACTCATTAGATAAAATTTTACTATAAATGGTTCACTTTTTTTAAAAGTAATTATTTGATAAATTGAAGTCTAGGAAACAGTTTGATAAATTTAAGCAATTTAATAAAAAATTATACATGATAATAAATATGTGCTTTTCTATACAACTTTTTCATGCCATAATTTTCAGGTTTAAAAGTAAGTCAAAACAAATTAAGCTAAGACTAAAATAAATTAAAAATCCTAAGGTTTTGTTATGCATACTATAAGAATCATTTTATTAGTAGAAGCATCTTTAATTTTTTTCATTTTAAAAAGAGAAAATAAAAGAAATTAAAAAAATGCAAAGGTACCTTAAAAATAGTATTGACAAAATTATAAGGTACCTTTATAATTAAAAATAAATAAGGTACCTTAATAAAAACTAAGAAAATAAATTAATAGAAAAAATCGGGTTAATTAGGAGGAGTTAATATGAATTATTACAAAGATAAAAGAGAAGGATTTACAGGATTTGAAGATTTTGAAATGAGAGGACATCATAAACACCAAGAACACTATGGAGAACATAATAAATATTCGCAACATCATGGTCAAATGGGATATGGGGGTCCTCATAGACATCCATGGAATCATATATGTGAAGGGTGTAAAAGATTTGAAATGATGCGTCATGAAAACTTTGGGCCAAGAGGATACGAAGGAAATCATGAACATGCAAGATGCAGAGGTCATGAAGGATTTGGGTCAAGAGGATATGAAGGAAATCATGGCAATAGAGAGTATAGAGGTCATGAGGGATTTGCCCCAAGAGGGTACGAAAGAGGAGAATATAGAGGTCATGAAGGAAGTCATGAGCATAGAGAGTGTAGAAGTCATGAAGGATTTGCCCCAAGTGGTCATGAAAGAAGTTACAGAGAATCTAAAGACAATGAAGAATTTGATGCTAAAAATTATCAAGAAAACAATGAATATCAGAAATACGGAAGATTTGAAAATCAAAATGTAGATGAAAAAATAATGTCTGAAAATAAAGAAGATGCTGAGAAAAATAATATAAAAGAATATGAAAAAATTGATGAATCTAAAACAGCAACTGATGAACAAATAGAATCTGTTCAAAAAAATAATACTAAAGAAGAAATGAAATGTGAAGAAAAAAAATGCGTTGATAAAAAGTAGAATTAGAAATTCAATAAATCAACAAATAAATATTAAAAAATAAACACCAGAATACAAATAAAAACATATTAGATTGACTAAATCAAAAAGGTGACAGCTTTAAAAAGACTGTCACCTTTAATTTTTTATAGCCATTTATTGGTGCAAGTATTTCAATAAATATGGGAGGTAAAGATTATTTTTATTAGCAAGGATAAAAATCCTATAAATTTGAGTAGACATAAATTACAATTTACATTTTTATGATAACATTTTCTTTACAATTTTTTAGATATATGTTAATATTTAGAAAAATGCATATGTATTCATAAAATAGCCTAAAAACAAATAAAAAAGCTACAAAAGAGAAAACGTATGCAATGAAGAGTCAATAAAGTTAGATTATACTTTATAAATTTGGGAGGATATAATCATGGGAAAATATCAAGAATCAAAAAGAGTTGTAAGAAATTACTTTGAAGCATTAGAAAACGCCAATGGAGATGAAATTAAAAAAATTTTAAAACAGTACATGAGGTCAGAATATGACTGGAGAGGCGTATATCCATTTCGTGAACAAAGAGGAGTTGAAAATGTAGCAGATACATTTTGGAAGCCTTTAAAAAATTCATTGAGTAATATGCAAAGACGACAAGATATCTTTATTGCAGGTACTAATGAAATTGATAACAGTGAGTGGGTAATGAGTATGGGTCATTTTATGGGGCTTTTTGATAATGACTGGCTTGGTATTAAGCATACTCGCAAGATGATTAGCTTAAGATACGCAGAATTTAACTGTGTGCAAGATGGTAAAATTTCCAAGACTGGATTATTTGTAGATATAATTGGATTTATGATTCAGGCAGGTGTCAATCCATTGCCACCACAAACAGGTTCATATTTTGTATATCCAGGACCAATTGACCACAATGGACTACTTTTTGAAGATGCAGACGAAGTAGATGGGGTTAAGACTTTAGCATTAGTCAATAAAATGGTAGATGATTTATCTGAATTAAATGACAGTGGTTCTATGGGATGTCCACCAGAGATACTTGAAAAATCATGGGCTAAAGATATGATTTGGTATGGACCAGGGGGGATTGGAGCTTCTTATACTATACCTAGATATCAAGAACAGCATCAATTGCCATTTAGAAATAATTTAAAAGGAAAGACTTTTAATGGACATGTATGTAGATTTGCAGAAGGAAATTTTGCTTGTTTCTTTGGATGGCCTAACTTAAGCAATATCCCATGTGGAGGATTTTTAGGATTGCCAGGTGGAGAGGTTAAGGCAGATATGCAAGTTGTTGACGTTTACTATCGCAAGGGAGATAAACTTAAAGAAAATTGGGTGTTAATTGATATTCCTTACTGGCTAAAACAACAAGGTCTTGATATTCTTGAAAGAACTAAAAGTATTTTTAATGCTTAATTTTTAATAATTAATTTTGAATACGTATTCAAGAGGGGGGATGGGATGCAAATTGAAATATATTGATAAAAATGATGTAAGAGAAAAAGATAAAGAGAAAGTAAATGCAAAAGAAGTTGATATAAGTGAGCTTAAATTAAGTAATGTTGAAGTAAATAAAGCTAATACAGATAAAATCAATGAGAATAATACTATTGAAAAAGCTGAAGAAATTACATTGAAGGGAGAAGCAAATATGGAGTCTACAAAAATTTACTATGGAGATTCGCTAGAAGTAACACCTGTTGGAGTAATGGATTATAATGATTTTTCAAATCAAACAAAAAGGGAGCAGAAATTACCTGGATTTGATTCCAAGTATAGAGACTTTATAGACTATATTATGAAAATTACACATAATATTTGGGAAGAAAAAGGTATTGGAGTTATTTATGATACATATCACAATAATGTGACAATGCACTGTGGTTCTTCTAATTTAGTTGGTATAAAAGATGTTATCTCGAATACTCTTCAAACTCTACATGCATTTCCAGATAGAAGGCTGATTGGTCAAAATGTAATATGGTCTAATTTTGGTGCTGATGGTTTTTTGTCTTCTCACCGTGTTTTGTCTACAGCAACTAATTTAGGTGATAGTAATTTTGCTCCAGCAACTGGAAAGAAGATAAATTTTAGAACTGTAATTGATTGTGCTACAACGAATAATAGAATCCATGAAGAATGGCTAGTTAGAGATAATCTATGGATTGTTACTCAGTTAGGGTTAAATCCTCAAGAAGTGGCAAAAAATATGGCAAAGGCAAGTGCATCTAAAGTATTGAGCTTACAATCAACCTATGGTATTTGTGAGTCTATGGATGGCCAATTTATGCCAGCAAAGTATCAAGCTAAAGATGATTCTGTTGGTGAAATGATGCTTGAGATGACAAGTCGTATTTACAATTATAAATATATAAATGAAGTTAAAAAATATTATCACGATAATGCAGTAGTACATTTCATATGTGATAAAGATTTAAATGGGTATGATGAGATTCAAGGAATGATTGTAAGTTTACTTGCTTCAATTCCAAATGGAAGTTATGAAGTAGAAAGAGTAACTTGTAATCAAAAGGAAAAAAATGAAGGGTATGATGTATCTGTGAGATGGAGATTACGTGGAATAAATGAAGGCATTGGATTTTTTGGACAACCTTCTGGAAAGCATGTAGAGGTAATGGGAATTAATCATTATCATGTACTACAAGGTAAGGTAAAGGAAGAATGGATGACTTTTGATGGTATGGATGTTTTGAAGCAGATGTATATGGGTGTAGAAGAGTAAATGGGTTTATAGTATAAACATCTTTAGAAATTATATAAGTAAATATTCTTGTTATAAAGATTGAACAAGAAATATGTATAGAATTTAAACAAGAAATGTATATAAAACTTAAATAAGAATTATGTATGAAAAGTAAAAATTGAAAGTTTTAGGGATAGTATGCTTAACAGTAAGGGAGGGGTAATTATGAACAATATGAAAACAACAGATGTGATAGAAAATGATATTATACTAGGAAAAGATTATTCGAATCTAAAAAGGGGAATTGCATTTTTTTCCATTGCATTAATATACTTTTTTTATTGCTATAATTTTATGGTAGGTACTTTTATTAAACCAACAATGATTTATACTTTGGCAGAAGGCGGGTTTGGTTTTTCATTAAAACAGACAGAAGAAATATTTGCTGTCATGTCCTTTGGTACAATTCCAGGTACATTCATTTTTGGAGTGATTTCTACAAAGCTTGGTAAAAAGAAAACTTTAATTAGTGTAGCTTTATTAATTGGGTTGACAACTTTTATTCCAATGTTATCTCCTACAAATATTATATTGTGGAAAATTGCACGTTTATGTACAGGGGTAGTATTGGGTGGTGTATTTGGAACAGCGATGCCTCTAGTTGCGGATATGTTTCCAAGTAAATATCGTGGTAAGTTAGCTGCTGTATTAACTGCTTTATTTTCGCTAGCCATGATTTTTGGCGGGAAAGTGTATGGATTTTTAGGTGATGCAAATTGGCAAATATTAATGTATACTGCGATTATACCACCTATAATTGGAGCTATTTTAGCATTTTTCTTTGTACCAGATGATTCAGAGTATACAAAAGAATTGGTTAAAAAAGGAAAAGAAACAGGTGAAAAAATTAGCTATGTAAGTATGTATAAGGGGAAATATTTGTGGATTGGATTAGGAACAATTATTTTATCAGGTGCTAATTTTACAGCATACTCAGCATTTTCAAACAATGCAACTACATATTTGGTAACAGGAATGGGAATGACAGCAGCAGTAGCAGGTTCTATATATAGTTTACAAGGAATTGGGCAGTTAGTAGGATATTTATTCTGGGGTTCAATAGCAGATAAATTTGGAAGAAAAGTACCTTTTATAGGTATGGCATTAGCGGCAGTATTTGTCTTTATATATACAAAACTAGGAGGAAATAATACAACAGCATTTTATATGATATCAGTATTATTAGGTATTGCTGTTGGATATTCTGGAGCATGGGGAGCATACTATACAGAATTATTCCCAAGTAAATATCGTTCATTGTCCTCGGGAATGTCATTCAATGGAGGAAGAATTATATCTACATTTGCAATCCCTGCAATAGCTGGTACAGCTTCAGGGGCTTTAGGTATGACAACTATTTTTTATATATCAACAGCAGTATTTGTAGCAGGTGCTATTGTATGGCTGTTCTTACCAGAAACATTAAACAAGAAAGAATAGAATTCTAAGAACTATTTTGTTAGTTAGAAAGGGGTGGCTTATGATTTCAGTAATCGATGTGTGTATTATAGTAGGATATTTGCTATTAATGTTGGTTATTGGTTATTATTCAGGAAAAGATAATAAAAATCAAGAAGATTATTTCTTAGCAGGTAGGTCAATGCCATGGATTCCAATTGCTTTGTCAGTTGCTGCTACTATGATTAGTGCTAATGGATTTATAGGGGGTCCTGGATGGGCATATATGGATGGAATGTATCCAGTGATGGTTAACATTACAGTCCCTTTAGCAATATTTTTTGCACTGAGCATTACCATCCCAGTTATTTATAGATTAAAAATAACATCTGTATATGAATATATGGGACTTCGTTTAGGCAATTATTCAAGAGGATTAACTATTATTCAATTTTTTATCAATTCATTGATTCAAGCAAGTTCTATGGTGTATATACCAGTACTTATTATTCAGATAATCACTGGTTGGTCACTTTATATTTTGGTTCCAATAGTTGTATGTGTAGCAATTATATATACACTACTAGGGGGAATTAAAGCAGTTATATGGACTGATAGTATTCAAATGGTAGTAGTAATAAGTGCTGTATTTATAGTAATTATGACAGCACTAAAAGGAATGAATCTCGGTTTTTTTGATACATTGCAAATTGCACAACAGAGCGGTAAATTAAATACATTTGATTTTAGTATGGATATTTCAATTACAAATACTTTTTGGGCTACTCTGATTGGTGGAACTGTAATGTGGATAAGATATTTCTGCTTTGACCAATCTCAAGTTCAAAGAGTTTTGACATCTAAATCTTTAAAAGGTGCCAAAAATTCTTTTGTAGTTAGTGCATTTGTTATGAATTTAGCTTACTATTTTATGTTATTAGTAGGAGTGATTTTATTTGTTTATTATAAGGGAAGAGCATTTGAAACTACAAATGAAATAATGATTACTTTTATTTTGAATGAACTTCCAGTAGGGGCAATTGGAATTATTATTGCTGGTGTATTTGCAGCAGCGATGTCTAGTATTGACTCTATATTAAACAGTATGACAACTGTTTTTACAAAGGATATTTATGAGTTTTATTTTAAAAAAGATAATGAGGAATCGTCATTAAAAGTCACGATGATTATAACAATGATTATAGGTATTGTTATGACAGGTTTTATTATTATGGGATTTGGAGGAAGCATCAAATCAATTATTGACCTTGTTGGTAACTATATTTCATATTTTGCTGGTCCAGCTACAGGTGCATTTATATTGGCTATGTTTACGTACAAAGCTCATGATAAAGGGGTCTCTATTGGTTTCATCATAGGATTAGTTTTAGGCTTTTTTATTTCTAATAAATATAATGTGAGTTGGTTGTGGAATCCAGCAATAGGTGCTACAATAACATTAATATTTGGATATATTTTTAGTATCATTTTAAAGAATAATCATAATATAGAAGATATTAAAAAATATACTGTATTTGGTATGAGAAAAGAACTTATTTCGCAAGGAATAGATAAAGTAGATGGAGTATCTGTATTGCCATTTTCTTTAGGGAAACAAGAGTTAATTGTGTTAGTTTTTTTCGTTGTCCAATATATAATCTTATTTTTAATACAATTTTAATAAGAAATGTAAGATGTTTAAGAAGAAGTAAAAGATGCTAAAAAGAAATACAAGATATTTAAGGAGAAATACTAAATGAATCAAAAGAAAGTTCATTATAATAAATCGGCTACTTCAAAAGATGTTGCAAAACTAGCAGGAGTATCGCAGTCATCAGTTTCAAGAGCATTTGGTAGTGCAAATGGAAAAGGTGTAAAACCTGAAGTAAGAGAAAAAATTTTCCGTGTAGCAGATGAAATTGGTTATGTTCCCAATTTAGTTGCAAGAGGAATGATTAGTGGCAAAACAAATGTTATAGGATTGATAGTTGGTGATAATTTAGGTCCATTTTACAACAGAATTATTAACTTATTTGTGGAAAAGATTCAAGAAATAGGTAAACAGTGTCTTGTTTTTAAGGTTCCTAGACAAGAAAGAATAGATAATATAATTTCAAGAGTAATTCAGTTTCAAGTGGAAGCTGTGATTATTACAGCTTCAGCTATGAATAAGGTAATGGCTGAGACATGTGAAGAAAATAATATTCCCGTGATTCTTTTTAATCGTTTTATACCAGGTATAAAAATAAGTACGGTCTATGTGGATCCAATTGAAGGTGGAGGAATGGCTGCTGAATACCTAATTGATAGGGGACATAAAAATATAGGATACATTCAATTTACAAGAGAAACAAGTGAGGAAATGGAAAAGAAAATTGGATTTTATTCTAAATTAAGACAAAATGGAATTCACAACCTTAAAGAAGAGTCTGCAAATTATGATTATGATTCTGGATATGAAGCTGGAAAGAGAATGCTAGCATTATCAAGTCCTCCAACAGCAATTTTTTGCACAAGTGATTTGATAGCTATGGGTGTAATGGATGCTGCAAGATTTGAGTATAAATTGAAGATACCAGAGGATTTATCAGTAATGGGATATGATGATATTCAGATGGCTTCATGGAAAAGTTATAGTTTAACAACGATTAGACAACCATTAGACTTATTAATTGGAAAAACGATTAATATACTTAAAATTTTATTAGAGGAAGATGATTGTGAGCCAGTAGTTGAAATGCTTAAGCCTGAATTGATTGAAAGAGATTCTACAGTTTAGTATAAAATTATATTAAAGATATGCTAATAATGTATAAACAAGAAAAGTATTCTTCAAATTCAAAATGGAGAATACTTTCTTGAATACTTGTAATTAATTCAGTAAATATATATTTATAGGATATTTTTTTATTTATATTATATTATTTGTTTAATAAGAGTCTTAATTTATTAAGTACAGATAATTTTATACCACCACCTACTTGATATACCTTTTCTGAGTTCTTTTTATCTAATATATTTTCTTGTTCTTTATTTAAACTATTTGTGGCTATTACAACTGGCATATTTTCCTTTGATGCAAATGGGCCTACTGATAAAGCATCAATCAGATTATTTTCCTTAGCTAATATCACACCATTTATGCTATTATCTTTATAGAAACGTTCAATAACACGAGCATTAGTTTCTTGTCTGTCATTTCCAGCAATTCTGTTTTTTGAGACATCATTTGAAGTTATATTATTAATTTGCTCTATAGCTTTCTGAGAGATTTTAGTTTCCCCACCTATAAAGTAAGAAGTTTTTACTTTTTTAGATTTAATATAATCATATGCGTCTTTATCTAATCCATCTTTTTGTGTAAGTATTATAGGAGAGTTATTTTTTCCTGCTACTGATGAAATAGATAGTGCATCAGCTTCTCCATCTCCAGCACTTACATATATTGTATCAATATTGTTATTACCAGACATTTCTTTAGCTATATTTAAAGACGTTTCATATCTTGATTTTCCACCTATTCTTTTTACATTCATAGATTTATTAACACCTTTTAGTTGGTTAACGACTGAATTAGAGATTGAAGCCTCTCCACCTACAACTATTATATTAGATGCTTTTAATCTTTTAATTTCATCCATTGTTGATTTATCTACATTACTTCCATTAGAAAGTAGCATTGGTGCATTTTTTGTATTTGCAAGTGGTGTAGCTGATAATCCGTCTACTAAGTGCTTATCAGTACCATTTACAAGTATTACAGTATTTGAAGTTTTCCAGCCTTCTTTAGATACTTTTACTGCTGTTTCAAATCTGTCATCTCCAGTCATTTTTTTAGATTTTACATTAGTATCTAGATTATCCCATAAATTTACTCTATCTTCAGGAGCTACATACATACCATCATTCTTTGTTATATTATACGTTTTATAGAATTCTTCGAAATTTGATAAGACACGATTTACTCTTAAAGTATTTGGACTATGCTCATCTCCTGTAGAATTCTTTGCATATTCTCTTGTGTATAATCTAATATATGACTCTGCATAACTCTTGAAGAACTTATCATAATTTGGATTTTCCATTTTTGATAAAATTCCCAAGGCAGCTCCTACACCACCTATATCTGCAATATTTTCACCTAAACTTATCTTACCATTTGCTTTTACACCTGGAGCTATTTCCCATCCATCATAGAAATTAACTACATCATTACAACGTTCCTGAAATTCTCTGTAATCATCCTTAGTCCACCAATCATGTTCTTTCCCACTTGAATCATATTTGGCTCCATTGTTGTCAAATGCATGAGAAATTTCATGTCCTATTACTGCACCTATTGCACCTAGATTTTCCTCTCTTGATGCATTTGGGTCATATAAAGGTGCTTGTAAAATACCTGCAGGGAAAGTCATTGCATTATCATACATTCCATACACTGCATTTACAGTAAATGTTGCTAGTCCAAATCTATCTTTTGGTATTACTTTACCTGTATTTTCAGCATCTTTTTTTAGACGTGCAAGTTTAAAAGCAGTTATATTATCAAAATGATTTCCACCATCTTCTTTACTTTTAATGTCTACATTTTCTGCATCAGATTCCCATTTATCAGGATATCCAACGACAAATGTCATTTTATCAAGTTTTTTTATAGCTTCTTTTTTGGTAGTTTCACTCATCCAGTCAAGTTTTTTAATTCTTTCTTTATATAATTCTACAAAAGATTTAACCATATCTTCAACGTCTTTTTTTGATTTTTCAGGAAAATATTTCTCTACAAATAATTTTCCAATATATGAACTGAACTTTTCAGATGTTAATGCTGCTGCATCTTTTTCAGTTATTTTACTTTGCGAAGCATCTGCACCAGGATTAGCATTGTCAGTCCAAACATTTAGATATTTTTGGTCTAAAAATTGTGCATTTTCTTCAGACAGTTTTATTTTAAAAAGAGTTTTTAAAGCTTCTAAATTATTATTAGTGTATGCCTTATTAAATAGTTCTAAATCTTTTGGATTCATTACCTTGATTTCTTTAGGAAGATTAGTATAGCCAGCAGCAGTAAGTGTTTTAGACAATTCTAAATTTGGCATTTTTTCTTCTATCTCTTTTAAAGTCATCCTCTTGTCAACACCTTCTTCACCTCCAGATACTTTTTTTACAAAATTTATATACTCATCAACATGCTTACTAGCTTGTGCCTCACTTTCTCCACTTAAAATTAACAGCTTTTTAAAAAATGTTTTGCTATTTTCTATTGTCTCATCATTTGAATATGAACTAAATAAATGTGTATCAGCCATTGTTCCTATATATAAAGCATACTTTGCTTCATCTACATTATCTTTCATTAAAAAAAGACCAACCGAACCACCAGTTCCTATTTCTTCAAGTGATTTTTTTTGAATATCACTAAGTTCTTTTACATTCTTTGCTTTATCTATAGCATCAAGATATTTTTTTATTGGTTTATTTCCAAGTTCATTTCTGCTTTTCATGTCTAGTATATTAAGGTAGAAATCTTTAATCTTTTGTTCTTCACTACCTTTTTTATGATTTCCTTCTACTATCTTTTTAATAATGTCATTAATTTTTTTTGTATTCTCATTTTCAATATCAACATAACCACCAGATACTGTTTCGTCACTTGGAAGTTTTGATTCCTCTAAAGCCTTTTTATTTACAAAATTATAAAAATCATCTTTTGGATTACTACCTTTAAATGCCCAGATACGTCTAACCATAGTGTCAACTTCTCCTACAGTCATAACATCACTACCATGAAGTTTTTTGTCTTTAGTGTTAACCATAACTCCACCATTTATTAAGTTGTCTATATCAGACTTAGCAGAAGCAGGTATATCTGTAAAACTTACATTTTTCTCTGCCACTCTTTCATTTTGACCTTTTGGAGCGGATAAAGTTCCAAAAGCTCTACTTATCATGATAAGACCATCTAGTCTATTAACTTTTTGATTTTCTTTATTTTCGTATCCAGACATGATTTTCTTTTTATCTATATTAGAATTATATGATTTAGCTGATTGTAAAAGAAAATCAGCTAGTTGACTATATGTAGTACTACTAGTTTTAATTTCTTTTCTACTTTTAGGTTGTGCTGTTTTTTCAGATTTTTCTATATTGGTATTACCTTGAGCAGTTTCTTGTGCCTGAGCAACTCCTGTAACAAGTGTAGTCATAACCATTCCTGTAGATATAATTTTTGCATTTAATTTTTTATTCATGATATGTTCCCCTTCTCATATGTATTATTTATGTGTTTAACATTTAAAATTTACTTTTCATTAGTGTCTTATATATTAGTCTATTGGTATTTATATACAAAACAATATCATAGTAATGTTAACCGTATGTTTACAGGAAGATAATTACAGTAAGGTAAAATTTTTGTGACGAATACTCAAAAAAATTTGCTAGCTTTTATGAGAAAAATGTATTGTTTATTTAAAAAGATATCAAAAACAAAAAAATAGAAAGTAAATTTAAATCAATAAGGTTAGTAGAGTCAATATTTAATAACAGAATGAAAGATAATAAACAAAAAAATAATAAAGAGGTTGTAAGTAAATTTGTTTCTACACAAATCTACCTACAGCCTCAATACCTATCATCTCAAAATATTTAAATTCTTTTTAAAATAATTATTAATTTTGATGTAGAAATTATTTAAAATATTATCAAACTAATTTACAGCTTCTTTTCCTATCAAATCTTTTAATTCTTCATGAGTCATAGTTTCTTTTTCAAATAGGAATTTAGAAACAGAATGTAAATCTTCAAGGTTATCCTTTAACATCTCTAAAGTTTCTTTATAACAACTTTCAACTATACGATTAGCTTCCTTTTGAACTTTATCACATAAGAAAGTCTTATCATTTCCATCAATAGTCATAAATCCTAAGTTACTCATACCATACTCACAAACCATTTGGTTAGCTATCTCAGTGACTTTCTTTAAGTCATCCTTTGCTCCTGTAGATTTATGATTAAATATTAGTTCTTCTGATGCTTTTCCAGCAAGTAATATTTTTATTTTTCCAACCAATTCATCTCTAGTATAAATATATCTATCTTCATCAGGTAATTGAAGAACATAACCTAATGCTTGTCCTCTAGGTATTATAGATATTTTTTGTATAGGACAAATTCCAACTATATCACTTACAAGAGCATGTCCAGCTTCATGATAAGCTACTATCTTTTTCTCTTTTTCAACTAATGAAGAGTTTTTGGATTCTAATCCTGCAATAACTCTTTCAAGTGCTTTGTCGAAGTGTTCTGCTGTAATATATTCACTGTCATCTCTAACTGCAAATATAGCTGCTTCATTTGCTATATTTGAAAGATGGGCTCCGTTGAAACCGTGAGTTTTTTTAGCTAAAAGTTCTAGATTTACAGATTTGTCTATAGGCTTGTCATCTGTATGTACCTTTAGAATTTCAAATCTAGTGTGATAATTTGGTGCACCTATATGAATGTGTCTGTCAAATCTTCCTGGTCTAAGTAAAGCTTCATCTAATAAGTCAAGTCTATTGGTAGCACCTATTATTAATACATTGGAGTCTTTATTAAATCCATCCATTTCAACTAAAAGTTGGTTTAACGTTTGGTCTTTTTCATTGTTGCTTTCAAGATGTCTTTTTGCTCCTACAGCATCTATTTCATCTATAAATATTATACTTGGAGCTTCTTTTCTAGCTTTTTCAAATAGAGTTCTTACTCTTTTTGCTCCTACACCTACATATTTTTCAACGAACTCAGAACCTGTAACATTGAAAAATGATGAGTTTGTTTCACCAGCTACAGCAGATGCAAGTAATGTTTTTCCTGTCCCTGGAGGACCATAAAATAATACGCCTTTAGGTATTTTTGCACCCATTTTTTGATATTTTTGTGGAGACTTCATAAAATCAACTATTTCAAATAGTTCTTCTTTTACTTCGTCTAATCCAGCTACATCTCTAAATGTAGTTTTTGGTTTTGTAGAAAGCGAATCATCTGTTTGATTTTCTCTTTCCATTTTTGTCTGTGCAAAGACAGGAACTGGATTGTTAATTTTTTTAAAAAAGTTGTTTAGCATTTTCATATTCACACCTCAGGTAATTAATTATTGTTAATCAATTTTATATTTTCCATATTTACTATATTTTATTATTTATTTTTTATGGAAAAAATATACATGTAATCTAAATAAAAATAAATTCATAAATTTAACTGGAAAAAGTCATTTATGAATATGTGCAAATTACCTTTATATACTAAAAAAATATGACAAATCAAGATAAAATTGAAATGATGAAAAATCTATAATATGGATATTAAAGGATGTAAAGTAAAGTATTCAGTATAAAATTGGCTAAAGAAGTGTTTTTAAGTATTTATTATATAGAGTGATAGGGTAATAAAAGATTTTAAAGTTGAAGTTTGAATTTTTTAAATTAAATTTTGGAAAATGAGGGCAAAATAAATGGTACGAGCATATAATAAGTATTAGGAAGAAGAAATTAAATACAAATAATATGTAGTTTATAATAAATATGTGCAATTTTAAATAAAAAAGCAGTTAAGTTAGTAAAAATTTATTAAACTTAAAAAAATAGTTGCAAAAAATTTGATAAAATGATATAGTGGATAGGGTAAGAATAAAACAAAGAAGAAGTCCGCTTCTCACCTTACGCCGAGGGTTAGTAAGGTAAATATAAGTTAAAGCTTAGTAGTAATTTAAGCTTGTTTAAATTTGGTAACTTATATTGCGGATGATTATGTCATCCGCTTTTTATTTTATATTTTATAAAAAATTTGGAGGTGTCCTACAATTAGCAAAGAATTAGCAATCAATGAACAAATAAAAGACAAGGAAATAAGAGTCCTTTCACCTACAGGTGAACAACTTGGAGTAATGCCTACTAAAGAAGCTCAAGCAATGGCTACTAGTAAAAACTTAGATTTGGTTCAAATCTCGCCAAATGCAAATCCACCAGTGTGTAAGATAATGGATTATGGAAAGTTTAGATATGAGCAAGCGAGAAAAGACAAAGAAGCTAAGAAAAAACAAAAGACTATAGTTGTAAAAGAAGTAAGACTTAGACCAGGTATTGAACAAAATGATTTAAATACGAAAGCTAATAATGCTATAAAATTCCTTAAAAAAGGGGATAAAGTCAAAGTCGAACTTAGATTTAGAGGTAGAGAACTAGGACATAAGGATATAGGAAGAGAAGTTATGTTAAAGTTTTTAGATATAATAAAAGAGTTTGGAGAACCAACAAAAGCCCCTGCATTTGAGGGTAATAATATGGTTGTAATTATAGATCCCAAAAAATAGATGATTAACTGAGAGGAGGAATTTGTCATGCCTAAAATGAAAACTCATAGAGGTGCAGCAAAGAGATTAAAGAAAACAGGAACAGGAAAGTTAAAGAGAGCTAAAGCTTATAAAAAACATATATTAACTAAAAAATCTGCAAAAACTAAGATGAACTTAAGAAAATCAACTCTAGTAAGTGATGGAGATGCTAAGAGAATAGCACAATTATTACCATACTAGGATAGGATACGGATTATAAATAATAACTATAGAAGAGGGATATAAAAGGAGGTCATAACGATGGCAAGAGTTAAAAAAGCTATGAACGCTCGTAAGAAGCATAAAAAAATATTAAAACTTGCAAAAGGATTCAGAGGAGCTAGAAGCAAATTATATAGACCAGCAAATACATTCGTAATGAAGGCATTAAAAAATGCTTATATAGGAAGAAAGTTAAAGAAAAGAGACTTCAGAAAACTTTGGATACAAAGAATAAATGCAGCAGCTAGAATGAATGGAATATCTTATTCAAGATTAATGAATGGATTAAAATTATCTGGTGTTGAAGTTAACAGAAAAATGTTATCTGAAATGGCTATACAAGATCCAGATGGATTTGCTAAATTAGCAGAAGTTGCTAAAGCAAAATTAGCTTAGTATTAAATCATGAGATATAAAGTCTTTGAATTATGTAAATAATTCAAGGGCTTTTTTTATTTTTTGAGTATTATTTGTTTGTATAAAATTTTTAATAGACTTGATTAAATATTATCAACATGATAATATTATCTTAATGATAATAATGGGGAGGTAGTATAATATGAATGAAAAACTTATGGATTGCTTTATAAATCCAGTTAAGTGCAGGTTGTTACTTGAGATTTATTCAAATAAGCAAACTACAGCAAAGCAATTAGGAGAGAAGTTTAAGGATATATCACAAGCCACACTTTATCGTTATCTTGATAAAATGTTAAAGGATAATATTATAAAGGTAATTGAAGAAAATAAAATAAGAGGAACTGTTGAAAAAGTATATGCTGTTAAGTCAGATATTGATGATGATGCAAAAAAAATGATAAATGAAAACTCAGCAGAAGCATATGTACAGCTGTTTACTCAATATATGATGGTATTTATGAAGGAGTTTTATGATTACGCTAAAAGAGAAGAAAAAGATATTTTAAAAGATGGTTCTGGTTTTTCTGTCTTTCCAGTATATGCTAATCTAGAAGAAATAACTGAAGTAACTAGAAAGATTGCTGATATACTAGAACCTTTAAAAAATAACCCATCAAGAGAAGGGCGTAAAATACATTCTATAGGATTGATAATTGCACCTCCTAAAGAAGAGGAAAAATAAGATAAAATTATTGAAGTGCAGTGTAAACAATATACAAACTAGTATCATTAAATAAAATATTGAAGATAGTGCTAAAATAAAGATAGCAATTTGATTTCTATATCAAACTGCTATCTTTATTTTAGCATGTTAAACTTTACATAAGTGATAAGTGATAAGTGATAAGTGATAAGTGATAAGTGATAAGTGATAAGTGATAAGTGATAAGTGATAAGTGATAAGTGAT
>NZ_JAGWDG010000010.1:0-130996 GCF_020658095.1 Clostridioides sp. ZZV14-6009
TTTGATTTGGATATATTCTAAACTTAAAAGCTTTCATCTGTATCATTTCTTCACCTCCTTTTAATTTATATTACAGGTTTACATCTCCACCATACTTACGTTGAGGATGGAGTATTTCGCCTATCTTTGATAAAATGTTTTTATGTACTCTAGATTTTAATGTTTATTTTCTGATATAAATAATTTGTATACCCTCTCAGGTCTACCTTTTGTTGAGTTTTGTTTTTCGTATAATATAGTAGCATTTCCAGACTTTAGGAGACTACTTAAAAATCTATTGGCAGTTCTTACTGTTACATTTAAACATGAAGATAATTCCTTGGGAGTAACTTCATCTCTTTGTAGAATTTCAGTAACAGATATAATCTTTTGAATAGTAAGAGTAGATAATTTAGAATTTTTGGCAATTGTATTTATGTGTGGAGTTACTTTATTTGAAACAGTAAGTAATTTATCACATAATAAAGGTCCTATTGTCTCATAACTTTCATTAACTAAGAAACTGTAGTTTAAATGATTTATTTTAGATTCCTTATTAGCACTTATGGCGTTAGACATAGCTTGTTTTATATCATTACCAATTCCATACCCAACACATACTTTAAACTCTATACTATTTTCAATAAATTCTTTTATATAACATGTAGTAAAATTTTTGGTTAATGATTTAATAGTGTCGCATTTAGTAAAAATTTTAAAAGAACTACTATTTTTTTCAATTATAAAATCAGTTAATTTGTCTTTTTTTACAGTATTCAATATTTTATAAATTTTATCTATAGTATAATCATCATAGTTTGTATCTTTAGCTGTTATATATATTACACTAGGTTGGTTTACCTTCATTCTATGCAGATGAATGTCCTTTATTAATTCATTAAAAGTACTTTTTAATAAGTTTATGTCAGGATATATAAAATGAAAATTTACTCCTGCATCTTGTAACATAGGAACAATACTACTAAAACGAGTAGTAGAAAAATCAATTTTACCTTCATCCCATAACTTAATATGTTTTTTTGCAATATTTTTTTCAAGTTCTGCTATATCAGATAAACTCATTTTGGATGCATTTTCATTAATACTATACATTAAATCTCCAAAAGTACCATTTGATAAATAATATGATATGTCTTTTGGATTATCTGCCCAGTCCATTAGGTCAAAGTATGCTCTAGAAAAATCTAATGTATTGTATTTAAAAATAAGTTTTAGAAACGTATCATAATAACTTTGTAAATCAGTACCAAAATCAACTAAAGGTTTTTTTATAGTACCAGCTTTTTTTGTAATAGCTTCCTTAGGGATAGGGCCACTAACTGCAAATCCATCAAACTTATCTTCGATTTCTAGATACAAATCTCCAACATGAGAAAAATCTTTATAAATATATATTTCAATTTCTGCATTAATATTTAACCTTTTTATAGAGTTCTCTACAAACTCCTTTAAGAATTCAGTTGTTATGATTGCTATTTTCATAGACTACTTCCTTTTCAATTAGTATAATTATTTCATATTAGGTATTACTTTTTCTAGCTCTGATAAAACAATCTCTCTTTGTATTATTATATATAATAATATCATGACAAAATATTTATTGTCTAACTAATTATAATCTATTCAAAATGAATGATAAATTACAAGTACTTTCTGGAGCAATGATGATTCCTGTTATATTACTTGTTGTAGCAGGGGTATTTATAGGATTAGGGTCAGTTTTTGCAAATGTGGAAAACGTTTTTGTCTTAGGGTTTAATGGAAGTATATTGATACCAGCAATAGTAACAGCCATGTTGGTAGGGGTAACAGAACCAATAGAGTATACATTCTTATTTGTTGCACCATTATTGTACTTTGTAGTATATGTATCGCTAGCAGGATTAACATATGTATTTACAGAAATGTTTAATGTTTCTATAATGGGAGAATCATTTAGACATATGTTTCCTAACTTGTTACAATCTCAAAAAGTGGGTACATTACCTTTATTATTTTTAATACCAATATTCTTTATAGTTACTTATGTAATATTCAAATGGGCAATTAAGAAGTTTGATATAAAGACACCAGGAAGAAGTTCAGAAGAAGTTAAGCTTTATAGTAAGAAAGAATACAGAGAAAGACAATCAGTAGATAATGTTAAAGCAGTAAATAATGGTGCAGTAGAAGATACAGTAGAAGACAAAGATACAGAACTTGTACATTCTATAATAGAAGGTCTAGGAGGAAGTGGTAATATAAAAAATATTACAAACTGTGCAACTAGGCTTAGAGTAGAGTTAAACTCAATAGATGGATTCTATGAAGATGGTTTCTGGGTAAATGATTTAGGTGCAAGTGGAGTAGTTAGAAAGAAAAATTCAGTTCAAGTTATATTTGGGCCAAGAGTTATCACAATAGCAGCAAAAGTTAAAGCTGTATTAGGTGTAGATTAATGAGTATAAAGCCGTGCAAATTAGATTAGTTTGCATGGCTTTTTTAGTTTCAAGAGTATTATAGTTATTTTGAATTTATGGAAAACTTGTGCATAATAGCCATATCTACTAAATAAACTGATGACTTTAAAATAGGACTGTTAAATTAAGAAATACGGAAGTATGAAAAATGAAACATAATAAAACATAACAAAACATAACTAAAATTATAAAAAAATATAAAATATTATAGCTAAATAGTATAAAACATAATATAATTACTTTGAAGGGGGTGACAAAATGTGGGAATTTTATAATAATTTAATAGATAAAGTACCAGAAAACATAAGAGTAAAAGATTTTGTTATAGGTTCAGAGTTTGCTATGGTAATAACAGATTATGGAGCAGGTATTAGTCATTTATTATGTGATAAAAGATTTTCTTTTGAAAACGATATAAAAATAAATATGTCTTTAAAAGATTTATGCACGTCAATTAAGTCTTGGAATTTTATAGAGGCTAGTTTAGGATTAGCAGCAATAAATTCTTATTATAATCAGAATATTTGCAATAAAACATCAAAAGTAGAGAAAATTAATCATCATTTTATTTCCATGATTGATGATTCATCAAAAAAAATAGCAGTAGTAGAGGGAAATCTTAAAAATAAAAATAAAATTAAATTTAGATATGATGTGGATTTTTTCAATAGAAAAATAGAAGAAGGTGATTACAACATATCAGCATATGGATATTTAGTAGAAAACTATGATAGTACATATTTAGGTGGAGACTTAATTATTAATAAACATTTAATAAAAATAGCCAATGATTCACTTAATAAAGAAAGCGTAATTTGTGATATATCGACACCTATATCTTCAGATTTTAAAAAAATAGGTATAAAAAATATAGGTGGATTTGTTGTAGAGGATATAGACAAATGTTTTAATTTAGTAAAAATAAGTGCACCTTATGAGGATATTGAAAAGACAGGTAAAATGATGAAAATAGTAGGGGCAGAAAGGGATTAAATAAGTGAGTAAGAGTGTAAGAAGTAATAAATTAATTATGCTTTGTTTAGTTATTATATTGATTGTATTGATATTAGTATCGTTAGCACTTGGAAAATATCCAGTAGAGCCTCATCAAGTATTTGGAATTTTAGTTTCAAAAATATGCAATATAGATAAGTTTTGGACAGATAGCATGGAAACTATATTTTTAAATGTTAGATTGCCAAGAATAGTACTTGCATGTTTAGTAGGTGGGGCATTGGCAGCTGCAGGAGCATCATATCAATATATTTTTTTAAATCCTATGGCATCACCAGATATACTAGGGGCATCATCTGGAGCAGCATTTGGAGCAGCTTTAGCGCTATTTCTTTATAAAAGCGGTAGAGAGGTTACTGTTAGTGCATTCATTTTTAGTTTAATTACTGTAATTTTAGTTTATTTGATAAGTGAAAGAACAAAGGGAAGTAAAGTGTTAGGCTTAATTTTATCTGGTATTATGGTAAGTTCATTATTTTCTTCAGGTACATCTTTTATAAAACTTGTAGCAGACCCTAATGACCAGTTACCTGCAATTACATATTGGTTGATGGGGAGTTTATCAGGAGCTAAAATATCTGATATAAAATTTGCAATTATTCCTATGCTAATAGGTATAGTACCTCTAATACTTATTAGCTGGCAAATAAACACATTGACTGTAGGAGAAGATGAGGCAAGAACAATGGGGATAAATACAAAGCGTATAAGATTTATTACTATTATATGTGCTACACTTTTAACTTCTGCAAGTGTTGCTGTAAGTGGAATGATAGGTTGGGTTGGTCTTGTAATACCACATTTATCTAGAAGATTAGTTGGAAATAATTTTGTTTATTTATTGCCAACATCAGCTATGTTTGGAGCATCGTTTTTGTTGTTAGTTGATAATGTATCTAGAAATTTATGGACTAGTGAGATACCTATAGGTATATTAACATCATTTATTGGTGTACCATTTTTCATATATCTGATTACGAAAAGGGGGGATTAATATGATTTTAGAAGTTAAAGATCTCAGTTATTTTTATAAAGATCAAAATGTACTTAATCAAATATCCTTTAATGTTGAAGGTAGTCAGTTACTATGTATATTAGGACCTAATGGTGCAGGGAAAAGTACTATGTTTAAGTGTATACTTCAGTTATTAAAAGGATATAAAGGTGAAATATTATTGGATGGAAAAAACTTGAAGGATTATAAAATTAAGAATCTAGCAAGAAAAATAGCTTATATCCCTCAGTCTCATAATCCTGTGTTTAGTTATTCCGTTGTTGAAATGGTATTGATGGGAACAACATCACAAATTTCACCTATGTCTAAACCTACTAAAAAACAAATGGAAATAGTTGAAGAATCTTTAGACAAAATAGGAATTTCCTATTTAAAAGATAGGAGTTTTGTAAATTTAAGTGGAGGAGAAAGACAATTAGTACTTATTGCGAGAGCTTTAGCTCAAAACGCAAAGATACTTATTATGGACGAGCCGACCTCTGATTTAGATTATGGGAATCAAATCAGAGTATTAAATACAGTAAAAGAATTAACGAGGGATGGATATATAATAATTCAGTCAACACATAATCCAGACCAGGCCTTTTTGTATGCAGACAAGGTTTTAGCTTTATACAATCATGAAATATTAGCTTTTGGTGTGCCTAAGTACATAATTAATTCTGGTCTAATTAAAAAATTATATAACGTAGATGTAGAATTAAACAGTTTATATGATGATAAAATCAGAGTCTGCATACCAAAAAGTGTAACTATATAATTTACTTAAGGGGGATAAAATGAAAAAGAAATTATTATCATTGTTATTGGTACTAACTTTAGCAATAACATCTTTAGTTGGATGTACATCATCAAATGATGATGTTAAAGGTGAAAAAGAGGATAAAAACGCATCTAAAACAATAATGTTTACTGATTCAGTAGGTAGAAAGGTTGAGATTCCAGCAAATATTGAAAAAATAGCACCTTCAGGAAGTTTAGCACAAATCGTACTATTTTCAGTGGCACCAGATAAGTTAGTTGGATTATCAGGAGATTGGACAGATGATTCAAAAGACTATGTGGATAAAAAGTATACTAGTCTTCCTGTTTTTGGTCAATTTTATGGTAAGGGAGATTTAAATATGGAAGCCCTTGCAGCAGCAGAACCACAAGTAATTATTGATATAGGTGAGAAGAAAGGTAGCATGAAAGAAGATTTAGATTCTATACAAGAACAAACAGGTATACCAACTATATTTATAGAAGCTACAACTGCTAATATGTCAGAATGCTACACTAAGCTAGGGAAAATTTTAAATGTAGAAGATAATGCAAAAGTATTAGCTGATTACTGTAAAACTACTTATGATACAACTGTAGAAACGATGAATAAAATAGGTGATAAGAATAAAGTAAACCTTGCTTATTGCTTAGGAGATACAGGAACAAATGTAATCGCAGAAGGGTCTTTCCACTCTGAAATTATTAATATACTTGCAAATAATGTTGCAAAGCTTGATGACCCATCAAGTAAAGGCAATGGAAATGAAGTATCATTAGAACAATTATACTTATGGAATCCAGATGTAATAGTGTTTGCACCACAGAGTATATATAGTAAAGTAGGAAGTCAGGCTGAATGGCAAAAAATAAGTGCTATATCTAGTAATAAATACTATGAAGCACCAAGCACTCCATATAATTGGATGGAATTCCCTCCATCTGTAAATAGATATATGGGTATGATTTGGTTATCTGAAATACTTTATCCAGAGCATTTTAATTATGATTTAAAAGAAAAAACAAAAGAATTTTATAAGTTATTTTATCATGTTGATTTAAGTGATGGACAATATAGCAAATTAACTAAAAACGCTATTAAATAGTATATAGATATAAAGTTATTAAATAATGTATAGACATAAAGTTAATAAATAATATATAGACGTAAATTAGAAGAAAGTAGGATTTTACCTACTTTCTTTCATAAAAAGGGGAATTGATATGAAACTAATTACAGTAGCAGGGCCACCATCATCCGGAAAAACATCTGTTATTCTTCATCTAATTAAAGCTATGGAGGCAGAAGAAAATAAGGTTGGAGTAGTAAAGTTTGACTGCCTTACATCTTTTGACCAGATTAGATATGAAGAGAATAATATACCTGTTCAAATTGGACTTTCTGGTAAAATTTGTCCAGACCATTTTTTTATAAGTAATATTGAAGATGCACTTTATTGGTCTAAAAAATTAAACTTAGATATTTTAATTACTGAAAGTGCAGGGCTTTGTAATCGTTGCTCACCATATATAAAAACTATACCAGCAGTTTGTGTAATAGATAATTTATCAGGGATAAATACACCTAGAAAAATAGGACCAATGCTAAAATATGCTGATATTGTTGTAATTACAAAAGGAGATATAGTATCACAAGCAGAAAGGGAGGTATTTTCCTTTAATGTACGTCAAGTAAATTCAAAAGCTAAGATAATATTTATAAATGGAATCACAGGACAAGGAGTGTTTTTACTTAAGAAATATTTAAGTGATATAAAAGAAATAACTACGCTTAGAGAAAAGCAATTACGTTTTACAACACCAGCATCAGTGTGTTCTTACTGTACTGGAGAGACTAGAATTGGAGAATCTTATCAAATGGGAATGATAAAGAAAATGGAGTTTGACTATGAAATATGATAATTATGAAAATTTACTAAACATGTCTATAGAAGAGATAAAAGAAAGCTATTCTATGGCCTTTGATTTTTTCTTAAATTATAATCTAAGTAATATAGATGACTCAATTGCTTTTAATAATTTAATAGAATCTTTAGATGAGGAATTTTATATAACTTTTGGTATAGAAAAAGAAGAATTATATATTAAATTGGTGGAGTTTTTAAAAGAATTTGACCAAGATGAAGAGAGCTTAAATATAGAAAGTATTACTATTAATGGTGGGTACAATAAGCTAAAAGAAAAAGAAGCTATTTCGCTGAAAATAAAGGCTGGAGAAATTATAAGTATTGTTGGACCTACAGGCTCAGGAAAAAGTAGACTGCTAGAGGATATTGAATGTTTAGCCCAGAGAGACACTCCTACTAACAGACAAATATTAATAAATGAAAGTGTTCCAAGTGATGAAACTCGTTTTGTTATGGATGGAAAGTTAGTAGCTCAACTTTCACAAAATATGAATTTTGTAATGGATTTAACAGTAGAAGAATTTTTACAAATGCACTCTAAAAGTCGTTTCTGTAAAAATCAAGATGACATAGTAAAAAAATGCTTTTATTGTGCTAATAAACTAGCTGGAGAAAAATTTGAATTAACCACAAAAATAACTCAATTATCGGGAGGTCAATCAAGAGCTCTTATGATATCGGATACTGCATATATGAGTTCTTCACCGATAGTTTTAATTGATGAAATTGAAAATGCAGGTATAGATAGAAAAGAAGCTCTAAGACTATTATCTAAAAAGGAAAAAATAATTTTGATTTCAACACATGACCCTATATTAGCTTTAAATGCTGATAAAAGAATAGTTATTAAAAATGGTGGAATTTCAAAGGTAATATCTACGACAGATGAAGAAATAGAAAGTATTAAATACATAGAAAGCTTAGATAATATTTTACTAGATATTAGGCACAAGGTTAGAAAAGGTGAAGTCTTAAATAGAAAAGAAATAAAAAGTATTGTACAGGAGGAGGTAACTGGCTTTGTGGGAAATTTATGATGATTTAATAGAAGGAATTCCTAAGGATATAATCGTTGAAGATATAGCTGTTGGGCAACATAATATTTTAGTAAGAAGTAGTGTAGGTAGTGGTATCGGTTTTGTATATAATGAAGATGGGCGTCCTCCAGAGTTCGTAAAATCTTTTAAAGGAAAATCTTTACATGAAATAGCTGGATGTATTAAGTCTTGGAATATCACAGAATCAGGAATTGGCTTAGCTGCAATAAATTCTTATTATAATTCTGTAAAAATTTCAAAAGAAAATAATATAAAGTTAAATGAAAACAATTTTATAGAAGATAGAATTAATGACCCTTTTATTTCATACCAAAATATGATAAGGGGGAAAAAGGTAGCGGTTATAGGTCATTTTCACTATTTAGAACAACTATTTGCACCTGTGTGTGATTTATCCATAATAGAAAGTGAAGATATATATGGTGATTATCCAGAGACTTCAGCACCATATATCTTACCTGAACAGGACTTTGTAGTTATATCTTGTTACACATTAAGTACAAAAACTTTTCCTTGGTATTTAGAATTAAGTAAAAATGCTTATGTGGTATTGGTAGGTCCAGCAACTCCAATGGCACCTATATTATTTAAGTATGGAGTAAATGATTTATCAGGATTTGTAATTAAAGAACATGATAAAGTAATGAGCATAATAAGTGGAAATGAGAGAAACAGTATGTTTTACAGTACAGGTCAGAAAGTAAATTTAAAAGATAGTGGGGAAATTTAAGTATGAGAATGAATTGGAATGATACTACAATAAAATCTTTTGTTGATGCAAGTGAATATACTGGTTTTCACAAGATATTAGCTAAAGAAATAATTCCATACATCAAAGATAGCCAAACTTTTTGTGATGTAGGTTGTGGATTAGGTTTAATAGATATGTATTTAAGCGAAGAACTAAAAGATATAACTTGTATTGATATAAACCAAAATGCTATAAATTACTTAGAAAAATCAATAAAAGACAATAATATAAACAATATTAGATATATGGTCAAAGATTTTAAAGAGATAAATACAAGATTTGATACTATATTAATTTCATTTTTTTCATATGAGAATATAGAATTTTTTACTGAACACTGTGATAGATTAATTGCAATTGTTAATGATAAATCCAAAACTCATATTCCAGTATCTAAGAAAAGAATGGACATGGTAGAAAGACATAGTTCAAAAAATTTAAAATCATTATTAGATGAAAAGAAACTTAAATATGAATTAATACCATTAAGTCTTGAATTTGGACAGACATTTACCTGTAAAGATGATATAGTCAGGTATGCTAAGTCTTATGATGAAGGCGGAGAGTATGAAACTATATACAATCATATTATGAAAAATGTAGTTAAAGGAGATAAAGTAGCTTATTACCTTCCGTATGAAAAAAATATATCTGTTTTTATAATAGACTTTAATAGATAGATAATTGTAAATTTTAATTTAAATATTTATATTTCATAATAAAGCTTAGACACTTAGTTTGTAACATATACAACTAGTAAATATAAATACTAAATTAAAAGTAGTATTTTTATCAGATGAATTACTATATATTTATAATTTTGCATATAGTGCTATATTTTGATTTAAGTTGACAATTTATATAAGATTGCATACAATTAAACTAAGAATTGAATAAACGTATTTAAAGAGTAGGGAAGTTGGTGAAAATCCAACACGAACCCATCACTGTAAGCATGGATAAATTCTACATAGCCAACAGATGTTATTTAGAAAGGCTGAGAAAATGAAATGTAAGTCAGATACCTACATTAAATATTAGTAAATAAATTTAGAGGGGAGCAACTAGATTTATTGTTTTGTATATGGAATTTAGAATTTAAAGTATACATATTAAAATGGGATGTTATAGCATTATTTGCTATAACTTTTTTTATGCTCATATTTCTAAATAAGGGGGAAATGTATCATGAGGAAGATTTCAAAAGGGAAGTTGAGTAGTATAATTTTAGCAGTTATGCTGATGTTATCATTGCTAACAGGGTGTAGTAAACCAGAGGAAAATAATGATGTTAGTAAGATGAATAATGAAAAGGAAGTAGTTTTAGCAGCAGCTAGGGATTTGGCACCAGGTGAACAAGATGCTTATTACACAAGTTCTATACTTTATGTTTGGGAACCGCTAATAGGATTGGGTGATGATGGAAAACCAAAGGCAGAACTTGCAGAAAAGTGGTCAAATTCAGATGATTATAAAGAATGGACATTTACAATAAAGAAGGGTGTAAAATTTCATGATGGTGTAGATTTGAATGCAGATTCAGTAGTAAAAAACTTTGAACGTTATATGAATATGAAAACAAAATCCTCACCTTTTTATTCGTTTGATATAGAAAAGACATATCCTAATTTACTAAGTGTGGATAAAGTTTCTGACTATGAAGTTAAACTTACTTTTAGTAAACCAATATCAACTTTAATATACAACATGGCTAGATTTGGAAGTGCTATGTATAGTCCAGAGTGTTTTGATATAAAAACGGGAGATTTTACTAAATATGCACAAGGAACTGGTCCATTTAAGATAAAAGAAAGAGAAAAAGAACAATTTGTTTTGTTAGAGAGAAATCAAGACTATTATGGAGATAAAAGTAAAGTTAAAAATGTAAGAGTAAATGTAATTAAAGATGCACAAACTCGTTACACAGCACTTAAATCAGAGGAAATTATGGGTGTTATGGATTTAGGGGCTATTACTCCAGAGTTAGCTAGTGAGCTAATAAAGGATGAAAACTTTGAGATTAAAACATCTCCATCAACAATAACTCAATTTGTATCTACAAACGGTACTAGGGCACCATTTAATAATGTTAAGATAAAAGAAGCACTAAGTTTGTTGTTGGATAGAGAAACTATAGTAAATAAATTTTATGGAGGATATGGAACTCCCACTATGAATATATTGAATCAAGGTTCTCCTTTTGCTAAGGAAATTAAACCTGTTTATGATGCAGAAAAAGCAAAAAAAATCATAAAGGATGAGTTAAAAGGGGAAACAAAAGAGTTAGAGTTTATAATACCATCTTATGGTGTAGACCGTTATCCATACAAAACTGTAGCAGAGTATATACAATCTGTATTAAGTGAAGTTGGATTAAACTCTAAAATAACTATACTTGATGGAGCAGCTTTTAAGGAAGCACAAAAAACAGGAAATTATGATATAGCACTTCACACTCAAGGGCTTCCAAATGCAGAACCATTTTCTATATTTGATAGTTATATGAGAAGCACAGGGTCAAGTAATATAGCTTATTCATTGGGCTATAAAAATGAAAGAGCAGATGAATTAATAGGTCAATTAGAAAAAACAATGGACTTAGATGAAAGAAGTAAAATATATAATGAACTTCAAGATATATCAGCAGAACATCCATCAGCTATACCATTATTTGAAGATGTTAACTTAATTGCCTATAATAAAAAAATAACTGGGTACAAACCTACATTATATGGAACTACATTAGCAAATATGGAGTGGAGTAAGTAGTGAAAACACCATTTAAATATTTAATTAGAAGGATATTGATGACTATCCCTATTTTGATAGGAATAACTTTTCTAGGATTTATATTAGGGGTTATAGCACCTGGTGACCCAGCGGTTGAATATTTAAGCATGGATGGTATTTCTGCTCCTACAGATGAAGAAATAGAAAGAGTTAGAGAAGAATTAGGGTTAAATGATAATATTATAGTTCAGTATATTAATTGGACTAAAAAAGCTATGACTGGAGATTTAGGACTTTCCTATATCAAAAAGACATCTATCACAGAAGAGATATTAAGAAGGTTACCAATAACCTTCTCTTTATCTTTAATGGCTATGTTTTTTGTTATAGTGTTATCTATACCACTAGCTATAATCATGGCTTTAAAAAAGGATTCAACGATAGATAAGATTGGCACTTTTGTATCATTGCTTCTGACATCTATTCCAGGGTTTTGGTTAGCTATTATCATGTTAAGTATATTTTGTGAGAATCTTAGATGGCTACCTACAAGTGGGTATGGTACAATTAAACATTTAATAATGCCTGGATTTGTTTTAGCAGCTGGAACTATAGGAACTGTAGCAAGGCTAAATAGAGCAACTTTAATAGAAAGTATAGGACAAAACTATATAACAGTGGCAAAAGCTAAGGGCCTGCCAAATAAAATAGTTATTTTTAAGTATGCTTTTTTAAATTCATTAATGCCTATTGTAACTGTTCTGGGAAATTATTTTGGTGCTATTTTAGGAGGCTCCACAGTGGTTGAGGTTATTTTTAGTATTCCAGGTATGGGAAGCTATGTAATACAAGGAATAATGAGTAGGGATTATCCAGTAGTGCAAGGATATGTGCTATTTACAGGGATTATATTTATAGTGTTTAATTTAATTGTAGATATATGTTACCTATTTCTTAATCCTAAAATGAGGGTTGGAGGTAAATAATATGGATAAATTTAAAGAAATGTTATTTATACATAAACTAGCTTTTTTAGTGCTAATAATTATGATACTTGTTGCAATGTTTGCACCAGAGTTAGCTCCATATGACCCTAATCAAGTACAAATGGAGGATAGGTTAATGGGGATTTCTAGAGAGCATATACTTGGAACAGATACTCTAGGTAGAGATATTCTAAGTAGAATATTATATGGAGCCAGAGTATCCATATCTTTAGCTTTTTTAGCAAGCCTATTAACAATGCTATTTGGTAGTTTTGTAGGTATAATAGCAGGATATTGTGGTGGTATAGTAGATACGATAATCCAGTCTATTGTAAATATATTTCAAGGTCTTCCCAGTCTTAGCTTTATGATTGCTCTTGCTGGAGTTCTTGGACCAGGTATAAAAAGTTTATTAATTGCAATAGTATTTACTTCCTGGGCTGGTTTTTCAAGAGTAGTTAGAGGAGAGGTATTAAAGGTAAAAGAAGAAAAATATGTTGAAGGTGCAAGAGCATTAGGTGCTAGTCATCTTTATATAATTTTGCACTATATAATTCCAAACATATTTGCTCCTTTTATAGTACTATTTACAATAAGGATAGGAAAAAGTGTACTTTCTATGGCATCGTTAAGTTTTTTAGGTCTAGGAATACAACCTCCACAAGCCGATTGGGGTGTTATGATAAATGATGCTAAGACTCATTTTAGAAGCTATCCAAATCTATTATTAGCACCTGGTTTTAGTATATTATTATTGTGTTGCAGTATAAATTTAATTGGAGATGCACTAAGGGATATGTTTGATGAAAAAAGCAACTCTTTAAGCCAATATCTTTAGAAGGAATAAAACTATGAATAGAGATATAAGTATAAAAGGTTTAAAAATTCATTTTAATACTAAAGAAGGAAAAGTAAAAGCTGTAGATGGAGTATCTAGAACCTTTCAAAGTGGTAGAATTACAGGAATTATTGGAGAAACTGGAAGTGGAAAATCGGTGCTAGGACTAGGAATTTTGAACCTTGTATCTAATAATTCAATTGTTTCAGGCAGTGTTTTATATGAAGAAAAAGATTTGCTAAAAATTAAAGAAAAGGAAATTAGAGAAATCAGAGGGAAAAAAATAGCGTTAATCCCCCAAAATCCATCAAGTTCTTTTAATCCAATATTGAAAATAGGAAGTCATATGAATGAACTTTTTTATTATCATGGAAAAGAGAAAAAGAATTCTTGCAAGAGTAAAAGTTTAGAGATATTAAAAAAATTCTTTTTCGCAAATAGTGAGTTGGTTTATAATTCGTATGGATTTCAGCTAAGTGGAGGTATGAGTCAAAGGGCATTGGCAGCTATAGGGACATCATTAAAACCTAACTGGATAATTGCAGATGAACCAACTAAAGGGTTGGATGCAATAATAAGAAAGCAAGTATATGAAGTATTTTATGATTTAAGAAATAATATGGGTGTTAGTATGATACTTATAACTCATGATTTAATGCTGGCTAAAAAGCTTTGTGATGAAGTTGTAGTTATGTATGCAGGTAAAATCATAGAAGAGGGTCCAAAAAATAGTATATTTAATAATCCACTACATCCTTATACAAGAGGTTTAATCGATTCACAGCCAAATGAAAAATTAATACCTATTGAAGGGATAGCACCAAGTTTAACAAACTTACCAAAAGGATGTAGATTTTCTCCAAGATGTAAGGTTGCAAAAAAAACATGTATTGATTATGAACCAAGACTATTTGATGTTAATGGTTCAAAGGTGAGGTGTTTTCTTTATGATAAAAGTTTGTAACCTTTATAAGGAGTTTAAAAGCGGAATAATCAATAAAAAGATAGTCAAGGCGGTAGATGATGTATCATTTGAAATAAAAGAAGGAAAAACATTAGGTCTTGTAGGAGAAAGTGGATGCGGAAAATCAACTTTATCAAGGCTTATTTTAAGACTTATTAAATCTGATGGAGGTAAAATTTATTTTAATGGTAGAGATATCAGTAATTATGATTTTTCTCAAATGAGGGATTTAAGAAAAGAGATGCAGATAATATTTCAACATCCAGATTCTGCCCTAAGCCCTAAAAAAACTATATATGGGAGCCTTGTGGAGCCATTAAAAATTCATAAACTCTACGAAAAGAATAAAGCAAGAGAATACATAATGGAATACTTAAGTTTTGTTGGGCTTAGTGAGGAAATTTTAAATAGATACCCACATCAAGTAAGTGGAGGACAAATACAAAGAGTTGCTTTAGCTAGAGTCCTTTTATTAAATCCTAAATTTATGATATTGGATGAACCTACATCAATGCTAGATGTATCTGTGCAAGCTCAAGTTATACAGGTTTTGAAGAAAGCTCAAAAACAGTTTAATATAACCTATTTATTTATATCTCATGATATAGACTTGGTAAAAGAAGTTAGTGATGAGGTTGCGGTCATGTTAAATGGCAAGATAGTTGAAACTATAGAGGCTAAGGAATTGTATAAAAGTGCAAAGCATGCTTATACTAAAGAGCTTATTGAGAATTTCACTAATTTTTAAAATATAGTAATCAATTGTTTAGTCAATCAATTATTACATTAGTAAGAGTAGTTTTTTGAGTATAGAAAATTACAAATCTTGTCCCTAACACTTTTAGAAAGGAAGATTAAGCATGTGTTATAAAAATATAGATTTTGAGAAAAAATGGCATGAGTATATTGAAAGTAAAGAAGGATATGCAAGAGAAAGAGCTTTTGATGATGAAGCGGAAAGAATATTTTTCAAAAAATTATCTCATAAATATGATGATAATCCAACACTTTATGATTATTCAAAAGAAGTATTTGATTTTATAGATGAGTTAATAGATGAAGGAAAAAATCTTATAGAAATTGGTGCAGGTACTGGAAAATTTACTATACCACTTTCTAAGAAATGTAAAGGTGTAATTGCTAATGATTTTTCAATAGATATGCTTAATGTGCTTGAAGGAAAGATTAGTGAACATAATATAACTAATATAGACACAGTACAAGGGAAATGGGAAGAGATTAATGTTGGGCATAGTGATTATATTTTATCTGTGAATTCTCTTTATCGAATTTGGGATATTAAAGATGCTTTGAGTAAGATGGATAAGTTAGCTAGAGAAAAAGTGATTATAGTGAGAACTATTCAAAAACCATTATTTAATGATTTGTATATGGATTTAGGTGATAAAGATAGAACTTGTCCAGATTATATATATATTCCAAATATACTACATTCTTTAAATATATGTGCAGATATAAAATTTATTGATGTTGAAAATGAAATTGAATTCAATAGTATAGAGGATATACTTTTTAAAATGGAAACAGAATTAAATAAAAAGATTAACATTAGTGATATGTTAGATAAGTATATAGACAATATGATAGAAAAAAGAGAAAACAAATATATTTTTAAACATAAAACTAAAGTTGTAATTATATACTGGAATAGTATAAGTTAGATTTATTAATATTATCAAAGCATAGAAACTCTTCTGAAAATATTTACAATCTCGACACATTATGCTACAATTATTTAGAATAAATAAAATTTAATAAGAATTACCTCATCTAATAAAAAGATTGAGGTAGAGGTCGCATTTACTAAGATTAATATTGAAGAGGTTGGAAGCCAATGAAGCAATATAAAAGGAGTAAGTGCCGAAGTGCTAGTGTCCAAAGCTAGTGCTGGGGCTGTATTTAATAAGTACAGCACTGTCATCAAAATTATCCCGAATTTTGATGGAGAGCTATCTTAACTAAGATAAAGGGAAGGTGTAGGTATATTGTATTTAGCGCATTTAGCTCAACATGTATCCATGTTGAGCTTTTTTACATCTATACAAAATAGGATAGAAAAGGGAAGCAATAATAAAATATTTTAATTTAAAAAGTGGGGAGATTAAAAATGAGCAGTTTAAAAAAGAAAAAGTTTACTATGCCACAGACACTTACTATAATATTTTTACTAATAGTAGTAATGGCAGTTCTTACTTGGATAGTGCCAAGTGGAAATTTTGAAAGGGTAGATATAGACGGAAGATCGGTTGTTGTAGCTGGAACTTATGAAAAAGCAGCATCAAATCCACAGGGAATTACTGATGTATTTACAGCACCTATAAATGGATTTATAGATGCGGCTGAAGTAGTTGGATTTGTTTTGATAGTTGGAGGAGCTTTTGGAATAGTTAATAAAACAGGAGCTATAGAAGCTGTTATAGCTCATACTGTAAATAAAATGAAGAGATTCCAATTTTTAATAATACCTATATCAATGATTCTATTTGGATTAGGTGGAACAACATTTGGAATGAGTGAAGAAACACTACCTTTTTATATGATATTTATTCCACTCATGACCAGTATGGGATATGATTCATTAACAGCAGTAGCGACAGTATTTATAGGAGCAACAGCTGGATTTGGAGCAGCTACTACTAATCCTTTCTCTGTAGGAATAGCACAAGCATTGTCACAAATAACACCAGGTTCTGGGATAGAGTTGAGAGTTGTTATGTTTATAATATATATGGCTATATCTATAGGATTTGTTATGATGTATGCCAATAAAGTTAAAAAAGACCCTAAAAAGTCTTTAGTACATGGTATATCATTGAATCAAGAATCAATGGCTAATACTGATACAAACATAAAAGAATTTACAAAAAGAGAAGCTATGGTAATAGCAATTTTCACAATAGGTATGGCAATTATGATATATGGAGTTTTAAAGCTAGGATGGTACATAACTGAAATTGCAATGATATTTACAGCTATAGGTATAATATCAGGAATAGCATCAGGGCTTAAACAAGATGACATAGTCAATTCATTTATAAGTGGAGCAGGAGATTTAATGACAGCAGGGTTATGTATAGCATTTGCACGTGGAATAGTAATAATAGCAGAAAATGGATTTATAATAGATACAATTTTAAATTCTGCCGCAAATTTATTAAATGGACTTCCAAAAACTATATTTATAAATTTAACTTTCTTAATAGAAGGTTTAATAGCATTTTTTATACCATCAGCATCAGGACTTGCATCACTTACAATACCTGTACTTGCACCACTTGGAGACTTAGTAGATGTATCTAGACAAATGATAGTTACAGCTTATCAATTTGGTATAGGTGTAACTAATTTAATAACACCTACATCAGGTGTTTTAATGGGAGCACTAGCAGTAGCTAATATTCCTTGGTCAAAGTGGGTTAGATTTGTAATGCCTTTAATGGTAGTATTAACAATTACTGTAATGGTATTTTTAACAATAGGATTATTTGTTGGATTCTAATAGGAGGTATATTATGATTGAAAGTATAAAGAAAAGAGCTTATGAGATAGAGAATGAACTGGGAAAAGAAATTGAAGAAGTATGTGATTTTATATTTAACAATCCAGAACTAGGAGAAGAAGAATATATATCATCAAAGTACTTAGTAGAGAAAATGAAGGAATATGGATTTGATACAACTTATCCGTACTGCAATATGGATACTGCTTTTAGAGCAGAGCTAGGGGATAACGATGGTCCAACTATAGCATTTTTAGCTGAGTATGACGCACTACCTGGATATGGGGAAAATAAAGAACCAGGTCATGCTTGTGGACATAACTGGATTGCTGCATCTACATTAGGAGCTTGTATAGTACTAAGTAAGTTAAAAGAAAATTTTAAAGGAAAAATTGTACTAATAGGAACACCAGCTGAAGAGACAACAGGAGGAAAGTGTGATTTAGTTAAAGCAGGAGCTTTTGATGATGTTGATGTAAGTTATCAGATGCATATAGAAGCTTTTAATAACATAAACTGCAAGGCTTTGGCAATAGACTCAATAGAGTTTAGTTTTGAAGGTGTATCAGCACATGCAGCTAGCCACCCTCATATGGGAGTTAATGCATTAGATGCAGTACAACTTACTTTTGCAGGAATAAATGCACTAAGACAGCATGTAAAATCAGATGTTAGAATACATGGGATAGTTTCAAATGGAGGAGAAGCTCCAAACATAGTTCCAGAAAAAGCAGCCTGTGAGTTTTTCGTAAGAGCTGCTGAAAGAAGTTATTTAGATGAAGTAACTAAAAAAGTTATAAACTGTGCGAAAGGTGCAGAGCTAATGACAGGAGCTAAACTTTCTTATAGATACTTTGAAAATTCTTTTGACAACATAATTAATAATAAGGTGCTTCAGAATATAACAAAGAATAATTTAATTGAAGCAGGTATAACGGATATATTAGAAGGAAAAGAGGGGCCAGTAGGTTCTACAGATATAGGAAATGTAAGCCAAGTTTGTCCTACTATGTATACAGAAATAGCTCTAGACATAAATCCAATGGTATATGTTCATGAAAAAGAGTTTTTAAATTATGCAAATTCTGAGGAAGCTTATGATAAACTCCACAAAGCAGTAAAGGCAATGGTAGGATGTGCGTTAGAAATTTATCTAGAAGATGGACTACTTGATGAGATTAAGAAAAATCACTTAAATTAAAAATAAAACAAAGGGGTATTACCGAAAAGTTGGTAATACCTCTTTATTTTTTGATAGAAGTCATATTTTTGTAGATTCTATAGATAAAGTTATATTATTTATCTAATCTTAATCATATAATAATATTTCTAAGTCAATATTAAATAAAAATAAGTAATCTATCAATTTGGCATAACTTTTGCTTTATACTAAGTTAAAAGATTTTGAACTATATTAGAACTATTAAAATCTCACATAATATAAACAAAAGAAAGGATAGATTTATAATGAAAACAATAGCAGTAGTAACTGATGGATTATCTAAATTAGAATGTTTTTTAAATAAAAATCTAAAGCTAATATTTAAAGATAAAGTAAAAATAAAAAATTATTATTTAAATAGAATAACAGAAGAAGAATTGATAAAAGATGACATAATATTAGTAATGATAGATGATAGAGTATTAAAAATAAAAAAATATGTAAAGGATGTCTCAAAAATAATAACTATAAACAGGAGTATAAAGCAAAGGGATATATACAAGTTATTTTCATTACCAGAAGGAATAGATGTATTAGTAGTAAATGATAATAACCATACTGTATTAGAAACAATATCTAATTTATACAATATAGGAATAAATCACTTAAATTTTATACCATATAATCCTAATGAAGAATATAGACACATTAAGATAGCTATAACACCAGGAGAGAGAGAGTTAGTTCCTGAATATATTAAAGAAGTTATTGATTTAGGACATAGATATATTGATAGTTCAACATTTATTCAAATAATAGCAAAGCTTAAACTAGATGATAAAGAAATTACTGAGAGGTTAATTAAATATACAGATGAAGTGATTAGTTTATATTCAGGTATAAATACTAAATATAAAGAACTTACTATAAAAGCAGATGAATTAAACTCTATAATAAACCTATCAAACTTAGGTATGGCAATGATATCAGAGAAGGAAAATATAATTATTTGTAATGATAGTTTGAGTGATACACTAGATATTCAAAATGATATTATAGGAAAAAATATAGATGAACTAGAGAATGAAAATATTAAAAAGATTTTTAGATTAAGTAAGGCACATGATGAAGTTATAAAGTTTAATAATAAATATTTAAATGTAAATAAGTATAATATAGAAAGTTTTGGAAGGGTGACTGGATATTATTTTTGTATTCAAGAAATAACTTACATAAGGAAATTGGAACAAAACCTATCAAAGAAGCTTAGAGAAAAGGGGCAAGTTGCTAGGTATACCTTTGATGACATAAAAACAGTATCAGTAAAAATGGAAAGAACTAAAGAGCTAGGTATGAAAATAGCGGAATCTGATTATACAGTTCTTATAACTGGAGAAAGTGGAACAGGAAAAGAACTCATGGCTCAGTCTATTCATAATGCATCGCCAAGACATAGTCAACCATTTATAGCTATAAACTGTGCAGCTATGCCAGAAAATTTACTTGAAAGTGAACTTTTTGGATATGAAGAGGGTGCTTTTACAGGTGCCTTAAGAGGAGGAAAAAAAGGTTTATTTGAGCAAGCTAATAATGGAACTATATTTTTAGATGAAATAGGAGACATGCCTATATATTTACAAAGCAAATTACTTAGAGTATTACAAGAGAATCAAGTCATGAGAGTTGGGGGAGAAAATGTAATAGATACTGATGTTAGAGTAATTGCAGCTACAAATAAAAATTTATTAGAAATGATAAAAAAAGATAGGTTCAGAGCTGATTTATATTATAGGATAAATGTATTGCCTATAAACATACCACCTTTAAGGGAGAGAAAAGAAGATATAGAAGTTATGTTAAAGTATTTTATGAAAAGGAAGAGGGAAATTAGTCAAGATGTTCAAGACATTATTAATGCATATGAATGGCCAGGGAATATAAGAGAGTTAAAAAATACAGCTATGTATATTAACATTATGAGTTCTGAGCATGTTATTTTAATCAATGACCTACCTCATAACCTATTAAATATAACTGAAGATTATAGTAAAGAAATAAGTACATTAAAAGATAGAACATCTATAGAAAAAGTAAGGTTAGTAATGGAATGCTTAAAAAATGCCAATAACCTTAATAAAAACATAGGTAGAAATGGTATTGTTAATTCAATAAATGAATTAGGTTATAATATAACAGAAGGTGAGGTAAGGGGAATACTTAATATACTTAAAGAACTAGATTTGATAATATGTGAATCAGGTAGAAAGGGAAGTGAGTTAAATAGAAGAGGGAAAAATATATTAAATAGTATTTAATAGGTCAATAAAAAGGAAAATATAAATGCCTATTTTGCCCATTAATTAGACTTAAGACTATTCAAAAAAGCCGAATTAAACAGGATTAAAATAAAATGTAAATTAGTAGAATGATTTATATAACTGCTGCCTTAGAAAAAGTATTTTAAAAATAAATTAGAATTTTTAAATAAATAAAATATTGGTATGCTACTTGCTCTTTAACAGAGAAGTAGCATTTTTTATTGTTCATAAATAATTTAAGGGGTGAAGAAAGTGATTAAAAAGAAATATCCAGTAATAGGAATATCAGGAAACTTATTAATTGATGAAGGGGGGATGTTTCCTGGTTATGAAAGGGCTTATGTAAACAATGACTATATACAGTCAGTAGTTATGTGTAAAGCTATACCATATATTGTACCAATTGTATATGATGATGAGATTATAAAGGAACAAGTATCAAATATAGATGCACTTATACTATCAGGAGGGCAAGATGTAAACCCTCTCATATGGAAAGAGGAACCTCATAATAAGCTAGGTGCAATATCACCCAAAAGAGATGGTTTTGATATGAAGTTATTAAAACATGCTTTAGATATGAAAAAACCAGTGTTAGGTATATGTAGAGGGGAGCAAATAATAAATGTAACTGAGGGAGGAAGCTTATATCAAGACTTATCTTTAATTGAAGGAGCTTACATAAAACATAATCAGCAACATTTATCTAATATACCTACACATACAGCGCAGATAAAAGAGGGTACAAAGTTGTATGAAATATTAGGAGAAAAAGAAATCTTAGTTAATAGTTTCCATCATTTAGTTGTCAATAAGGTAGCTCCAGGATATATTGTTTCAGCTACTGCTAAAGATGGTTTAGTTGAAGCTATAGAAAAGGAGGGAAATGAGTTTGTAATAGGTATACAATGGCATCCAGAAATGATGACTAAGGATTGTGATAATATGAAAAAAATATTTATGGCGATAGTTAAAGAAGCATCTAAAGAAAAATAATTATAACTATATTTAAGTTGGGTTTGGAGGAATAACAATGAAAAAAAGCGTTAAGTTAGGTTTCTGGAGTATTGTATTATTAGGGATTAATGCAATAATAGGGTCAGGTATATTTGGTTTACCTGGAGATGCTTATACAAATATAGGTCCAGCAAGTATATTAGTACTAGTTTTTTGTATGTTTTTAGCTGTCTCTATTGCTTTATGTTTTGCTGAAGCAGGGAGTTGGTTTGATACTGATGGAGGGCCATATCTTTATGCAAAAGAGGCATTTGGAGATTTTATTGGGTTTGAAGTTGGATTTATGAAGTGGATAGTTAGTATGATTGCTTGGGCGACTATGGCAAACTTTTTTGCAGTTACACTATCATCTATATGGCCTCAAGCAGCCGAGCCACTTATTAAAAATATAATAATTGGTATATTAGTTGGAGGGCTTGGGCTTATAAATTTTATGGGAATGAAGCAATCTAAGCATTTAAATAATATAATGACTATAGGAAAATTATTACCAATAGTTTTATTTATAGTTGTAGGTTTATTCTTTATAAAAGGTTCTAATTTTACACCATTTGTAATAATACAAAAAGGTCAAAGTACATCATCAGCTTTTGTAGCAGTATCAATAACTTTATTTTATGCTTTTACAGGGTTTGAATCTTTAGCTGTTGCAGCAAAAGATATGGAGAATCCTAAGAAAAATGTACCTAAGGCATTAGTGATGGTAATGTTTGTGGTATCAGTAATATATATGCTTATATTGGGGATAAGTATAGGTGTATTGGGAGATGGATTAAGAGGGTCAGCGACTCCTGTTGCAGATGCTGCTATTAAAATGTTAGGTCCTATAGGTGGATATATAATTACAATAGGGACTATAGTATCTGTTGGAGGTATAAATATTGCATCATCTATATTTACACCAAGGTCTGCTGCTGCTTTGGTTGAGCAAGGATTAATGCCTAAGTCTATAAGAAAAACTAATAAAAATGGAGCTCCATATATAGCAATTATAGTATCTGTTATAGGAACTTTATTAATAGCATGGTCAGGGTCATTTACAACATTATCTCAAATAAGTGTTGTATCTAGATTTATTCAATATATTCCTACCTGTCTAGCTGTATTAATATTAAGAAAGAAGTATGCTGGTAAAGACATAAACTTTAGGATACCTGGAGGAGCAATTATACCAATATTTGCAGTAGCTATAAGTGTAGTATTATTGATAAAAGCAGGTATTGATGAACCAATGAAGATAGTTTGGGGACTAGGTGGTATGATAATTGTAGTTCCTATATATTTCTATATGACTAAGGTATACTCAAAGAAATATAATGATATTGAAGTCAAGTAATCCTTATAATTACTAGATAGTAAAATTACGAGGATTGTAATAAATTTTCTATCTATAAATTGGATGCAGAAATATAATCATGTGAGTGATTTTTTTGTACTTTAGCTCCAGTATTGAAATTAACAAAGAATTATATTTATATGTATTTTATAAGGATACTTTTGAATTTAGGATAAGCGGTATAACATTTTGGTGTTATACCGCTCTTTGCATAAATAACTTTATTTTTTTACTGATCTAGTTGCATAAAATGATGGAATATTAAATTCATCTAATAAGAGATGTCTATAAAGAAGAAACTGTATGTACAAAGAAAGGAGTAGAGTATAAAATAGAGTTTAAACTAAAACTTATAAAATTGTATGGTTAAAATAAGGAGCAGATAAAAATGAAAGTATTAATTTCTATAGATTCCTTGAAAGGAAGTTTATCTTCAATCGAGGCAGCAAATGCAATAAAAAAGGGAATATTAAAAGTAAAAAAAGATGCAGAAGTAAAAATATTGCCACTTGCAGATGGTGGTGAAGGGACAGTAAATGCTTTAGTTCAAGGAATGAATGGGAAAAAAGAAACTATAGAGGTTACTGGACCCATAATTAAGAAAGTAAATGCGACATATGGATTATTAAAAGGTACAAATACAGCAATAATAGAAATGGCTCAAGCCTCAGGATTAACATTAGTTCCAACTGAATTTAGAAATCCTTTATATACCACGACTTATGGTGTTGGAGAAATAATAAAGGAAGCAATAAATAAAGGCTATAGAAACTTTATAGTTGGAATAGGTGGAAGTGCTACTAATGATGCTGGGGTAGGTATGCTTCAAGCTTTAGGATTTGAGTTTTATGATGAAAACAACAACTTAGTAGGGTTAGGTGGAACAGTTTTAAATGAAATAAGACATATAAAAGTAGATAATAGATTAAAAGAATTAGATGAATGTAATTTTAAAATAGCTTGTGATGTAAACAACCCACTGTTTGGAAAAAATGGAGCTGCGTACATATATGGACCTCAAAAAGGTGCGACACCAGAAGTAGTTGAACAATTAGATAATGGACTTAGAAATTTTTCTAAGGTAGTAAAAAGTAACCTAAATAAAGATGTAGCTAATGTAGAAGGCGTAGGAGCAGCAGGAGGATTAGGTTTTGCATTTTTAGCGTTTTTAAATTCAAAATTAGAATCAGGAGTAAAAATAATATTAGATGAAATTAAATTAGAAGATGAAATAAAATGTGTAGACCTTGTTATAACAGGTGAAGGTAGATTGGACAATCAAACTGCTATGGGCAAAGCGCCAATAGGAGTTGCAAAACTAGCCAAAAAGTATGGAGTAAAAGTAATAGGTTTAGCTGGGGCAACGACAGAAGATGCAGTTAAGTGCAATGAAGAAGGGATAGATGCTTATTTTTCTATAGTAAATAGGGCTATGACAATTGAAGAAGCAATGGATAAAGAAACTGCAAGTAATAATATGACTGCTACAACAATACAAATATTTAATCTTATAACTAGTATACAACAGACAAAAAATAAGTAGTATTTAAAAGTAAGTGGTATTAAAATTAAGATATATTGAGTAAAAAGAAAGCTGTCACATATGAATTTAGATTTTTTCAGTGTGACAGCTTAATTTATTTTGTATTAATAATTTTAATAATATGTATTGTGAACAAATTAATGAATTTAGATGCTTTGAATAAGATAAGCTATTCTATTCATAAAACTACTATAACTATCTGCTTTAGTGAGCTCTTTTACATTATTCCACTCAGATAGTATTTCAATAAAACTTTCAAATATGTAATTGAATCTTTCTTTTTCTTTTTCGTTTATAGGTATCATGGCTATAATTTGAACTTTTTCCTCTCCCCATTTAACTGGTTTATCGTTTACAATTAAACAGACTCCAGTTTTTAAAGCATTCATTTTCATACTATGAGGAATTGCTACATTGTTATTAAACGCAGTTGAAGACATATTTTCTCTTATAAGAACGTCATCTATATAGTTAGGCTCAACATATTTATTTTCATATAGTACATTTCCCATAAATCTTATATAATCTTTAGCACTGTCTAAATATATGTTTTTCATAAATAAAGATTCACTGAAGTACATTTCTAAATGATTTTGTACAGTAAGTATATTTTTTCTTTCCTTAATCTGAATAAATTTACTTTGAATATTGTCATAATCTTTTCTGTTTGGATAAGGATTTATATAGACAAAAGGTAGAGGACATCTATCACTAATTGGTAAGGTAGTAATAACCATATCTACTTTGCTATCAAAGTCTAGATTATGAATGTCTGAAAAAATCTGAATAACTTCTATAGATTCATTAAATCTTTTTTCGAGGTCTCTCACTATTTTGAGTTGTAAGTCATAGTAATTTGGAGTAATTAATGCACAGAGAACTTTATCTTCTAGTAGTTTTTGCCTATCAAAAAATGAGCCTACATGAAGAGATATATATGATATCTCATCTTCATCTATCTTTATATCCTCTAAAATTTGAATTTGATTACAAATATAAACAGAAATATCATATATTAGAGGATAGGAATCTTTTAACTTTTGAGGTATTTGATTTCTCAAAACTTGATTATTATTGGCCCTACTTACTAAGTTTTTTACATGAAGAGTAAATCTCACAACGAATTCATCATCAGATAAATCTATAAAATATAAATCATATACATTTTTAATTATTTTTTTAGTTAAATCAACGAAATGTTCATTTATATAATTAGATAATGATTTAGTATCCATTTGATGGTAGTTTAAGACTGTGGTTTTGTTTGTTAACTGAAATACTAAATAATATAGTTCTGCACTAGTTAAAGTTATATCGTATTCAGACTCTAAAAAGCTCGATATATCTTTTGCTATATTTATATCTATATTATTGTCTATGTAGTTTACTACTTCACCTGATTCTATGTAATTATTCTTTTTTATCCTATCTATGGTTATCATTAGATGAAGAAGTATGTTATTTATAGCATATTCATTTGTAAATAAATTGTACTTTTTTAATATATGTATTACATTTTCCTTTAGTTTAGTTAGATTATATTCCTGATATATTTTTTGAACATCAAATAAACTTAAAAAGTCACTTCCTGTTTCTTTAAATATTATAGAACTCATTAATTTGCGTTTTGAAGACTCATCTCCAACTAGTTTTAGTAAAAATCTTGATTGTTTTATTTTTAAATTATAATTTTCTATAAATTTATTAGCTTTGACTATATCACCTTCAATGGTTGCTGAGCTAACAAATAATTCTTCACTTAAATCAAATATATTAATTCCTTTACTGTTAATGATAAGTTCCTTTAAAATTAAATTTAACCTATTAGCAGGTGATGCATTTTCTGAACTATCAATTTTAGTTTGACAACTACTATTAAGATTTACTTTATATCCTTTTTTAGAGGACAATATAATTTCACCAGTAGAATTAATCTCATTTACATATTTTCTAATTGAACGTGTTGATACGTTAAGATAATTAGCTATTGTAGATGAATCTATCCAATCATGTTGCGTTTTTATGAAATTTAAAAATAACTCTTTTTTAGATGTTTTCATCAATATCCCCTCACATAGTTTTTAAAATAAAATCTGTATGATATGATATATTGTATAATTGAATGTACGTATTATAAAGTACATTATACTATATATTAACATGTCTAGTTAAGAGTAAATGATTTCCTATTGTTAGGAACTATATTTATGTTAAAGGAACTTATTTAGGAAGTACAATATAAATATAATCAAATAAAAATAAAAAAAATTCATTAAGAAGTAAATTAATGAATGAAGATATTGGAGGTATTATTATGAAAAATATAAGAGTGTTATTAGCATGTGGTTCAGGAGCAAGTACAGGGTTTATGGCAACTAGTATGAGAAAGAGTGCAAAGAAAAAGGGGATAGAAGCAGATATAAAGGCTAGAAGTGAGTCAGAAATAGATAAATATTTACCAGAGATAGATTGTTTATTATTAGGGCCACATCTAGACTATATGAAAGATGAGATTCAAAAAAGAGCAGATGAGTATAACGTTCCAGTAGCATGTATATCTAAAATTGCATACGGGAGATTAGATGGTGCAAAAGCTTTAGAAGAAGCACTAGAGCTAATATCAAATAAATAAAATATTTATAGGGAGATTATTTATGAATAAATTTATAGATTTATATACATACTTGCTACTGAATTTTAATATAGGGAGTTTAGATATTATTATTAGAAATATAAGTTTTCTCATGGGTCATATACTTATGTGTGGTGGATTTGCAATGCTTATAAAGTTTGATATTGGAATGAGTCCTTTAGATGCAATATTAATCCATATTGAAAATAACTTTAAATATTCATATAAAGTTTTAAAAACTACAGTAGATGTACTATTTTTAATTCTAGGTGTATATTTAGGTGGAAATTTAGGATTTGGAACTCTATTTTACATATTATGTACAGGGACCACAATTTCAATTTTTAGTAAATTAATCTCTACTAATAAAAAAATATACTTTTCAAATATATAAACTGATAAATGGATAAGTATGAGATATATCTGTGAATCGTATTCAATAATTTAAGTCGCTTGAAGACTGAAAATCTTGTAATTGCTCAATTTTGATGATTGAGCAATTACTTTTTTATTGTGATATAACATAATGATAATATAATAAACTAAAGTATAAAATTATAATATTATAAATTTATATATATAGACATTGACTAAATCATAATTGTGTATAAAAATAAGTAGTTAAGAGGTAATATATTATTATAATATGTGATAAATTTAGACAAATAAAACCTATATATAAGGAGAGCGAAAATATGATAATTGAGTTAAATAAAAGAAATTCTGAAAATCTAACAAAAACAGAAATGGAAATAATTAAATTTATAAATCAAAATGAGTCAATATTATCAGAATTGTCCATAGTAGAGATTGCTCATGAAACATATTCGTCTCCAGCAACTGTTTCAAGAGCAATTAGAAAATGTGGTTTAAATGGATTTAATGAACTTAGATATAGATTGACAGTAAAAGATGAAAATAATGATATACACAATATGGGGGATATAATAAACAAGTCTTTTATAGAAGCACAACGAGTTATAGAACAAATATCTTTAACTACACTAATTAATATAATAAAAACTATAAATGAATCTAGTAAGATATACGTCCTAGCAAGAGGTCTTACTGAATATGTAGCAAAAGAGTTTAGCCTTAAGTTACAATTGCTTGATTTCAATGTGTTTTTCATAAATGACCCTAATATAATGAAAATAAAATCTAAATCAATGAAAGAAGATGAACTTATAATCATATTTTCGTTGAATGGAAATACTAAAGAACTTGTAGAATCAGCACAAAATGCCAATTTAGGTGGAGCCAAAGTTATAACATGTTGTTGTAGTGAAAATGCAAAACTTATAAAGTATTCTGATTTATATATTGTAGGATATAAGCATTATCATATATCTATATCTGAATATGAAGTGTCTTCTAGGTTGCCCCTGTACATTATATCTAGGATAATTATAGATTATATGGTCAAATATAATAATTCTGGAAATTAAATTGAAAAAGTCTATGAAAATCTATTTTCTATTTATGAAAAGATTTTCATAGGCTTTTTTATTATAATGAAAACATACACAACAGAAGTAAGGGGGAAGACAATGATATATACATTAACCACGAATCCAGCAATAGATATGAACATATCTACTAATGGTATAAAAAGTAAATTAGTAAATCGTACATCAAATGCTACATATTCTCCTAATGGAAAAGGTTTAAATGTAACATTTGTACTAGGTCATTATGGTATAGAGTCTAAGATATTAGGTTTTTTTGGAGGATTCTCAGGAAAATATATAGTTGAAGAAAGTGAAAAGAAAGGGTTTGATGTACTACCTACATGGGTAGAAGATACAACTCGTATAAATATATTTTTAAATGATGGAAATGATGAGTTTAAATTTGTAAACTCTGGGTCATATGTAAATGCAAAGCAAAAATTAGACATGCTAGAGAAGCTAGAGTCATTAGAAGATATAAGTTATTTGTCAATAAGTGGAAGTTTACCACCTGGTATTGATGAGAATTACTATGAAGATATATTTGAGATTTGTAAAAATAAGAATATAAAAACAATACTTGATATAAGTTCGCCGAAATTAAATGAATTATTAGAATATAATCCATATTTGATAAAACCAAATGATGAGGAAATCAAAGATATATTTGGAATTATCGTAAGAGATGAAGAGGATATTAAGGATGTACTTAAGTTTCTACATTTAAAAGGAGCTCAAAATATATTACTAACATTAGGAGAAAAAGGTTCTTATTTTTACAATGGAAAAGCAATTTATTATGCTAGTGCTCAACCAGTTACAGTTGTTAGTTCTGCATGTGCTGGTGACTCTGCATTAGCTGCTTTTTTAAGTATATGGCTAGAAAATCCAGAAGATATTGAAGATGCATTAAAAAGGTCTGCGGCAACGGGTGCAAGTGTGGCTGAAAGTAATGGTATAGGTAATTTGGCGAATGTAGAAGATTACATAAAAAATATAAAAGTAAGAAAGGTGGTATAAAAATGGGGAAGAAGATAATCCTTGGGGTAACAGGTTGTCCAACTGGAATTGCTCATACATTTATGGCAGAAGAAGCGTTAAAAAAATCAGCTAAAGAATTAGGATGTGATATAAAAGTTGAAACAAATGGCGCCATAGGTGTAGAGAATAAATTAACAGCAGAAGATATCGAAATGGCAGATGCAATAATAGTTGCTTGTGATAAAAACGTTGATATGGATAGATTTAATGGAAAACCAGTAATAGAGGTGCCTGTAAAAGAAGGTATACACAAAGCTAGTGAGCTTATAAAAAAGTGTATTGATGGTAAAGTACCAGTTAGAAAAGGAAGTACATCAAGTAACAAATTTACAGAAGAAGGTAATTTATCGTTTGGTCAAAAGTTATATAAGGACTTAATGAATGGGGTATCTCATATGCTGCCTTTAGTAGTAGCAGGTGGAGTGCTAACTGCTATATCATTTTTATGGGGAATTTATTCATTTGACCCAAATTCAGAACAGTATAATCAGATAGCAGCTACATTAAAATCTGTTGGTGGATATTCTATGAATTTGATGGTTCCTGTATTAGCAGCATTTATAGCTCAATCTATATCAGGTAGACCTGGTATGTTGGCAGGGCTTGTTGGAGGAATGATATCGTTTGACACAGGTTCAGGGTTCTTAGGTGGAATTATATCAGGATTTTTGGCAGGTTATGCAGTTAAATTATTTGTGTATTTATTGAGAAAATTACCAAGACAGTTGGAAGGACTTAAATCGATTTTTATAATTCCTATAGTCAGTGTAGGTGTTGTTGGTATATCTATGTTGTTACTTGGAGGACCATGTTCAGCACTTAATAATGCTATGATGAATTTCCTTTCAGGGTTACAGAACTCAAGCCCTATAATCTTGGGATTAGTAATAGGATGTATGTCAGCATTTGATATGGGAGGTCCAGTAAATAAAGCAGCATATGTAACTGGAACTATGCTTCTAGGTCAAGGAAACTACTTATTCATGGCAGGTGTATCTGCAGCTTGTATAACACCACCATTAGTAATAGCTATAGCATCTACTTTATTTAAAAATAGATTTACAGAAGAAGATAGAGCAGCAGGACTGATTAATTATATACTAGGTAGTACTCATATAACAGAAGGAGCAATACCTTTTGCGGCAAAGAATCCACTGAAAGTCTTGCCAGTACTTATGATTGCATCATCAATATCAGCGATTTTAACTTACATAATGAAAATAGAGGTACCAGCTCCACATGGAGGATTTTTAGTCTTAGGATTAGTAAATAAGCCACTTTTATGGGTAGGATGTATACTTGTAGGTTCATTAGTAGGAGCAATACTTTATATGATGGTTACACCTAAGGTAGTAAATAACAATAATACTACAGAAAATACAAATGAAATTAAAAATAAAAATGAAATTAAAAATGAAAATACAAAATCGGAAAACGTATCTAATAATATATATTTGTATAACGAAGAAACAGTAGTTTTAGATGTTAAAGGAAAAAATAAAACAGATGTAATTGATGAAATGGTTGAAATACTTGACAAATCGGGTGTTCTTTTAGATAAAAATAAATTTAAAGAAGAAATTCATAAGAGAGAAGAAATATCATCTACAGGTTTTGGTATGGGCATAGCGATACCACACGCAAAAACAGATGCAGTAAAAGTACCACGTGTAGCAGTTGGTGTATCAAAAGAAGGGTTTGATTTTGAATCGGAGGATGGAAGTCCAGTACATATTATATTTATGATAGCAGCTACAGATAATGGTGATAATTTACACTTAAAGACATTGTCTCAACTATCTGCAAAGCTAATGGATGAAGAATTTTTAAATGAGCTAATAAATAGTAAGACAAACATAGAAATAGTATCAAAATTAAATAATGAAGAAATTAAATCATTATAAATATATAGGAGGATGAATTATGGCATTAGTGACAACTAAACAAATATTATTAGATGCACAAGAAGGGCATTATGCAGTAGGAGCATTTAATGTTGAAAATATGGAGATGGTTATGGCAGTAATAGAAGCTGCTGAAGAACTTAAATCACCTGTAATACTACAGACAACACCTTCAACAATAAAGTATGCAGGATTGGATTATTATTTAGCAAATGTAAAGGTAGCATCAGAGAAGGCAAGCGTTCCTGTAGCAATGCACTTAGACCATGGTTCAAGTTTTGGGCTAGCAATGCAGGCACTTAGAGTTGGATATACTTCTATTATGATTGATGGTTCTCATGAAAGTTACGAAGATAATATAGCAGTATCTAAGGCTGTTGTGGATGCATGTACACCTTCAGATATACCTGTTGAAGCTGAATTAGGTAAAGTTGGAGGTAAGGAGGACGATTTAGATGGTGGTGATGGTGGAACATATACAGACCCACTAGAAGCAAAAGAATTTGTAGAAAGAACAGGGGTATCATCTTTAGCAGTAGCAATAGGTACGGCACATGGGTTATATAAGGGAGAGCCAAAACTTGATTTAGATAGATTATCTGAAATTAGAGAGGTTGTATCAGTTCCATTAGTATTACATGGTGGGTCAGGGATACCAGATAAGATTATTAAAGAATCTATAAAAAGAGGGATTTGCAAGGTTAATTATGCAACAGAGTTAAGGATTGCTTATAGTAATGGGGTTAAGGATGTGCTTAATTCTGACCCAGAGGTAATTGACCCTAAGAAATATGGTAAAAAAGGTTTAGATTCGGTTAAAGAATTTGTTAAGAGTAGAATGGAAGTTTGTGGATGTGTAGGAAAAACATTAGGGGCAGTGGAGTGTTATCAATAAAACCTAATCATAAATAAAAATAAAGTAAGAGGTCTATAATAAACCTCTTACTTTATTTTATATATTTAAGAGAGTAAGTGAGCAATATGGAATAAAGAAGATATTATTAATATAATAAAAATCTCTTCTTTCACTTTAATTTAATAGTAAAAAGACCATAATAGAGGAATAGTTATTAAAGTAGATGGTACTTCAATGATGAATATATGATAAAATAATTTTGTAGAGTATATATAATAATTATAAAATAAGATTGTTATGTTAATTTTTAAAATTAAAAAGTATAATAAAAAAGAAAATTTGATAATTATTTAGAGTGATTTTTAATTGAGTGTAAAGGGTTACCAATTATTAAGAAGTATAACTAAAATATATATTCAAATTATTTTATGGAAAGTTGTATATAATTATAGATAAATTAAGACATAAATCAGATAAGAGATTAGTATGAAAAGCAAATTTTTAGATGCAATTCAGTGATTCTGTTAATCAAGTAGATAAATGAAAACTAGAAATGAAAATTAGTTTAAAATAGTTATAAGATAACTTTAATTCATTAATGTAAAGAGCTTTTGAAGGAGAATTATTTAGCTAAGTAATATTACATAATAAATATGAGGTGATTAAATGAGAAATATACCAGATGAGATTAAAAACTCAATAATAAATATATTTCCAAAAGAAAATACTATGGCCATCATAATATTTGGTAGTTATGGAACAGATAGGCATACATCAGAAAGTGATATAGATATAGCATGGATTCCTATCAAAAAAGTATCAATTACAGAGCTTGCAACGAAAACAGAGGCTCTAAGAAATATATTAGATGTTGATGTAGACTTAAAGATTGTTACAGATAACTATACAATAGCACTTAGAAAGGCTATTTTAGAAGGTGATGTTATTTATGAATCTAAAGATTTTAAGGATTATATAAATAATTTCTATTTTGAAAATAGTGATGTAATAGATATCTTAGATTGGAGGGATATGTATGGTAATTAGAAATAAATTGTCTTGGAGTTCAATAGAAGAAGTAAATAGAGATTTTGGTTCTTGTTTATATGATTTGCAAAACTTCAAAATACTATATACTAAAGAAGAAATGCCTGAATTATGGGCTAGATATATAAAAGAAGGTTTTAAAAGCTATATGGTATCATTTCTAGAATTAACAAAAGCAATGCTGTATTATAAATCAATTAATTTAAATATAAAATCTAAGACCTTCTATGATTATCTCTTGGCTTGTGAGTATCATAACTTATTGCCCCAAAATTCTTCTATTGTTATAGAAACACTTAGAAAGTTAAGAAATGATGATTCTCATGGATATGATATACCAGAGTTTGAAGATATGTATGAGTTGTTTACAGAAAACGAAGAGGTTTTTGTTAGTATAAGAAATATTTGTAAAAAATGATTTTTAGGGAGACGCATTTTAACTAAGATGTAAAGGAAAGAAAAACCTTGAGTAACTTTGAGTTTTTAAAAGAAGTTAAATAAAATGTATCAGAGATAAGTTAGTAGTAGCAATTGGCTAATATCTTATTTGATTATAATAAAATAACAATACGACCTCTTAATACAGCTTTAGAATCTAAATTTATATTAAGAGGTTGTATTTAATTAAATTAATACAAATGTTGTATAATTAAATCATAAATACTAAAAGTTAATGAAGCCAAAATAGAAAATATCATTATACAAATATATGCATATAAATTTATTATAAAGATTAATAAATCATATATTATTTACAATTTATTAAGAAGAACTAGATGTACTCCTATTATATTGAGATATGAAACCTTTAGGCATTTTACTTATAAAATACACAACCATAATACAAGACAAAGGCTTGTCTACTATATTGCTAAGGATTCTTGGAAAGAATGCAGCAGTAAATATCTTCTGACCAGACTGAACTAAAAAACCGACCAATAAATCAGCACCACTTCCACTTAAACCACCAAACAATAAAACTGAAATAGGAGTACCAATTAAAGGACAAACAACAGATAGAATTAGTCCTGTAATAATAGCCTCCTTATAACCAAAACCTTTTTTCTTAGAAATATATCCAACAATAAGACCAAGAACAATATTTACAAGGGCAAAAGGTATATTCGTAGGGCCTGATATAACTCCTAAAACCAAGTTTGTACAGCCACCAATAAGAGCACCCCAAAAAGGCCCTAATACTACAGCTCCAAGCACAGTACCAACCGTATCTAAAAATAATAATGGTATATTTATCATAGATATAGCTATACCTAAAACAATGTTAATAACTATACACATTGAAGAAAATGTTATTTTCTTAGTATTCAATTATAATACCTCCTAAAAAAAATGTATATATTTATCATAGTATAGATTATAAAAGATTACTAATTGTATATTTCTATATAGAATACTATAAATATAGAGCAAATGAATAATATAATTATCAAAATATGTAGTATTATTAAAAGTGAGAATACTTAAGGAGAATATTATGAAAAGAAACAGAGAGATTGTAGTAGTTTGTCATTGTATATTGAATTGTAACTCTAAAGTAGAGGATCTATCAGAATTTAAAGGTGCACAAAGTATAACAATAGATTTAATAAATAATGGATATGGAATAATTCAATTACCATGTCCAGAGATGATTTTGTATGGAATAAATAGGTGGGGACATGTAAAAGAACAGTTTGACAATTTGTTTTTTAGAGAACAATGTAGACAAATGCTAATACCTTATATAAGACAGTTTGATGAATATTTAAAAAATAATTATAATATAAAAAGTATCATTGCCATAGATGGTAGTCCAAGTTGTGGATATAATAAGACCTGTAGTTCTAAAAATTGGTTTGGTGAATTAAGTGGTTGCAAGGACTTGATGAATAAAATAAATGATGTCCAAATGGTAGAAGAGAAAGGTATTTTTATAGATGAGTTAGAAAAATTACTTAATGAATATAATTTAGAAATACCTATAGTTGGATTTGACGAACTTAGAGAAGATAAGTAAGTGAAAATTTTATTGATATATGCTTAAGAAGTATGATAAATGCTAATATATATAAGCTTTAGTGAAGGTATAGGTAAAGACATAGTAGAAGGTAAGGTTGGATTTAAGGATTTAGAAGCTTATGCACTGAAAATGCCAGTTATAAAGAATAAGTCTGGAAGACAAGAAATGTTAGAAAATATGCTTAATAGGTATATATATGAAGTTGATACAATTTGTAACAAGTAGTTGTATTGTTATGAATCTTAGATGATTAAATAAAAACTAGGGAGTATTCTCTAGTTTTTATTTAAAAAAATATAAATAAGAGCATTCTTTATCAGTAAAAAATTGTCTGAAAGATTTTCTATTGATAGTGAGTTTTCAAATACATTTGAGATAAAAGATATATAACACTAAGTAAAAAATAAGCTATAATAAACTTATCAAGAAGCTATATATGTATAGTTGCTAGTGGAGTTGCTTTACATAAAGAAAATATGGATAACAGTATTAGATGAAGAATAACTAAAAAGGAAAATAGGGTAAATAAGAACGTAGGGAGATTTTTGTTAGATAAATCTTCCTACGTTTTTATTTACAATAATTTTGAATGATGTTTGTTTTAGTTAGTAGTTTTGAGAAATATATATATAATGAGATAAGTGGTTACACTAATAAAGATTATATAAATATATATCTAAATATTTTTTGTTATATAGAAATACATTGTGTACAGTTAAAAGTTAGTGGCAAAAGTTATTATTAATTTGTTTATTAATATATAAATACAGATTAGAATTCCTTTGATAAAACTATAGAATAATAAATTTAAAATATATTTATGGATATATAAATTATAATGAAATATAATATATAAGTATTACTCTAAATATTTATAATAATATAATATATTAAAATATGAAGCTGGAAAGTTGATGAGAATTATATGAAAAAGAAAATATTGTTTTTAGGAATTATTTGTATATCTATAATTTTACTAGGTAATTCTACTTATTCCCAAAAGAAGCAACTATCTGAGAAAGAAAAGGTAGATGACTTTAAATATGTATATAATGTTATAAAAACGGGGTATCCTTACTTAGATGTAAATAAGAGACTTAATAATATTGACTGGTTAGAAAATGAGGATAAGTATATAAAAAGAATTAAAAATACTGAAAGTGATGAAGAATTTATAGAAAAAATGTCATCTATATTATCTGAATTAAACAATAAACATACTGAATTAATAGATAATAAAAACCGATATGAACTTTTTAAAAAATCATACTCTAATAATAATTGGTATGACTTTCTTAATGATAAAAAAGTTGTAGATAGATATGATTCTATAAATACTAAGATAAAAATGCCAAATGATATTTTTGTGAAAAAAGAACTAATTTTAGAAGATATAATTAAAGGCAAGGTTGGATACATGTATTTACCTGCAATGTCGCCACAAAATGGGTCAATAGATAAGGATTTAAAAATTATAGGAGATTATATTAATAATTTAGAAAAACATCAAGCTTTAATTATTGATATAAGAGGAAATTCAGGGGGAAGTGACAGATATTGGAAAGGAATTGTATCTAAACTTATAAAAAATGATATAAAAATAGAGGGTTATAGACTCTATAGAAATAATAATGAAATAGTTAAAAAATACACCAATGCAAGAAATATAAAGTTAGAGCCTATAGAAAATCTACCAGTAGGTGTAAAGAAAAATGCACCAGAAGAAACTTTAAAAAATTTTAGTGATTTTGAAAAGACTTCTTATACTATAAATACTAATAATGATTTAAAATTTCAAGGTAATATATACTTACTTATAGACGAAAAAGTATACTCATCATCAGAGTCGTTTTCTATGTTTTGTAAAGAGACTAAGCTTGCAACTTTAGTAGGAGAAACTACTGGAGGTGATGGTGGAGGAATAGACCCTGTGTTGTTTGAGTTAAAAAATAGTGGTTTAATAGTTAGAATGTCAAGTTGTATGTATTTAAACAAAGATGGAATATGTGATGAAGAATTTAAAACTATTCCTGAGTTTAAAGTAAAAGACTGTAAAAGAACGATAAATTTTAAAGATGATAACAGTATAAAAAGGGTACTAAAGCTTGAAAATATCAATTATTAAATAACAATTAAATATTACTTTATACTGGAGAAAATAGAATTAAAAAATCAACGGTTTGAGATGTTATATTACTTCCAGCACTTGACCAAGGCAAACATATAAGAACAAGTAAAAATAGATTTCCAACCAGTGAATAACGCCACCTAAGTAGAGACTATAGGTGGCGTTTTCATATGGCAACAGAAAGGAGGAAATTAGTACAAATGTTTTTTTATATAGTCAATCGTGAACATATAACGGCTAAAGAATTGGCAAATTATTTTAATGTATCAACAAGAACAATATACCGCGATATCAATACTCTGTCTATTGCCGGAATACCTATCATATCCACAAAGGGAACAGGTGGGGGAATATCGCTAATAGACGGACATGCTCTCGACAAATCATTGTTATCTAAAGAGGAGCAACAGAACATATATCAGGGATTACAAATGTTACAGGTTATAAAATATCCTAATGCTGAAATTGCATTAAGTAAAATTAGTGATATTTTTAGAAATGTCTTGGAACCAAAGTGGTTGAAAGTTGATTTTACATTCTGGCGAAGTGATGAAAATAAGATAAATAAAAGATTTTCAGAATTAATGTTAGAGTTAAATAAATCAAACAATTTTAGAATATTTGATAACTTTGAGGATGCTAAAAATTATATTTTAAATCTAAAATGACAGAAAATAATATAAGCAAAGCATTTAGAAGTATTGAATATAAAAATAAAATAAATATATATGATGAGTATTTAATAAGGAAATGGCATTTTCAGCATTAAAAAATTAATATAAGTAAAAATTTAAGAAACATATTTATTAATAAGCTTTCTATGTTACAAAAGTGTAATATTGGTAGGCAAAATGTAATATTTACATAAGGATTTAACCGTACAAAACCTTTAAAATGAAGATATACTAAGAAGTGAGCAAACGGAGGTTATTAATTATGAAAGAAATATTAAAAATAAAGAATATATCAAAAGATTACGGTATAAAAGGATTTAAAACAAATGTACTAAAAAGTATATCTCTTACAGTTAATGAAGGTGATTTTATAGCAATAATGGGGCCATCAGGTGCAGGCAAAACAACATTACTTAATCTAATGTCTACGCTTGACAAACAAACCTCAGGAGAAATAATACTCGATGGGATTGATATATCGAAAGTAAAAAATAATGAACTATCGAAATTAAGAAGAGAAAAAATAGGATTTATATTTCAAGACTATAACTTACTAGATAATATGACACTCATGAATAATATAGCACTTCCTCTGGCGTTAGGGAAAAAGAAAAGTAAGGAAATTGAAGATAAGGTATTTTCTATAGCCAAAAAATTTGGATTAGAAAATCATTTAGATAAATATCCATACCAATTATCAGGTGGTCAAAAACAAAGAGGTGCAGCAGCAAGGTCACTAATTACAAACCCAGCAGTAATATTTGCAGATGAACCAACGGGTGCTTTAGATTCTAAATCAGCTTATGAACTTTTAAACTCATTAGAAAGGATAAATAAAGAAAATAATGCTACTATTATAATGATTACACATGACCCTCTAACAGCAAGTTATTCAAATGAAGTATATATGATAAATGATGGAACTATAAAGTGTAAATTAAACAAAGGAAGTAGTAGAAAAGAATTTTATGGAAAAATTATGGATATGTTGGCCTCTATGGGAGGTGAAATGTAAGTGAGTGTACTTGGGATTGCTTATAATAATTTTAAAAGTAATATAAGAACTTATTTGGCATTTTTTATATCTATGGTCTTTTCAGTAGTTGTACTGACTAATTTTGAATTACTAAGATATGGTGATGCGATAAATGTATTGCAAGGAGAAAATCAGAAATTCACATTATCAGTGTTAATATCTGTAATAATAATATTATCAGTATTTTTATTTTTCTTTATATGGTATGCAACAAATATATTCTTTAAAAATAGGTCAAAAGAAATAGGAATACTATCTTTTATGGGGTTGGATTTATATACTATAGGAAAAATATATTTTGTAGAAAATATGCTTATAGGAATAAGCTCTTGTATAACAGGAATACTTATAGGGATAATAACATCTAGATTTTTCCAGGTAGTGATAATAAAATTATCTGGATTTGATATAAATGTATCCAATGGGCTTAGTATCAAAGCTATAATGTATGCCAGTTTGATATTTATTTCTATATTTATGATAATGACTATAAAAGGTTTTGTAACAATATGTAGAAGTAGTGTAATAAACCTAATTAACACATCTAAGAAGCAAGACAAAATACCAAAAGTAGGAATAGGATTATACATATTAGCCATAATATCAACTTTAGTATTAGGATGTGGTTATTATCTTTCTATGGATATACGCTCTGGAAACATAACTAGTGTAATGGCAGTTATAGTTATAATAATAATAGGTACTTATGGTCTATTTAAATCAGTTATGCCTGTTGTATTTCATATGATAATGAAAAATAAAAAAGTATTATTTAATGGAAATAATATAATTGCTATAAACAATATAAATTACAGATTAAATAAAAACTATAAAACTTACTCTATAATAGCTATAATTATAACTACTACAATATCAACCCTTGGTGCATCAGTTGCTATAAAACATCTACAACAAAATGCTCAAGAACAAAGAAATGTATATACTGTTAGTATAGTTTCAACAGATATAAATGAAGTAAACAGAAAACAAATAGAAGATATAATCAAAGACACTAATAATATAAGGTATTCAGTAAATCCAGAACTAATTGCTTTAGAAAATCCAGATAGCAAATATGATTATGATAAATTAAATACAATAATGAAATACAGTGATTTTTACAATACTCTTAAAGTAAATGGAAATGAGGAAGAATTAAAAGAGTATGGCGAAAAACTAGTTAAAGGAAATAATGTAATACAGTTAAAAAGTCCTCAAACGATAGTAACATTAGCTAAAAAAGAAACCAGTGTGAACATTGATGGACAAGTATATAATATTACAAAAGGGGAAGTAAAAGTACCAGTATTAGGAACAGGGATTAATGACGGTATTATAGTAGTGAATGATAACATCTACTCTAAGTTAAAAGACAAAGGACAACCAATATATTTCTATGGAGCAAAAGTATCTGATGAAGAAAATAGCCAAAAGATGTTTGATAATATTGAAAAAAATTTAAGTATGCAAAGTGGCTACATGAGAAATGGATATAAAGCTCAGAACGAAAGTCAATGGATGAAATTTGCATATGTAGTGCTTGTATTTTTATTTTTAGTATTTACGCTTGTGGCTGGAAGTATAATATACATGAAAATATATAGTGATGCTTATGAAGATAGAGATAAATATAAAACTTTATTAAAGATAGGAACTACAGAAAAAGAGATAAATAAAGCTGTATTTAAAGAAGTAGCCATATTTTATACTTTACCAATGTTAAGTGCAACAATATCAAGTTACTTTGCATTAAGACTAGCAGGCAATTTATTAATGGCTGATTTATTTAGTATATATATATTGAGCTTAGTAATATGCTTAATAATATTTATAATATATGGAGCAGTATCTGTTAATAAGTTTAAGAAGGTAATATACGAAAATTAATCAACAAATCTATTAAAACAAAGGGGGTGTCTCAAAATGAACTTTTTAGTTCATGAGGCACTCTTTTTTGTATAAAATCAAATATATTTTCATCATTTCAAAAATGAAAAAGAGGCATATATCTATTTTGAGACAGCACCTTATTAATTAGGTCTAAGTCGTTTGACTAATAAATGTATACAAAATATGATATGATAGAGATAATTTATATTATAAGAAAATATTAAAATAATGGAGATTACATAAATGTATAAAATTTTATTAATAGAAGATGATATTGATTTATCAAAAGAAATTGCTTTGGCATTAGAAAGATGGGGATTTAAAGTAGAAGTAATTGATAAATTTGAACTGATTTTAGAAGAATTTATAGATAAAAAACCAGATGTAGTACTTTTGGATGTAAATTTACCACTGTATAATGGATTTTACTGGTGTGAGAAAATAAGGTCTGTTTCAAATGTTCCAATAATATTCCTTTCATCAAGAGATTCTGATATGGATTTAATAATGGGAATAAATAATGGAGGAGATGATTATATTACAAAACCATTTTCTATAGATATATTGGTTACCAAAATAAATGGGATAATAAGAAGAGCTTACAATTATAGCGACTCTAATAGTGTTCTATACTACAAAGATTTGATGTTTGATGTGGGAAAAGGAATCATAAAGAACAAGTACAAGGAAAAAGATATAGAATTGACTAAAAATGAAATAAAAATTTTAACTTTATTATTAAAAAATAAAAATAAAGTTGTATTAAGAGAAAGTCTTATGATGACTTTATGGGATAATGATGAGTTTGTTACAGATAATGCTCTTACAGTAAATATGAATAGGCTAAGAAGTAAAATTAAAGAGTTAGGGTTTGATGATTTTATAAAAACTAAAAAAGGAATAGGATATACAATATAATGATAGTAAAATATTTAAAAGACAGATTCAAGTATATTGTACTTTTTTTAATTATCATTAGTATAATAAATATTTACTTATTTGCTATAAATATATTTGAGAATCAATATGCAGAGTTAATATACTTAGATTTTTTAGCTTTACTCATAATAATAGTATTTTTTATTGTAGATTATATAAACTTTAAAAATAGCTATAAAGATTTATGTAAGTGTTTAGAAAATAATGATGATATAGACAACTACTTGATTAGTGGACAATCCTTTGAAGAAAATATCATAAGAGATATTATTGAAAATTTGAAATCAAAGAACAATGATGATACAAAAAATTATAAACAATCTCTAAAAGAATTGGATGAATACATAGCTAAATGGGTTCATGAAATAAAGATTCCAATATCATCTTTGAGTATAATTACAGATAGATTAAATAATATAGAAGATAGTATAGATATTAAGAATCAAATTGCAAAAATAAACTTTTTAGTAAATTCTATTTTATATAGTAGTAGAAGTAATAGTATGTTTGAGGACATATTTATGAATAAAGTTAATTTAGAAAAATTAATAAAATCCTCTATAAAGAATAACTCGTTTTTACTCATAAAAAACAATATTGAAGTTAATTTAAGCAACTTAAATTATACTGTTTACACGGATTCTAAATGTATAGCATATATTTTAGACCAAATTATTAATAATGCTATAAAATACTCAAAAGAAGTTGGTAAAATTGAATTTAATGCAAAACCATTAGAAAACGGAGTAGTGTTATCTATAAAAGATTATGGCATTGGTATAAATGAAGAGGATATATGTAGAGTTTTTGATAAAGGATTTACAGGAACAAATGGAAGGAATAGATTGTATAAATCTACTGGAATGGGACTATATTTTGCAAAAAAGATGTTGGATAATTTAGGGCATAAGATTGATGTGTACTCAGAGAATGGTGTTTATACAATTTTTAATATTCATTTTTATGATATATCAGATTATTTAAATCTAGATAATTAGAAATAGTGAATTCATTTTAAATATGAAAAATATAGTAGTATTTTTACTTTAAAATATAATTTGAAATAGTATTATGAATCAAAAACAGGTAGATAATCTACCTGTTTTTGATTCATAATACTATTTATAAAAATTATTATCTCTAAGAACTTGAGCACGTCTACGATTAATTAAAAACTGTTTTAATTCAGTTAAGCAAAAGAATAAAATAGCTCTATTTTCAAATTCTGTTCTATCAACAGGTAGAGGTTGATTTTGCATACTAAGCATTAACCTGCCCAATTCTTCAAGAAGAAGATTCCCTGTTTCGGCTTCAAATTCAGTATAACCTATCTTATGTATGAAAGCAGATAGAATATGAGCTTGTGGTGGAGTAGAATTTAGTTGAGATATATAACTATACAAGTTTTCTAAGATATCCCGTTGGCTTTTTATAATATCCATATGTTCTAAGAAAAATTTAGTATCACTTAATAAAGTATTATTAATATTATCATAAGTTTCAGAAATACTATTATCAATAAGTGAATTTAAGGTATATAAATCTCTACTGAACCTATTTTCTTTTTTAGGATTTACAATAATATCGGCAATATCTATAAGCACAATACTTACTTCTTCTTGTAATTTTTTTTGAACTTCATAGATTTTATGTATATTTGTTGGAATATACATATTTATTATGACACCTATTCCAGTACCTATTGCAAATATTCCAGCTTCATTTAAAATCCATTTAATAGATGTTTCTCCTTGGAGGAAGTAATGGGATGCGATTACTACACACATGGCAATAACATCTTGAATTTTTAATAAAAAACAAAGCGGTATAATTATGAATATAAATATTGAAAATGAAGTTAAATTATATCCTAAAATATTAAAACATAAATAGGAAAAAATAGTACATAAAAGAAAGCCATAAACCTTTCCAATAGAGCCTTTAAGAGTTTCTTTTTTAGTGTCCTTTACTGTAAGTAGTACTATAACTCCAGCGACCATTGAGTATTCTAATTTTAACAGCCAAGCAATAGATATAGCAAGAGAGCATCCAAGAGATAATTTTATTACTTTAAGTGAATTAATATTATTCAAATATAAACCTCCTGTAAACAAATATAATAAAGATAATTTTAACATAAAACTAATGGGGTTTGAAATGTAATTAATTATACTTAATTATTTTATTGCCCTATTTAGCTAAATACAATCAATATATTTTTATTTTATGAAAGTTTTTTGTGAAAATTTAAAGCAATAAATAGCACTTGGATTATAAAAATATAATGTAAATTGAGATATTATTGATATATCTACATCAAATCTTTAGTTTCTGCATTATGGATAGAAAGAAAAGCGAAAACTAAAGATATAACTGTTAAAATAACAGGAAAGAGCATATTATTTGCCAGTGTAAAATCTCCTACACTTGCTTGGGTTAAAAATATTAACAAAAAGGATGTAATAATTGTTGCTTTTGATGATTTGCTAATAATACCAATAAATAGTGCTATAAAGCTCATACTGACAAGTACAATCGACTTTAAAATAAGTTGTACATAGAATAACGAACTTCCCATATTAAAATCTATTAAGAATGAAGAAGTCATAAATTGAGAACCTAATAAAATACAACCATAAATCAAAAGTCTTGTTAATATTAGTGCCACAAAATTAAAAATCCAGACAGCTAATATTTGGGAAAGCAGAATTTTTTTACGTTTAATTGGATAAGAGAACATTAGGTTCATTGTTTTGTTTTTGTAAGCACTGACAATAAAAGAAGATAGCATAACACTTGTAAAAATTAAGAATGCCATACTTGTAAAAAGTTCAATTGGTGCAGATATAATATCATTTCCTGGAGCTGCATCAAGAATCCCAGACTCAGGGTCATTTGCAATTCCTAAAAATGCTAGTGCAAAAACAAATAGGCAAAGAATAATTGCTAAGATAAATACATTTTTAATGTATTTTTCTATATGATTTTTTTCCATTCTAATTTTATTAACTTTAACATTATTTATTAGCCCCCTCTGTTATTTTCAGGAAGTAATCTTCCAAAGTCTCCATTTTTGTATGTAGAACACTTATATCTACACCACCAAGCGTTAACTCTCTTGATACATCTTGTGTTGTAATATTCTTATCATAGATTCGTATATTGTTTTCATCTATAATCTTGAAATTAATTATATTCAATTTATCTGCTAGTAGATAAGAAGCACGCTTAATATCATTTACACTTAATTCTATATATGTAGTGTTCATTTCTGAAATATCTTTCATAGAAATTTCTTTAAGCATTTTACCTTGATTAATAACACCGATTGTATCTGCAATACTCTCAATTTCAGAAAGTATATGTGTAGATATCATAATGGTAATATCATATTCTGTACATAGCATTTTAAGCGAATCTCGAATTTGCTTTATGCCAGCAGGGTCAAGACCATTAGTTGGTTCATCCAAAATCAGCAACTCTGGTTTGTTTAGAACCGCACGAGCAATTCCTAGACGTTGTTTCATACCTAAAGAATAACTCTTAACAGGTTTGTTAGATGCATCAGATAAATTTAACATTTTTAATGCATTGTCTATACTTTTAGGGCTGTAGTATCCCATATACTCACAATGTAATTTAAGGTTTTCAAAGCCACTCATATGATCATAAAATGTAGGAAATTCAATGATACTCCCCATACGTTTTAAAACTTCATAAGATGAAGAAGTAAGTCTTTCACCAAAAATCTCAATTGTTCCATCTGTGGGCTTCCAAAGATTAGTAATCATTTTCATTATTGTGGTTTTACCTGCTCCATTTGGACCAAGAAATCCATATATTTCTCCCTTTTTAATATTAATGTTGACATTACTGACAATGACCCTTTCTTCAATAGCTTTAGTAAGATGATTTGTTTGTAAAATATATGACATTTAAGTGTCCCCCTTTCTTAGATAATTTTTATTATAGATAAATAGATTTTCAAAACTCTTAAGTAAATCTTACGAATTTCTTTCGTAGATATTTTAATATGATAGTTTTCTTAATTTGACAGTAAATGTAGTATGGATGTTTGGCTCACTATCCAGAATTATATCACCTCCAAGTTGAATGGCTAGATTTTTTGCAATTGTTAAACCAAGACCATTTCCCTGAATATCTCTGTTTCTGGAATCTTCCATTGTAAAAAGACGTTCAAAAACTGTTTTAGCAAATGCCTTTTCAATACCTTTTCCTTTGTCTGTAACATCAATATAGACATATTTTTTATCTGAATGGATAAAAATACCTAAATATTTTCCGTCTGAACCATACTTAATAGCATTAGAAATAAGATTGAATAGGATACGTTGTAGTGAATCTTTATTTCCTTGAACAAAAATAATTTCTTCTGGAATTTCTATAGCCACTTGAAAATTTTTTTGTGTAAGTAAATCATAAAAATCTAAAATATTTTCACGGCAACATTCATTGATATTTACTTTCAATAACTCGATATCTGTGTCACCAGCCTCTAGCTTTGCTAATGTAAAGAACTGATTAATCAAGTCCATTACTTTCTGTGCTTTCTGTTCTACTTTTGTAAGCATTTTATTTTCCTCGTGGGTATTTAGTTGTATGATTTCCAAATATCCTAATATGACAGTCATAGGTGTTTTAATGTCATGGGATATATTAGAAAGCATTTTTTTTGAAGAAATTTCAGAACGTCGGAAGTCTACACGGATTTTTTGACAATCCTCCAAAAGGCGGTTAATTTGTGATACTAAATCTATAAGAACTTTATTATCTGTAAAAATCATTACTTTTTTTTCGTTATTTGTATCTAAGATATCTATCAGACTATTGCTTATTTCCCTCAGCTTTTTTTGTATTCCTTTTCGAAAAATGAACTGTTGGTATAAAACGATAATGACTAAAATTACTACACAAATAGAAAGAAAAAAAATAATCGTTGAACTACTCATTATGCTCCTCCTAATTTATATCCAATTCCCCACACTGTAATGATGTATTTTGGAGAACGTGGATTATCTTCAATTTTGTTTCTTAGTCTGCTGATATGAACATTGACAGCATTTTCGTCACCAAAATATACATCATTCCAGATTAGTGAATAAATCTGCTCTTTGGTATAAACCCTCTTTGGATTTTGTAAAAGTAATTTTAAAATATCAAATTCTTTGGCAGTAAGTTCAACTTTATTTTTATTTTTATGAACAGTGTAATTATCCAAATTCATAACTAGGTCTCTGCATATAAGGACACTGTTATCAATAACAGGCGTGAAGTTTGACATAGCAGAATATTGTTGCGTTCTTCGAACATTGGCTTTTATACGGGCTAAGACTTCTGCAACTGAAAACGGTTTGGTAATATAATCATCAGCACCTAAACCTAAACCTAATGTTTTATCAGAATCAGAATCTTTAGCTGATATAATGATGATTGGAACAATATTTCGCTGTCTTATGTATTGCATAACTTCCATACCACTAATTTTAGGAATCATTAAATCCAATAAAATAATATCAAATTGTTTTTCATCAAACTTAACACACGCATCTTCTCCATTATATGCAATAGTGATTTCAAAACCCTCAGAAAGTAAAAAGGTTCTTAACATTTCGCTGATTTCTAAATCATCCTCAACTAATAAGATTTTCATTTTATACTCCTTATTATGTAATTATTTTTTGTTATTTCATATCATAATAGCAAATAAAAATAGTTGTAGCAAATGAAAATAGTCAAAAATGTATATAATATTATTAACAAAAAATAAAATTATATAGTTAATATGATTTTATAATTGCTTTGGTATGGTGATTTTTAACTTTTATGTTATACTATTTATAAAAGTAGGTATAAATATAAAAATACATAATTAAATATGTATGAGAAGTTTTAAATAGCCTTATTAATGAACTTAATTATTGTTCATAATGACAAATTGGAGGAGATAAACATGAAAATCACTGAAGGATACATGCCTTTTGAAGGTTTTAAGACCTATTATCGTATAGTAGGAGAAGCTACAGAAGGAAAGAAACCATTAGTACTACTTCACGGAGGTCCAGGTTCTACACATAACTACTTTGAAGTATTAGACAAGATAGCTGAAAGTGGCAGACAAGTTATAATGTATGACCAAATTGGTTGTGGTAATTCATTTGTAGAAGGGCATCCGGAGCTATTTAATGCGGACACATGGATAAAAGAGCTTATCGAACTAAGAAAACATCTAGGGCTTGATGAAATTCATCTATTAGGTCAGTCTTGGGGAGGTATGCAGGCTATTTGGTATGCTCTTGAGTATAAACCAAAGGGTATTAAGTCATATATTCTTTCATCTACTCTTTCTTCTGCAAAACTTTGGGAAAAAGAACAAAAAAGAAGAATATCATATATGAGTGAAGCTGACCAAAAGGCGTTACTTGATGCAGTAAATACTGGAGATTACTCTAGTAAAGAATATAATGATGCATTGGAAAAGTTTATGGAGATGTATTGTGCAGGGGAAGTAACTGAAGATTCTCCTGAATGTTTAAGAAGACCTAAAAAGTCTGGTTCTGAAGCATATATTGTAGGATGGGGATACAATGAATTTTCTCCTACAGGTACTCTTTCTGGATATGAGTTTACAGATAGATTACATGAAATAAAGGAACCTTGTTTAGTAACTAGTGGAGCGATAGATTTGTGCTCACCATATATTGCAAAGACTATGTATGATAGAATTCCTAATAGTAAATGGGAACTATTTGAATATTCAAGACATATGCCATTTGTTGAAGAAAATGATAAATATATAGAGGTTCTAACTGAATGGTTAAACGAAAATGATTAAGCTTATATAAATTTATAAAAAGGGATTAAACTGATTGTTTAATCTCTTTTTTTTATTATTTTATTATAAAGGGTATTATTTTTTATATGTGATAAATTTTGAATAGAATAATCTGGGCAATCATAAAAAGGTTGCAAATATTTAGAGATAGATAAAAGTCATAAAACTTTAATAAATCATGTAAATTATTAAAAAACTACTATAATTAACATCTAATAACAGAGTTTAAAAATACTTAGTTTTCTAAGGTTTTAGAAATTTTTTTTAAAATTGGTATAATTATTCTGTTTAAACTTGCTTAAAAAGTATATTTATTATAATAAGAAACAATTATATAGATAGGAATAGATTATTATATTAATATACAAATAAAAATAACTATAGAAGGAAAGGCATATTATGGAAAAGTCAAAAGTTATTGAAATGATAAAAAATAATCCTAATATTATAGCAACTATAAATAATCCAACTGATGAGATGAAACTACTAGCTATCAAAGAAAACGGACTTGTACTAGAATATATAAATAATCCAACCAGAGAGATGCAAGAATTAGCAATTAATAACAATATTAGAGCAATTAAATTTATAAATGACCCAACAGAAGATATGATGATAAAAGCAGTAAATGATGGATGGAGTATATTAGACTATATAAAAAATCCAACTGATAAAGTGATTAAATTAGCTATAAATCAAGCAGGGTGGGCTATTAAATATTCTAAAAATCCAAGTGAAGAGTTACAATTATTAGCAGTAAGAAAAAATTATGATTCAATAAAGTTTATAAAACAACCTTATGAAAGTGTACAGGAAGAGGCAGTAAAAATAAGTTATGATGCATTAAGATATATAGATTCTCCTAGTTATAATACAGAACTTATAGCTATTAAGAATAATGAGGCAGCTATTAACTTTATAACTAATTTAGATAAGAATAAAATATTAGAATTTTTAAAAGTAAATATTTTAGTGATTAAGTATATTGTAAAAAAAATATCTAAGGATGAGCTAGAAGAAGTATTAAAACAAGTACTATCAAAAGAAGATGTTGAAGAAAAGTATATTAGAGATTTTTTAAATTGTAATATTATAGATAGAAACAGTGACTATATAGCAATAGACAAGATGATGTTTATTTATAAATATGGAAGTAAAACAGCAAAAAAAATAGCTGTAGATGAAAAATTGAAAATTATGTAGGAGAGAGAAAAAATGAATTTTATAGATACATTAAAAAGCGTTGACTTAATATTATCCACTGGAGAAGTACCTCTAATAGTTGGTGAAAGTGGAATAGGAAAAACAGCTCTAGCAAAAAAACTTGCTAAAGAAAATAATTGGAGTTTGATTGTAATTGATGGAAATCTACTTAAAGAAGGTGAAATAGGAGGTCTTCCAACTATAGAATCTTATGTAGGAGTTAATTCTAATGGATATAAGACAGAAAAGAAAACGACAGTATATGCTGTTCATAATAAACTAAGAGAAATTGATGAAGAAATATCTAAAGGAAAAACAGTTATTTTATTTATAGATGAGATAAATCGTTGTGAGCATACTGTACAACAAGAACTTATGAATCTAATTTTAAATAGAGAGATTAATGGATATAAGTTACATGATGATGTAAAGATTTTAGCAGCAATGAATCCATCAAGTAAATATGGTTCAGACTTCGATTATCAAGTTGTAGATATGGATTCAGCTCAAGAAAATAGATTTGTTTGGTTAAATATGGAGAGTGACCATACACAATGGTTGAAATGGGCAATAGATGAAGGCATTGAAAAAAAGATTATAGAGTTTATTTCAACTTTCCCAGAATATCTGCATAAAACAAATGAAGATGACATAAGAGCAACTCCGAGAAGTTATGAAAGAGTTTCTAAAATTTATAAAGTTTATAAGGATAAAAAGAAATCAATTCCTAGAGCAGTATTTTTAAATGTTATAAAGGGGAATGTAGGTAAGGTTATAGCAGAAGAGTTTATAAGTTTTATTGAATCAGATTCCAGCCCATTGATATCTTATGAAGATGTTTTTTTAGGTGATACTATTGATGAACATCTTGTAGAAAGAGTAAAAAATGAAAGCCATACAAGACTTTATCTATCAGCAATAAATATTCTAAAAAATTTAGAATTAAATATGAGAAATGACGAGTATAAATCAAAATATTATATTGATAGGTTTATTGAGTTCTTAAAAATATATCCGATAGATTTAATGATAGGAATTATGAAGGATATTAGAAATAGCTATATTGAAGTGTATAAAAAAGCTATAGAAAATGAAGAGTTTGTAAAATCTTACTTTGAGTCATATCGTTTAATAAGGGGATAGTATATGGAAAATTATTTTGATAAGCAAGCAAAAGAACTCTATATTAAAGCTAGTGAAATTATAAATACTCATTCTATGCTAAAGGCAAATCGTGCTAATGAGAAATTTGAGGTGGATATACCAAAAGATTTTAAAGATGAATTTTTTAGTCTAGTAGATAAAGTTAATTTAAGCCTTATGGAAGAAAAAGATAATTTTTATGGATATTTTTTGTTTCAGATGTCAAGAGAGATACGATTCGATATAAGTAGTCCTACAGGTGTGAATTTTAAAGGAGCTAAATACGTCATATACTTTAATCCAATAATTTTTTTAACTCTCAATATAGAACAAATGGAAAGTACAATAAAGCATGAAATTTATCATATAGTATCTGTGCATTTAGTGAGAGCAAAAGAATTAAAAGGAAAGTATAGTACATTAGCCATTAATATGGCAATGGATATAGTAGTAAACAAATATTTGAATAATTTACCGCCATATGCTACTACTTTAGAATGGGTAAATCTGAAATATTCTCTAAAACTAGAGCCGTATGAGCCTTTTGAGTATTATGTAGAAAAGATTCAAACTGAATTAGATTTGTTAGAAGAAGATGAAGATGGTGAAGAAGATGATAGTGACAAGTATGGAAATATAGAAACTGATTATAGTCCAGAAAAAACTCATGATATATGGGAAGAATCCGATGATATAGATGAAAGAACTCTTAGAGAATTTACAGAAAAATTTATTGATAGTTCTCAAAAAGGTAAGATTCCAGCACACTTGGAAAATATGATAGCAGCCATTAAAAATAGTAAAGGCGAATTACCATGGAATTTATATCTTAGTAGATTAATGGGAACAGTTGAAAGCAACAAAAAGAAGACTATAACAAGGAGAAATAGAAGACAGCCTAACCGATTAGATTTAAGAGGAGAACTTAGAAGTCATAAAGCAGAAATAGCAGTTGCTATTGATATAAGTGGAAGTATTAGTGATGAAGAATTTAAACAAGCAATTAAAGAAGTTCTTAATATAGTTAAAAATTATAATCATGAAATTACTATTATAGAGTGTGACAGTGAAATTAGACGTGTATATAAAGCAAAAACTATAAAAGATATAAAAGATAGAGTTAAAATAGGTGGAGGCACAAAATTTACTCCAGTCTTCGAATATGCTAATAATAAAAAGATTAACTTATTAGTTTACTTTACTGATGGTAAGGGTGAAAATAAGCTACAAGTAATACCTAGAGGTTATAAAGTTTTATGGGTTATTTCTGGAAATGGAGATAAACTTTCACTGAGAGAGCATTATGGAGCAGTTAAAAAACTTAGTAAAGTTGAAACAAAAGATGATGCATTAGAGATAAATGATGTTAGAAATGATGGATACTCAATGAATAGCCAAGCACCAATTTTATAAATATTATACTGGATATGATTGTTATGATTTGTTCGATTGTTATGGTTTATTCACTATCAAAATTAATAAAAAATACATAGATTAATAGTCAATGTATTTTTTATTATTTAAACAATAAAAGTTTTACTTAGCTTAAAATCTTAAAATATGGTACAATTAGTATATAGTAGATAGTTTTGATGATGTAAATTCAGTTGTCAAAACTATTTTTTGTTAAGGATGGTGAGGTTTTGTGTTTAAGATTGATGATTATATAATGTACGGAATGACAGGTGTTTGTAAAGTTTTGGACATAACAAACGAAAAAATTACAAATGGTGTACAAAAAGAATATTATGTATTAAGTCCCCTTTATTCTAATAATACAATAATAAAAATACCTGTTGATAATAAGAAAGTTCCAATGAGAAAGATACTTTCTGAAGTTACTGTGGCTTCGCTAATAAGTGATATACCAAATATGGATACATCCTGGATAGATAATGAAAAAATGAGAAGTGAGCAATTTAAAGTGATGCTTAGAAGTGGTAAGTGTGAAGAGTTACTTAAATTAATAAGAAGTATATACTGTAATAAAGAACATATAAAATCTCTTGGTAAAAAATCACATCAAGCAGATGATAATATGATGAAAGAAGCAGAAAGATTATTAAATGAAGAGTTTGCAACTGTTTTGAATATTTCTCCTGATGAAGTTACCTCATATATATCAAGTCATATACCGCAATAAAGTATTTTTTATATTATCTCCTACTTAAAAAGTATAGCATAGTTAAAAATATAAAAAAAATAAAATAATATTTAAATATAATTTTACAATAAGTGCTTATGAATATTTTATTGCTATTTTTAATTATTTCAGAATATTATTTATTCACATTGCTTTTATTAAAAACTGAATATATAATAATATTATAGGAATCGTTAAAATGATGTTTATAATATACAATTCTTAAAAAATTAAATTATTATTGAATATACTTTTTAATCAAGGGGATGATTGAATGGTAAGTTTAATAAGCATGCTGGAAATCTGAAGTAAAATTAATAATATTATAAGAGTATTATCGTTTAAAGTATATGACAATATAAAATATATTTTAGTGTTGATTAATAAGGTGGCTACTATATTAAATAGAAGTCACCTTATTTAATTTTACCTATATCGTAAAAATTTATATTTTACTAAAGTAAAATAGCTTCATTTAAGTTACATATAGTTTTAATCTCTCTGTAAAAAATATTATTTTTAGTTTCATATAAACGCACTTTGAACTTAATATTTATCCAGCTTATTATTTTTATATTATTGCTAGAATTAAGTATATTACTAAGATATTTTTAAATATTAACATTAAATTATTTGGAATTATACCAATATAAACATAAGTTACATTTTATTATAAATAATACAATTTAGATATTTAAGGATTAATTATTTTTCATACATGAAAATATAGATTAGATAAATACTTTTAGTTTAGAAGAGTACATTATAAATATAATCGACAAAATAAGACTAAATATACCTTTATAATTTAAATTGATATATTTGTTGTATATTTATAGTGTAACTTGAAAAATTATAGACATACAAAATTTAGATTATTTCTAAAAGAGTAATATATAATAATTACTATAGTTTGTTTTTAATCAAACTTTTCTATATTAATTAAGTAAATGTTGAGTTAACAGATAAAAAATAATTGATTTTGAAGAATTTAAATTTATTAAGTTAATTAAAAATATAACAATCATTTAAAAATTAAAAATAGTTAGTTAAAATTGATTAGAATATTCTTTTTTTTAATTTTATTATTGATAATGTTTCTTAAATAACAAATGCTCTTTGACGTCGTATAGTCTAAGTAATATAAGTTGCATATCAAAAACCTATCTAATAAATAATATGAATCCATAAAATAATAAAATTTCATCTCTAAAAAACTATTTTGACGCTTAGTTTAACTTATATTTCCAGACGGAAAATTTATATAATATACTTGACAAGTATAATTTGATTTATTCTAATTATTTACTGTCGATTATTCGATTTTTTTCTTATTTTTTTGTTGCATATAAGTATGTGTTTATGGTACGATTTACATGGTGAAATAAATAAAGGGAGGTGAAAAATAAATATTCGTGAAAAAGTTTTCAAGTTGAGGTATTTTATGGTTAATAAATTATAAATAGTATCACCTCAATTAATAATATCAAAGCGAATATCTAGGTAATCACTTTAAAACAACAGTTTTTATATTTAGATTCACAGAATGCATGTGTATATTTAATAAGAAATAAATTTAATCTGTGAATAGATAGTAGTTTATTTATTTAAGTTGACAAGTAATTGAATGAAGTATTTAGAAATTTAAAAAACAAGTAAAGACAGTATTTAATTTGAATAAATACATGTTGCTTTATTCAAAACTCCTTTAAAAAGGCAATAGTAATATGATTACGCAATTTGCCACAAAAGGAGGAATTTAGTTTGTAAAATACTATCAAGTAAAAAAATAAGAATTGCATATAGTGAAGATTTTTTCATTTAATTAGGAGTAGTTAAATTAGAAAAAATTGCTAGAGTGATGAATTTAGAAGTTAGATATAAAATTATCCATTATGTTATGGCAATATTGTATTTAAGCTAAATAATAATTAATGAACTAATAATTTATAGTTTGGTTTTTTGTGGTGTTAATTTATAAAGATAACAGGTTATAAATATACCTGACAATAATGAATTTATATAATTTAAATTTATAGATATAGTATTTAAATTTATTGACAATAAAGATATTAATCTTTATGCCATGAAAACATCTAGATTCTACAAATAAAAACGCAATTATCTTAATAATTATTACGAATTGTTTTACAAAACAATATCACCATATCTTTCATTAAAAGAAAGAGTCTGGATAAAACGTAGAAAATATAAAAATACAATTAAGAAAGGATTTAAACTTATGAGCACAACAGTAAATAAAAAGGGTAAATTCCCTATAGGATTTTATATCTGTGCAACAACTTTCTCGTTTGAAAGAGCAGCATATTATTCTGCAAAGTTTTTAATTTATATATTCCTTACAACAGCTATTGTTAAAGGTGGTCTTGGAATAGATAAAGGACAAGCAGCTATAATGCAAGCTAACCTTGTTGCATTCACATATTTCGCACCAATAATTGGAGGATATATATCAGATAGATGGATAGGAGCTAGATATACTATACCTATAGGTATGCTTATCATGGGGGTAGGATACTATCTTGGTTCTATTGCAACTACAGTTTCTATGGTAAATGCAATGATAATTCTAGTTTCAATTGGTACTGCATTCTTTAAAGGAAATGTATCAGCAGTAAATGGACAACTTTTTGATAATCAAGAAGAACTTGATACAGCATTCTCTGTACAATATTCTTTTGTTAATATAGGTTCTTTCATCGGAACAACAGCAGTTGGTATACTTTATCTTAAGACATTTGCTAAAAATGGAATACTTGGTTTCTCTCAATGTTTCTTCATAGCAGCTGTTCTTTGTGTAATCGGTGCAATCTGGTTCACATATGGATGGAGATTCCTTGGAAATGCAGGGAAAAGACCTTTTAAAGAAGGTGTAGTAGCTGAGAAAGTTAAAGAAAAAGATAATACTCCTCTTACAAGTATGGATAAGAAGAGAATTTGGGCTATTATACTTATTTCATTCTTCTCTGTAGTTTTCTGGTTATTCTGGTACCTAACTTATCTTGCAGTTTATGATTATGGTGCAGCATTTGTAAACATGACTATTGGAGGGTTTGAAGTTCCTCTTGCTTGGTTCGACTCATTAAATGCACTTGTATGTATTGTACTAGGTCCAGTTCTTGGAGCATTATGGTTTAAGCTTGCTAGTAGACCACAAGGTGATATAAGTTTATTTAAAAAGACAGGTCTTGGATTAATATTCTTAGGGCTTGCATTCTTAATGCTTGTTGGAGCAGAGCTTACAAGAGGTGTTGGAGCTCCTGAAACTGCTAAAGCTAGTATAATATGGATAGTTATGTTTGGTATACTTCTAAGTTTTGGGGAAATGTTATTCTCACCACTTGGTAACTCTTTTGTAAGTAAGTATGCTCCTAAAAAACTTCTAGGTGTTCTTATGGGGGTTTGGACATTTGCTACTTTCATAGCTGGTCAAGGATATGGATATATATATGCATTTACTCTTAAGTTTGAGATGATTAAAGTATATACTATAATTCCAGTGATACTATTTGTTGCAGCTATATTATTATTCTTATTTGACAAGACATTAAATAAACTTGTTGAGGATGATAAATAATCAGTAAATAACTATACTATGTATATTAATCTATGATAGTTATATTGTATTAGATTGATATATAGCTAATTGATAATAATCATATAAAGTGTTACTTTTTAACATGATGTATAGTGAAATAAATTTGTTAAACAAAATATATAAATAAAAATACTAGTCAATTAAGACTAGTATTTTTATTTATTGTTAAATTAGATAAAGTATTAATACACAATTTCTCCACTTAAAATAGTATAGGCACTTCCTCCAATTTTTACAGAAGAGATATCATTGTTTTCTTTAGCTATATTTACATATACCTTTCCAGGTCTATTTATAAAGTTTCCTTCTTCACCAATAAAGTCAGTTTTATCTAAAATACTGTGTTGTACTATATAAGATGATACACAAGCATTTCCAGTTCCACATACAGGGTCTTCTGTTACTCCTACATATGGAGCTATAGATCTTAAATGATAGTCACATTTTTTATCTAGAGTTTCTACACAAAATGGAGTTATTCCAATTAAATTATTATCAGCACTAAATTCTTTTATTTTATTTAAGTCTGGAGAAATATTTTCTAAATCATCTAGAGACTTTAATCCAAAGACAAGCCACCAAATTCCTGTATTTACTTTCATAATTGGATATTCAAGAAGTCTATCTTCTTTTACACCTATCATTTGTGCCAGTTCTTTTCTACAGCTATTTAGATTTTCGAATTTAGGAGGATTTTGTTCCATCATAAATATGTTTTCATTATCTATTTTTTTAAGTTCTACAGATAGTACACCAGCTTTTGTCTCTTGATAAAAGATGTTCTTGTTAGCATCAAGTTTTTCCTCTTCTAAAAGAGCATGGAATGTTCCTATTGTAGCATGACCACATAAGTCAACTTCTAAGCCAGGTGTGAAAAATTGAACCTTGAAATCTGCCACATCTGATTCTGAGACAAATGCAGTCTCTGATAAATTCATTTCCTTTGCTATATTCTGTTTGATTTCGTCAGAAATATTGGATGCATCTGTGACTACACCAGCAGGATTTCCTCCAAAAGGTATAGTTGTAAATGCATCAACTTGTTTGATTTTAACTTTATTCATCTTTAAGACCCCCTTTTATTTTTTGTGAAATATAAATTTCATGTTGTATGTATTGATTTCCAATATATAAAATATTAGAATTTTTTGTCCAAATTGAAATAGCTTCATCACCTTCAGATAAATTTCCTGTTAATATTTCAGAATCATCTACAATTAAAAGAATACCTTTATAAAGTTTTTTATTTTTAAGTGTAGCTTCATTACCTCCATGGATATGAACGTTGCTTAGACCCTCTATATTTTTATCTTCCAAAAGTAGTATTTCAACATTAATATTTTTTTTAGAAGCAGTTAAAAGCTCATCTTTTAGGTTGAGAATTTCTTCATGTGAACAAGAAATTATAATTTCTTGTTTGGCATTATTTATCATTTCGATTGCTTTTTTTAATATATTTTTAGAGCCTTTTATGTTTAAAACATATTCTATACTTTTTCCTTTATTTAATATCTGTAAGTTGTTTTCTAGTTTGTCCATAGAATTATTGAATTCTTCTTTTTTACTTTTTAGTAATTCATTAGGGTTTATAGGTACATATTTTATAGGGTCAGTTTCAATATTGATAATTATATTATTGTTAAGTAATTTTGTTATATTTTCATAGACTTTTGATTGTGGTACACCTGATAATTTACTTATTTCATATCCAGTTAGAGGGTTTTCCTTTAGTAATGATATGTAGATTTGTGATTCATATTTGGTAAATCCTATGTTTTGTAGTTCGTTAACTATAGCATCCATATATAAACTCCTTTAATAAAAATATGATAACTACCTTAGTAGGTACTAATATTATTTTATAATGTATATATATAATTGTCAATCATATGAAGTAAAAAATTAAGTTACAAATTAGAAAAGTTTTATAGTGTATTTTTGAAATGAAGTTCAAATTTAGTTAACAGCTAAATAAAATTTACAGATTTTTATAATTACTACATAAGTGACTGCTGAACTTACAATCTAGTGCGGAAAACCCACTCCTTTAGGGTGTAGGATAGATAGCATAAATAGTGTATAAAAAGTATTGACATAAATAAATTTAATTAATGTTTGACTATAATGATAATCTTAAGAATGTTAAAAATGAATGATTACAAAAAAGTGACTAATTGAACTAGTACATAAGTCGTAGTATATTAATATCAAGAAAACAATAAAAATAATAAAGGAGATATATATTATGGCAAAAATAATAAATAACAATGAATTTATAAATGAAGTGGAAAACAAAGAAGGGTTAGTAGTCGTAGATTTCTTTGCTACATGGTGTGGACCTTGCAAAATGTTGTCACCAGTATACGAGGCTTTAGGAAATGATATGACTGAAAAAGCAAATTTCTTAAAAGTAGATATAGACCAAAGTATGGAATTAGCTCAAAAGTTTGAAGTGTCTACAGTACCAACTGTAATAATATTTAAAGATGGTAAACCTATAGATAGATTAATAGGGTTTATACCTAAAGATAATTTAAAAAATAAAATTGAATCATATATGTAATTAATTTAAATCATATATATAAATAAAAAAACTCATTATAAAATGAGTTTTTTTATTTATAAGATTTATTTATGTAGTTACAAATAAGTGCCTAATTGTCAGTGATGTTGGCTATTGATATATTATTTATATAAAAGAAAAAAGAAAGGTTATTAGAAAATAGGTGAGATTATGAGATATGACATTGTAATAATAGGAAGTGGACCAGCAGGGCAAGGTCAAACTGCTGTATCTAGTGCAATTTCACATTTAGATAAACAGAAAATAAAGAAATCTGTACTTGTTGATACTTATTAAATAAAAGTAAATAGTAGTGCTAGTAGTTATAACCATAAGTTTATAATTATAATATAGTTAATAAATTTTCACAGATATTTGAAATTATTATAAGTATTTATTGTTGTTTTATACAATATTGAAAGAGGCATTTAAAGTTAATAAAATAAAAATTACAGGTATTATTTATTTAATACACTCCCAACACTAAAAGAAGTTATTTCAAAATAAAGATTTGACTACAGAAAAAAGTGGATTCTATCAGATGAGTTCACTTTTTTTGCAAAGTATTAAATAATCTATATGTAAATAAAAAAGGGTATCTCATTTATAATTTAAGAATATTGTAAGACCTCCCTTTTTTAAGTGTGCAATAAAATTGTCTTTTTAGCTATTACTTATCTATTACTAAAAAGGAATAAAAAATTTTTATTTAAAAGCCAAATTTTTAATAGCATATAAATGATTCTCTTTCGTATTTTAAAATTTGACAAACTCAAGTTTTAGTTAAGAGCTTGTTTAATATAGGTTATGTTCTTATAAAGAATTTTGTTAATTAATTCTTATTAATCTATATTTTGGATTTATTAAATATGATGGACAAGTTAATAATTATATTGGTAGAGATATTAAATAGAATAGTAATTAAGCATAAATTTGACAAGTGTGAGTATTTGAATAATAATAGGGTTAGATTTTATATAAGAATTAAATAATTATAAAGTATAATTAACATTCAATAAACATTCATTATATATAATGAATAAGTTGATATTTTATTTAGGAGATGATTATATGAGAGTATTAATAATCGAAGATAATAAAGAGCTTTCTTATAATATGAAGATAGGGTTGGAAAATGAAGGATTAGTAGTAGATATAGCAAATTGTGGATTAGATGGAGAAGAAAAAGCATTTATAAATGACTATGATGCTATATTATTAGATTTAAACTTACCAGATAAAGATGGAATAGAGATATTAGAATTTTTTAGAAGTAATAATCTAAATACACCTATAATAATTGTAACAGCAAGAGATGAAGTAAATGAATTGGCAAAAGGGCTTGATTTAGGAGCTGATGATTATATAGTAAAACCCTTTCAAATTATAGAATTGAGAGCTAGGATACAAGCAGTTATAAGAAGATTTTATGGTAGGACAAATCCAAATATAGAGGCAGGTCCTGTCAAAATAAATCCATCATCTAGAAAAGTGTACGTGTATGATAAAGAAGTAAGTCTAGGAACTAAAGAGTTTGATATAGCAGAATATATTGCAAGTAGATATCCAGATATCGTATCAAGTATAGATATATCAGAACATGTTTATGATGAATACTTTGACCCATTATCATCTGTATTAAGGGTACATATAGCTAGATTAAAAAAGAAATTAAGAGAAGTTGCAGGAAAAGAGATAATAATAACTACTAGAGGGATAGGATATTCTATATGCAAGGATTAAAAGATAAAAAAACTATAGTTTTAATTTTATATTCTGTTATAGTCTTTATAATTTTTACAGTAGGTTTGAAATATATTATAAATATATCTAATACAAGTAAAGAATTAATGGCTAGTGATTCAAATGCATATTATGGAATAAATATAGATAATACTTATAACACTATGGAAGATAATACTTTAGATGAAAGATTAATTTCTGATTATAATCTTGCCCTTAATGGTAATTTTAATATAATTATAATGTTGTTTTTTGCTTTTATAGTAACCTCTAACTTTATCCTTTTAGCAATATTGAATAGATTAGAGTTTAAAGAAAGAATGGGGATATTAAATAATATAAATAATATAGAAGATGAAGACGAAGTATTGAGTATAGACCCCATTATGTCTAAAGTATATAAAGATTTAAAAGATAAGTTTGATTCTCATATTGAAGATTATAAAAGATTAAATTCATATTTATCTCATGAACAAAAAAATGCCATAGCAATACTTAGAACAAGTTTAGAGTTAAGTGGAAATGAAGAACTGTTAAATACTCTTAATAATGTTTCAAATACTGTAGAAGATGTACTTGCAATAAGTGATACAAAAAATAATGAAGATATGTATGAAGTTGATATAGCTTTAATATGTGCGCAAGTATGTGACCACTATTCTAAAATATATGATAATTTAAGTTTTGATTTTGATGAAGATGAAAATATGAGTATCTATGGGAAAGAAAAGTGGATTTATAGAGGTGTATCTAACCTTTTGGACAATGCAATAAAATATGGTGAAGGTAAAGATATCTGCGTAAATGTGAAAAATCAAAAAGGTAGCGTTATTGTATCAGTAAAAGATAATGGTATTGGAATGAATAAATATAGTATGAAAAAAATATTTTATGACAGATATAGAATAAATGAATTAAATAAAGATGGATATGGTATAGGTCTTAGTTTAGTAAAACATGTATGTAATTTATGTAACGGATTTGTATGGGTAGAAAGTGAAGAAGGTAAAGGTTCAACTTTTTATCTAGTATTTAAAGAATATAAGTAACAAATTAAGATAGATATAATAATTCTAAGACATTATTGAATTGGTAAGAGGAGATGTGAAGTGTATATTTTAAATAATGCAATCAAAAACTTACTTAGAAATAAATTGCGTAGTTCATTTAGTGTAGTTGTTATGTTATTGATGGTCTTAGCAATATTGATTTCCTCAATAATAAATTCGAACGTTAATGTGATAAAGGAAAATTATGAGAAAAAATTTGAATCAGAAGTTCAAATTAAGCTTGATAGTAAAAAACTTGTTCAGGATAATTCAGGAAAGTCTATGATAAAATATAGTAACTTGAGTGTAAATGATTATTTAAATTTTGCAAAGTCAAAATATGTAAAAAAAGTATCTTTTATTGGAAATATCACAGCACACTTTGATGATAACAAATATAATTCTAATGATGACAGGCAAATCGTAGATGATGATATGAGGGCTAAAAATTATGGGATTATAGGATATACAGAAAAGAATGAAAGTTTTAAACACTATAACCTGGAGAAGGTAAAAGGAAGAGTATTTCAAAAAGATAATGAATGTATGGTAAGTAAAGAATTTATTGATATTAATAAGTTAAAAATTGGAGATACGATATCTCTATTAAGTGATTATAGTATTAATACTAAACTAAATTTAAAAATAGTAGGAATATATAAGAAAAAAGACACTAAGAATGATAAAGAGATAGAAATGGTTCAAGATGAAAGTATCTATAATAGTATATTAACTACGTACAATACTCTAGTAGAATTTGAAAAGAAGATTGAATCGGAAAATCCAATAATTTATACAAATGCTAGGTTTTTATTGAGAGACTCTAATAGTAGAAAAGATTTTGAGAAAGAGATAAGAGATAAAGGTCTAAGTGACATTTATAAAGTTACTATAGATGAGTTTGCGTACAGTAAATTAATAGCACCAATGCAACGTTTGTCTAATATAGCTTTTACAGTTACGCTTGGAATATTAATATTAGGTTCGATATTATTGATGATAAATTCTATAATAGCAATAAAAAAAATAAAGTATTACATTGGTGTGTTAATATTAATTGGAATGCCTAAATTTAAGATAGTTCAGAGTTTCATATGTGAAAGTATTATTATAACTTTAGTGTGCCTTATACTTGGAGGAGGAATTGTAAGTATATCAGCTTCAAAAATATCAAATTATGTTTTTGAATATCAAAATCAATATAATGTAATACATAATGCTGATTTACTGAACAGTAGAGAATATAAAAATATAGATATAAATAGTGATGATATCAAACAAGAAATAAAAAGTTTAAGAGATAAATTAATTCCAAATTTGATATTTAAGATAATTATTGTAGCGATAATATTGATATTATTAACTGGCATAGTAGCCGTATATAGTACAATTATATATAAACCAATACAGATAATTTATGATAGAAATTAGGTGATGTAAATTGGTAATGCTAGAACTGATAGATGTTAATTATAAATATGAGGGAAGTAATAAATATGTATTAAAAGATGTAAGTGCCAAATTTGAAGCTGGAAAAATGTATGTTATTATAGGAAAGCCTCGGGCAGGAAAGAGTACTTTGTTATCTATAATATCAGGTCTTGATGATTATACTGATGGAAGTATTATTTACAAGGGCAAGGATTTAAGAGATATAAATAAGGATATGTATAGAAATAAGGATATAGGAGCTATATTTAAAGATTATAACTTATTAAATAATGAAACTATTTTGGATAATATGTTTTTACCAATGAGAATTAGTGAAAATAAGAAAAAGAATAAAAAGGAAATAGTATATAAAATTCTACAAAAGGTAGGAATTGATAAAGAAAAAGTAATGGATAGAGTAGAAAACTTATCTTATTATGATAAACAAAAAGTGTGTATTGCTAGGTCATTATCTAATAATTCTGACTTAATAGTATGTGATGATATTATAGAAAGCACAGATGATAAAAGTGAAGAAAGTCTAATAAATGTGTTTTACAATTTGGCACATAAAGATAATAAATGTGTGATAATAGCAACAAGTTCAGAGGAAGTTGCTTTATTTGCTGATGAGATATGGGGAATAAATAATGGAAACTTGATGTTTATAAAAAGTAAAGATAACAATATAGATTAACATAAATAAAGCATTATCATAATTTTGTGATAATGCTTTTTATCTTTAAAAGAACATATAAATATTCAAACAAATCTTGCCAATCGTCAGGTGAAAACTGACGAATGATTAATCGTTCTGTCTCCATTTAAATCCCCCTATTTTATAAGTAATAACCCATAGTAAATTTTTTAAAGACCTAATAAAAAAAGCTAACATGAGTTTCTTTAATTCTAGTATTTTAGTATGTATCTGTCAAATATAAAGATACTGTTATAGAAGTTGTTTTAGATTGAAATTATATGAAAAACACCTAAATAACACGAAAATGAGCTACAGTTGGGGGGAACTGTAGCTCATTCTATTTTGGGGGAGATAGGTTGAACTTATTGGTTATCCGTATCATATTTTTAGTATAGTCACTTATTTTAGATTATATACATTTTTTTATAAATTTTACATAAAATGTTAAATGTTATAATTGATTAGGTATTATTAGAGGTGATAAAGTTTTAATTATAGAAAATTAATGAAAAAATGTATTATAAATAATTGGAAAATATTATATAAGGTATTAAAATATTAATGTATTTACAGCAATTTAGGAAAAAATATGAAATCTATTCGTAAATATGAAATAAAAATATAATTTAAAAAATATTTGAGGAAAATTTCATATAAAGAATCTTTTATATTAATCTGATTTTTGGGTATACCTATTTTAAAAAAACTTATAATGCAATATAATCTGAATTTAAACAAATACTTAATGAATGCACATTAAGATACTTGAAAATACTGGAAGATATATATTGGAATAAAAAATATTGAATAACTTTAAAGAATTGAATATAGATATAAAACATTTAAATATATTTAAATGAAAAAAATACAAAAAACGACAATTTGGTTTCGGCTAGTTAAAATGTTTTGTAATTGTAGTATTATAGGGTAAAATGCAAAATATATGCGAAAGTAAAATTTTAAATATTGACATTAAATTAAATATAATATACTATGTAAGTGTGATGGAACATTTTTTTCAGAGGGGATTTATAGTGAATATAAAAAAAATATTTAATAACAATGTAGTAGTAAGCTCCCTAGAAGATGGCACAGAGATAATTGTAACTGGTGCTGGAGTTGGATTCAAGAAAAAAGTAGGAGATTTGATAGATGAAAGTTTGATTTCTAAGAAATATTTTGTTCAAGATAATCAAAAAGACAAATACAATCAAATACTTAATAAAACCTCAATTGAATATTTTAAAATTTCAGATGAAATTATAGGAAAAGCTAATGAAGTTTTAAATACTCAAGTAAATGATTCAATAATATTGGCTTTAACTAGTCATATAGAATTCGCTGTCCAAAGAGAAAAACAGGGTATAAAATTACCTAATTTGATACTGAATGAAACAAAACAACTTTATAGAGAAGAATTTGAATTTGGATTATGGGCAATTGATGAAATTGAAAAAAAGATAGGAATAAGGTTGCCTGAAGATGAAGCAGGATATATTGCTATTCATATAATCAATGGATTAGAAAATTCTCAAAAAGATGAAGGTATTAATATACTAGAGTTTTCAAAACAAGTTGTTCAGATAATAGAAGAAGTACATGGATTTAAATTAGATGTAAATTCACTGAACTACTCTAGGCTTATAACTCACTTAAAGTTTTTCGTTCAAAGAATTTTAAGAAAAGAAACTTACAAAGATAGTGATGTTGAAGATATGTATAAACTAGTAAATAAAAACTATAATAAACCTAAAGTATGTACTGAAGAAATTGCAGCATTGGTATTAGACAGATTTGAATATAAAATTAGTAAAGAAGAAGAATTATATCTAATGATTCATATAAATAAAATAACAAACAGTGGTTGTTAGGATTGTAACTGATAAAGCAGGCAAAACCTAAGTCATTGAACTTAATTTTAGTTAAGTTTTTTGATTTAGGCTTTTTTATTGAATACAGACAGTGACTTTTAGGATTGTAACTGGTTAAGCAGGCAAAACCTAAATCATTGAACTTAATTATTAGATTAAGTTTTTTGATTTAGGTTTTTTTATTAAATAAACACAATGGCTTTTAGGATTGTAACTGGTTAAGCAGGCAAAACCTAAATCATTGAACTTAGTTATTAGATTAAGTTTTTTGATTTAGGCTTTTTTATTAAATATAGACAATGGCTTTTAGGGTTGTAACTGGTTGAGCAGGCAAAACCTAAATCATTGAACTTAGTTATTAGATTAAGTTTTTTGATTTAGGTTTTTCTATAAATTAGATTATGTTTTTTATATAAAAATAGGAGGGTGAAAATATGAAAAAAAATAAGTTAGGTCTATGGAATTTCTTCCAAATGTTAGGAAAAACGTTTATGTTCCCAATAGCACTACTTAGTGTTTCTGGTATGATGCTAGGTCTTGGGGCTGGTTTTACAGACCCTAAGATGATTGCAATGGTTCCATTTCTAGGAAATGAATATGTTAATATGATTTTAAATTTTATGTTAACAATAGGATTATTTGCATTTAATAACTTGGGGGCATTATTTGCAATGGCAATTCCACTAGGATTATTAAAAAAAGAAAAAGAGTTTGGTGCATTTTCAGGTTTAGTAGGATTTATAGCAATGCATATAGGTACAAATTTTTATTTAACAAGAGCTGATTTATTAGTAGCAGCAGACCAAATGTCAACTAATGGTCAAGCTATGATTATGGGTATACAGACATATAACACAAGTGTTTTAGGTGGTATTATAGCAGGTTTAATTGTTTATGCAATGTATGATAAAGTTAGTAATTTGAAAATACCAGAATCATTAGGATTCTACAGTGGACCAAGATTAGTTCCAATTGTTAGTTTAATAGTTATGAGTATCGTTGGTTTATTAATACCTATTGTTTGGCCACCATTTTTCAATGCGTTCCAAAGTTTAGGAAGATGGATTTCTTCAGCAGGGCCATTAGGATATTTCTCATATGCAGTAGCTGAAAGGGTTACAATACCATTTGGATTAAACCACCTTGTAACATCTGTATTCCGTTTTACACCAATAGGTGGAACTGCTGTTATTGATGGAGAAACATACTTTGGAACATTGAACATGTTTATGGCATATGTGGAGAATAATCAGATTATACCTCTTGATTTAGCTGGTAAAATGGAGCAAGGGAAATTAATGATTCAATATGGTTTAGCTGGGGCAGCATTAGCTATCTATCGTACAGCAAAACCAGAAAATAGAAAAGCACTTAAAGGACTTCTAATATCAGGAGTGTTGACAGTTATTATAGGTGGTATAAGTGAACCAATAGAGTTTTTATTCTTATTTATCTCACCAGCATTATTTGCTTTCCATACATTTATGAATGGTTTAGCAAACATGGTACTTCCATACTTGGGTGTATTGATGGGATTCACAGGAGATTTAATAGCATTTATAAGTTTTGGAGTATTGAGAGGAACAGCTACAGGATGGCCAATAGCAGTATTAGTAGCAGCTTTATACTTTGCAATATATTACTTTGTATTTAAATGGGCAATTCTTAAATTTAATATAAAAACTCCAGGACGTGAAGATAAAGAAATAAAAGTTTCTGAAGGGAATGGTTCAGATTTTAAAAATCTATCTACATACAAAGGTCAGCAAATGATAGCAGCACTAGGAGGGCAATCTAACATATTATCATTAGACAATTGTGTAACTAGATTACGTTTAAAATTACAAGATGTATCACTAATAAATGAAGATGCAATTAAAGAAGCTGGTGGTATAGCTGTTGTTAAATTAGATGAACATACAATTCAAGTAATTATAGGTACTCAAGTGTACTCTTTAAGAAAGCAAATGGATAAGGCGATGGAAGGTCATTTGGAGGCATATAATGATTAACTTTGATAAAAAAGTAAACCGATTGGGTACATATTGTACCCAATGGGATTATGTAGAAGATAGATTTGGAAAAAAAGGATTACTTCCTTTTACAATATCAGATATGGATTTGGAATTTCCAAATGAGATAACAGAAGTATTGAAAGAAAGATTAAATCATAGAGTATTAGGATATAGCAGATGGAAGCACGATGATTTTAGAGATTCTATCAGAAATTGGTACTCTAAGAGATTTAATTGTAGTATTGATAGCAATTGGATATATTACAGTCCAAGTGTAATGTATTTAATTAGTAAACTCATTGAAATTTTTAGTGATGAAGGTGATGAAGTATTAATAAATACTCCTGCGTATAATGCTTTTTATGAAGTAATAGGAAATAACAATCGCAATATTATAAAATCTCCCCTTATAAATAAGGATGGATTTTACTCTATTGATTTTGAGGATTTTGAGAAAAAATGTAAAGATTCTAAGATATTTATTTTATGCAATCCTCATAATCCAACAGGTAGAGTGTGGAGTGAATTAGAGCTTATTAAGATGGTAAGGATTTGTAAGGAGAATAATGTAAAAATAATATCAGATGATATACATATGGATATTGTATATGATAATAAAATGACACCTGTTTTAAATGTGGCAGACAATTATTTAGAGTCTATATTTATTTGTACATCAGCATCTAAGTCTTTTAATATACCAGCATTGACTGGGTCATATGTCATTATACCAAATGAAGAGACAAGAACTAAGTTTGAAAATATAACTAGATATCGTGATTTTGTAAATTCACCAGCTATACTAGCTATTTTGGGGACAATGACTTGTTATAATGACTGTGAATATTGGCTAGATGAGTTATTGAAATACCTTAAAGAGAATCTTCAATATACAATTAACTATATAGAAAATAATTTAAATCCATTAAAATTGGTTATGCCAGAAGGCTGTTACTTTGCTTGGATTGATTTCTCTGAGCTTAAAATAAGCAGTGAAAAATTCCAAAATCTATTAATAGATATTGGTGAAGTTGCTATTATGGCAGGCAAGGTATATGGAGAAGAAAGTGAGTTTTATTTAAGGTTAAATGTTGCATGTTCAAGAGAAAAACTTGAAGATGGCTTAAATAGAATTAAAAAAACTATAGATTATATTACAGAAAATATTTAATATAGAAGGGGAGATGATTATGAACTATTTAAAAACAATGGTTGATGTTATGACTACTGAAATGAATGCTATAAAGTGTTTAATAGATGAAGCAGGTATTGAATATGAAAATATAGTTAATGAAATTGCAAACTGTAAAGGTAAAGTGATTTTTATGGGTGTAGGTAAATCTGCACATATAGGTAAAAAATTGGCAGCTACATTTGCAAGTACTGGTACACCAAGTTTTTTTGTACATGCAACAGAAGCAGTACATGGAGATTTAGGAATGATTGAAAGTCAAGATATTACAATTTTAATCTCAAATAGTGGAAATTCTATGGAAGTTGTAAATTGTATAAAATACGTTAAAGCAATAGGTTCTAAAACGATTGCTTTTACTTCAAATAGAAATTCAGTATTGGCAAAAGAATGCGATTATGCTTTAATATATCCTGCAAAGGATGAAGCTGACCACTTAAATTTAGCACCAACAACATCATCTACAATTACTTTGGTTTTAGGAGATTCTATTGCATGTGCATTATCTAAAAACAGTAATTTTGACTCAGCTGATTTTTATAAATATCATCCAGGAGGAAGTCTAGGTGAAAAACTAAAGGCAGCTAATAATGGTTAAAAGTAAAAAGGAGAGTATATTTTATGTTTAAAATGTTTAAGAAAAAATCAATAAAATCACCAATATCAGGAAAGGTAATAGAGTTATCTAAAATACCAGATGCTGTATTTTCTCAAAAACTTATGGGCGAAGGTGTAGCTATAGATTCTACAGGTGATATTGTTTATGCTCCAGCTAATGGTAAGGTGGCAGTTGTAGCAGAAACTAAACATGCATTTGTTATAGAACTAGAAAATGGAATGGAACTTCTTATTCATGTTGGTTTAGATACTGTAAACTTAAAAGGTGAAGGATTTGAAGCATTAGTAAGTGTAGGAGACCAAGTAAAAGAGGGGGCACCAATGTTAAAATTTGACCGTTCATTAATTGAATCAAATGGTATCTCACTTATTACTCCAGTTACAATAACTAATCATTCAGAGTACAATATGAATACATATAATGTAGGTAATAGTGTAGAGGGTGGAAAAGATACTGTAATTGAGTTTAAATAAAAAGTATAAAATAAAAGATTACTGTCTATAAACTTATGTTGTACAATGTAAATTTAATATAAAGTTGTACTATATAAATTTAATATAAATATGTTAGATAAAAAGGGATTTGCTTGATTCTAAATTGAGTAGTTCCTTTTATTTTTTTGTAATTAGTTTTGTACGTTTATATTTAGATAGAAAAATACCTAATTATAAATAGTAATTGTTCAAATAGAGATTTAAATATATTGTTTGGAGATACATTGTAATTTAAAAGTTAGACACACATGATTTATATAAACTTAAAATAGAAATGTTGACAATAATAATAAACTTTAGTATGATATGTTTATTAAAAAGATAAACTATATGATGGAGGTGAATAATATGAAGATTGAAAATCTTTCTATTAAAGATATCAAAAAAGGTTATGTATTCAATGCAGACTTAAATTGCTATAGTTGCATTATTTGTGGAAAAACATATGAAGTAGGAGAAATATACCGAGTTGGTGACAGATTTTTTGAAGCATCAAGAGCTATTGAATTGCATACAAAATTAAAACATGGTGACTATTTGGAACAATTAGTCAATAATGATTCAAAGTACAATACATTAACTGATAATCAAAAACAATTATTTAAATTATTTATTAGTGATTTATCAGATAAAGAAATTGCAAAAGAGCTTGGAGTATCTACCTCTACAATACGTCATCAAAAATTTATGTTTAGAGAAAAAGCAAAACAAGCTAAGCTATACTTGGCTTTATATGAATCTGTATTTGAAGATAAATCTAATAGAGATAGTACTATAATACCAATCCACGAACATGCCAAAATGGTAGATGAGAGATATGTAGTAACTGAAGAAGAAAGAAAACACATTTTAGAAACATCATTTGAAAGTATGAACCCTCTAAAATTAAAAGTTTTTTCATCAAAAGAAAAGAAAAAAGTTGTTATTTTGTCTAAAATTTTAGAACAATTTGAGCAAGGAAAGCAATATTCAGAAAAAGAAGTTAATCAAATTTTAGAGTCTATATATTATGATTTTGCAACGATTAGAAGATATTTAATTGAATATGGTTTTATGAGTAGAAATAAAGAGTGTACAAAGTATTGGTTAACATAATAAAACGCCAGAATCTATTAGTATATAAAGCTATTTCTTACTTGATTAACTGTGAAAGGAGTCAAAAATGAATGATGAGTTGAAATCTATTTTGTACAACGAATGTGTAGACATTATTCGTTTTGTTGATATATCTGAATTTCCAATAAATCAAACACGAGGTTTTTCTAAGGCAATTTTATTTTGTATAGGATTGTCAAAGAAGTTTATTAAAGATATATACAATAATTTACCTACAGACAGTGATGAGTTTTTGGAAAAAGAGGAAAAGATGGAAAAACTAGCTGATTGGATTTCTGAATATCTTCAAACAAAAGGTTATAGTGCTTATGCTCAATCAGAAAAAAATAATATAGAACATAGATACATTGAAAGAGGATATATTGACCCTAAGATGCAATCAGGTATTAGCCTTTTACCACACAAGACAATAGCTAATATTAGTGGTATTGGATTCATGGGAAAAAATAATTTATTTATCACTGAGGAATTTGGATGTGCTTTTAGTATGTGTACAGTACTTACAGATGCACCAATTTCTGTTGAAAAGCATCCTTTGATTGATTCAAAATGTGGTGATTGCAATGTTTGTGTAGAAAAATGCCCTGCAAAAGCTATACATGGAAATGCTTGGACTCATCAAGGGGGAAGAGAGTCTATAATTGATATTTCTAAATGTTTTTGTGTTTTAAAATGTATGGTGAATTGCCCATGGTCATTGAAATATGCAAATCAAAAATTATAATATAGATATGAGCTAGACATTTTTATTGTTTTTTAGCTTTCTTAAAAAAATAAATTTATAGGGTGCTTAATAATTGCACCCTTTGTAAAATTTAATATGAATAAACACAATAACTGAGGTAATTGTCAATAACAGCATAAGCTAGAAGAGCAAATAAAAGCTTAATAATAAAATCTAAAAACGATAAGGATATTTTTAAATAATTTTCAATAAAATATTTGCCTATAATGTGTCTAATCTAGCATATTTTTTTAATAGAATGAAACCAACTACTGCAAGACAAGCTTGTGTCAAAGGTACAGAAATCCATACACCATTTAATCCCAGTATGTTTGGTAAAATCAAAGCAACTAGAGCAGTAAGTAGTAAAGGCTCTCCATAAATTAAAATATATGCTAACAGATTCTTTCTGACTGCATAAAAGAATGATGTTGTAATACGTAAAAATGCTATAAATAAAAATCCTGAAATAAAAATTGGAAGTACACTAGAAATGCTTTGTGCTACTATGTCTGATACTCCAAAGAAGTTTGGTATTTTATCTTTAAGAAGATAAATTACAATCATACAAACAATTGAAGTTGTAAATGCTGTGATATAGGCCATTTTTCTAACTTCATTTACAGACTTTAAATTATTTGCACCATAATAATTTCCAATCAATGGTTGACATCCATCACCAATACCTTGTAAAAGTAATTGAATAATACAAATTATATAACTTACAACTGCGTAACAAGCAGCAGCTTGTGCACCACCATATGAAAGAGCACCTTTATTTAGAATTATAATGACTATATTTGGAGAAAGTGTTAATCCAAATGGAGAAACAGCAACTTCGATTATTTTTTTAAAGAAGTATGGCATAGGTTTAAATATAGCAAATCCAAATAACTTCTTTTTAATAGTCAAAAATAAAATACAAGGAAGTAGAGTAACCATTTGACCAATGACTGTGGCTATTGCAGCTCCTAATAATCCATATGAATATACTGAAACAAACAACCAATCCAAAACTACATTTGTTAAGAAGCCTGCAATCATAGAAGACATTGCCACTAATGAACCATTATAATTTCTAATAATTGGGATAAGACCTGTACCAATAATTTGGAATGTTGCTCCGTAAATAATAATTTTTATGTAAGATATTGCATGATTTAAGATTTCTCCCTCAGCTCCAAATATTCTTAAAATTGATTGAGAAGTCAAACCTAATATTATTGTGGAAATTATACAAGCCACAAGCAATATAAAAATAGTATTTCCAAGATATTTATTTTCATCTTCATCACCTCTACCAAGACATATAGCAATTTGAATTGCTCCACCCATACCAATTCCTGTCCCAATTGCCTGAATTAATGCAGTCAGTGGATAGGCAATATTGATTGCAGCAAGTCCTGCATCTCCGATATTTCTACCCACAAACCATCCATCTACAATGGCATAAACACCTGAAAAAGCAAAAGCTAACATAGAGGGTAGTACATTTTTTAAGAATTGTTTCTTTACCATAGTTATTTTTTAGTCTCCATTTCTTTTTTGAATAGTTCTAAAAATAGAGCATTGTTTTTTGTCATTGATTCTCTATTTGTTTGCCCCATTTTGTGCATGACAGATTCCTCAAGCTTAAGCAAATCTTGAAGAACATCTTGTGCATAAATTTTTCCTATTGGAGTTAGGTGAATGATTTTATTACGTCTATCATTCTCATTAACCAATAGTTCAATATAACCTTTATCTTTAAAATTTTTTAGTACAGAGTTTATAGTTTGCTTTGGCATAAGCCATTCGTCACATATAATTTTTTGGGTGCAATTTTCTTGATTTTCCCATATTGCATATAGTGCAAATAGTGAATGTACACTCATGTTATATGATTTGGCCCATTCGTCGTACAGATTGTTTAGACCAAGCCAATAGGCGTAATATTCTTTAATATGTTTTTTTATATTATCTTTCATGGTATTTTTCCTCCGTAATATTAGTCTGATTTAGGACTAATATTATCATGGTTTTTTATTAAAGTCAAGAGTAAAGTAAAAATAAAATAATATGTCCTTCTTTATTTTTCCAAAGATGTATTGTATTATTGATTCAGTGGTAAATACGATGAAATTAAGTTGGATAACAATAGTCATTCAGTATTTAAATTACATTATAAGTTGGTTATGTGTATCAAATATAGAAGAAAAGTAATAGATGATTTTGTTCGAAATGAACTAAAAAATATATTTATTCATATTGAACTAAATTATGGAGTGGAGGAGAAAGATTATGAAAAAAGATACATCTCATGTAATTAAGCGGGCCGAGCGATTTCAAGTTATTTTGATTGGCGAAGGGCTTCTTGTAGGTGCTATAGCTGGTTTGATTGTACTTTTATATAGGATACTTTTGGGGCAGGCTGGTACTTGGCTCAACCAAATATTAAATTTTGTAAAAGGTTCAACTGTGAAAATAGCAGTCTGGTTTGCAGTGCTTGCACTGCTTGCGTGGATTGTATCAAAGCTAGTAAATTGGGAGCCAATGATTTCAGGGAGTGGTATTCCTCAGCTAGAAGGAGAGATGACAGGTAAAATCAAGCAAGTATGGTGGCGTGTGTTGCCAGCCAAATTTGTTGGAGGATTCTTATCGCTTATGGGTGGTCTTGCCTTGGGAAGAGAAGGACCTTCTATCCAGCTTGGTGCTATGGTAGGAAAGGGTATTTCCAGAGCTCTTGATAGAGGAAAAACAGAGGAAAAGTTCTTGCTCACTTGTGGGGCAAGTGCAGGATTATCAGCAGCCTTCCATGCACCACTGGCAGGAGTCATGTTTTCACTGGAAGAAGTACATAAAAACTTTTCAGTGTCTGTTTTGATTTCTGTGATGACAGCATCTCTAACAGCTGATTATATATCAGCTAATTTTCTAGGCGTGGAATCAGTATTCCAGTTTGACATTGGAAATGTGTTACCACAGAGTTATTATTGGTTGATACTGATTCTAGGTGTTGTGCTTGGAGTTATGGGGGCATTTTATAATTGGTTTACCTTATTTATTCAGTCTCTATATAAAAAGATTCCCAAAATAGGTACATTTGGAAAAATATTGATTCCATTTTTGATGGCTGGTATTTTGGGGCTTTTGATGCCTGAAGTGCTGGGAAGTGGGCATAATCTGGTGGAAGCACTGACAAGCCATGAATATCTGCTGGGAATGGTAGCTTTGATTTTTGTCATCCGTTTTGTATTTTCGGCTGTCAGTTTTGGGTCTGGTGCGCCAGGAGGAATATTTTTTCCACTACTTGTTTTAGGAGCCTTTATTGGGGGAATGTTCGGAATGGTAGGTGTACAGTTTTTTGGAATGAACCTAGACTATGTCAATAATTTTGTACTTCTGGCTATGGCAGGGTATTTTACTGCCATTGTACGTGCGCCTTTGACTGGAATTATATTGATTTTTGAAATGACAGGTTCTGTTAGTCAGATGCTTTCCCTATCCGTTATTTCAATTGTAGCATATATTGTGGCTACACTTCTGAAATCTAAGCCGATTTATGAAAGTCTTCTGGAGAGATTACTTGAGAACAATGGAGAACCTGTTCATAGAGAGAGGGGAGAGAAAATACTAGATCAGTTTTCTGTTATGTTTGGTTCTCCTGTTGCCAACAAAGCAATTCAGGATATTCAATGGCCAGAAAATTGTCTTTTGGTAGCCATTCAAAGAGGAGGAGAAGAAATTATTCCAAAAGGAAAAACAATTCTCAAGGCAAGTGATATAATTGTGACCATGACAGATGAGAGAGACAGTGGCGTTGTGTATGATAAAATGGAAAAACTCTGTAAAGAAAATACATCATATATTGTCTAGCATAATAGGATGTAAAAAGCATGTTATTGTGTTAAGAAAAATTAGTAAATAATGTGTGTAGAATGTGTTCTGGACAATTCTAAGAGTGACAACAACTATACTTTTGGGAGGCTAAATTATGATAGTAAGTGTAAGTAGAAGAACTGATATACCTGCTTTTTATAGTAAGTGGTTTTTTAACAGACTTAAAGAGGGTTTTGTGTATGTTGTTAATCCGATGAATTCAAAACAAGTCAGTAAGATAGAGTTAAATCCGCATACTGTTGATTGCTTTGTATTTTGGACAAAAGATGCAACTCCAATGATATGTGATTTGAATAAATTAAAAGACTACAAATATTATTTTCACTATACTATAACTCCATATGGTAAAGATGTAGAAACACGAATTTTGGATAAAAAGAAGATAATAGAGTCATTTAAAGAATTGTCTAGAAGCATAGGAAAAGAAAGAGTAATTTTGAGATATGACCCAATTTTTCTAAGTGAAAAGTATAACTTAGATTATCATATAAAAGCATTTGATAGATTATGTAGTCAACTTAATGGATTTACAGAAAAATGTATAATAAGTTTTATAGATTTATACAAGAAAACAAAATTTAATACAAAATCATTACATATAAAACCTATACAAATTAAAGAAATAGAAATGTTGTCGAAGGAATTTTTTAGAATATCTCATAAGTATAATATAACACTTGAAATATGCTGTGATGAATATAATTTAAGTAAGTTTGGCATTGGAAACAGTAAGTGTATTGATGATAAGTTAATATCAAAGATTATAGGTAGTGAAGTGAAAGTCAAAAAGGATGATACACAAAGGGACATTTGTGGATGTATTAAGAGTGTTGACATAGGACAGTACAATACTTGTAGACATTATTGTTTATATTGTTATGCTAATTTTAATTATACACAAGTAGAAAAAAATTGTAGACTCTATAATGAAGAGAATAGAGTACTTGTGGGTGCTATAAGAGAAGATGCAAAAATAACTGTTAGAGATATGAAGACTATTAAAATAGATAAAGACAATAATAATCAGATTAGTATATTTGATTAAAAGTAAACATAAAATGGTGACTATTTTAATATGTAAAAAAATATAGAAAAAAGTAAATGTAAAATAAATACTATTTGAATGTGTTAAAAAATATAGAAAATTGTAATAGTAAAATAAGTATAAATAGATATTTTCTATAAGATAGGAATCACTACAATATGTCAATTTGACCAAAATTTTGATATATTGAAAATATAGATAGATTGGTGAAAAGGAGGTATATTTTGAATTTATTAAAGAAATATCCTATACCTATTGCAAGTTTGATTCTATCAATATTTGCTCTAGGCAACTTATTACAATCCTATAGTGAATCATTACATAATGTAATTGGATTTATAGGATTTACTTTATATGCAATTTATATAGTTAAAATAATATTGCTTAGAAAAAGTGTAAAAGAACAACTAGGAAATCCCTTAGTTTTAAGTACATTTCCAACTATAACAATGGCTACAATGATATTTGCTACATATGTAAAACCTTTATCTCCAGAATTAGGTATTGTAATTTGGGGTATAGGAATTGTGGGACATATGGTATTAGTAGTATTGTTTAGTAAGAAGTTTTTAGTTAATTTTTCAATAAAGACAGTATTTCCATCTTGGTATATAGTTTATGTTGGAGTAGTTACAGCTAGTGTTACAGCACCAGTATTTAATCAACTTTTAATTGGTAAAATTGCTTTTTGGATGGGGTTTATATATTATATAGTTCTTATACCAATAGTTTTAAAGAGAGTATGAATAATCAAGGAGATGCCTGAACCATCTTTACCGACTTTAGCCATATTAGTCGCACCAGCCTCATTATTATTGTCTGGTTACATCAATTCTTTTTTAAATAAAAATAGTGTTATATTATACTTATTATTTGTATTGTCAATTGTATTTTACATTGTAGTTTTGGGATACTTACCAAAATTATTAAGATTACCTTTTTATCCAAGCTTTGCTGCATTTACATTTCCTATGGCAATAAGCGCAACTAGTATAAAATTAATGAATGGTTATCTAGTCAAATCTGGAAGTTCTGTAAGTTGGATTGCATATGCGTCAAAATTAGAAGAAATAATAGCTACTATTATAGTTTTATATGTGTTGATTTTGTTTCTTGTACTCGATAATCAAGAGGATGAAGGATTGATATGTGAACCCTTTTTCTTATGGTAAAAAGCGTCACAGATTTCACAGTTTGAATTGACGCTCCATAAAGATAGTAATTGGTTAATTTATCTCACATTTATTAGGTTGCTTGTATATTTTATTTTATTATTTATAATATCATTATAAAATTGCTGTTTTTTATCAATATATTCTATACTATCATTTAATTTCTGCAACTGTCTAAATAACATATCTTTCTTAGCTTCTAATATTTTTTTCCTTTCTGGAATTGAGGACTGACCCATTAAGCATAATGATACATAATGTTTCATTTCTTTGATACTCATGCCACAGTTTTTTAAGCATGATAAACTTTTTATCCATTCTATATCTCTTTCATCAAAAGTCCTATAATTACGGCTATCTCTTTTGACATTGGGAATAAGTCCCTCATTACAATAAAATTTTAATGTTTCATAAGTTAGATTGGTTTGTTTACATACTTCTTTCATAGAATACATAAGAGTTCCTCCAAACATATTTGAATTTTTTTAAAATTAGGTATTGACCGGTAGTAACAACCGGCTTGTATAATTCTATTGTATCCCAAAAATGTACAATGTCAAGGAGGAATAAATAATGGAATATGTTGAATTAAGTAATGGCGTGAAAATACCAAAATTAGGTTTTGGAGTATTTCAGATAACAAAAGAGGAATGTGAAAAGTGCGTGTTAGAGGCAATCAGTGTTGGTTATAGACATATTGATACCGCTCAATCTTATTTTAATGAAGAAGAAGTAGGAAATGCAATCAGCAAATGTGGTCTGAAAAGAGAAGAATTATTCATTACTACAAAAGTATGGATTGATAATTATGGTTACGAGAAAACGAAGCAGTCCATTTTACAATCTATGAGAAAGATGAAAGTAGACTATATAGATTTAGTCTTATTGCACCAACCATTCAGTGATTATTATGGTGCTTATCATGCACTAGAAGATTTATACGAAGCTGGAAAAATCAGAGCAATAGGCGTTAGTAACTTCTCGCCAGATAGGTTAGCGGACATAGCGTCTTTTAACAAGATTGCACCACATGTAAATCAAGTTGAAACAAACCCATTTAACCAACAAGTAAAAGCACAAGAAAACATGATAAAAAGAAGTGTACAAATAGAAGCATGGGCACCATTTGGAGAAGGAAAAAGCAATATGTTTCAGAATCCTGTTTTAAAAGAAATTGCTGATAAACATGATAAATCCATTGCACAAGTTATTTTAAGGTGGCTTATGCAAAGAGATATTGTCGCATTAGCTAAATCCACTCATATCGAACGTATGAAAGAGAATTTTGAAATCTTTGATTTTCAGCTTTCAGATGAGGATATGTGTAAGGTCGCTATGTTAGATACAAACACAAGTTTATTTTTCAATCATCAGACACCAGAAACAGTTGATATGTTTGTAAATATGATTGAAGAACGAAAAGGAAAAATATAAAAATTACAAGGAAGAGAAGAGAATGAAAAAAATAGTTACGATTTTTCTAGGTTTAATGCTTATGTTTATTATGACAGCCTGTGGAACATCTGATTCAGGAAAAACATTAGTAGTTTATTTCTCCATGCCAGAAACTACTGAACCTAAAAATATGACAGAAGATGAAGCAAATAGTACAGTTGTCATTGATGGCGAAGTAATAGGAAATACTCAATATGTAGCAAATGTCATTCAAGAAAGTACAGAAGCAGATATATTTCGCATAGAACCTAAAACACAATATCCGACTGAACACGATGTTCTGGTGGAAGTGGCAAAAAAAGAGCAATCTAATAACGCAAGACCAGAACTAAAAAATCATATCGACGATATAAGCCAATATAACACAATCTTTATTGGTTATCCTACTTGGTGGAGCGATATACCAATGATTTTATACTCATTTTTAGACGAGTACGACTTTTCTGGAAAAACGATTATTCCTTTCAATACTCATGGTGGTAGTGGATTTGCAGATACTATAAATACAATTTCTGAGCTTGAACCTAAAGCAACAGTTTTAAAAGATGGATTTACCGTTTCTAGAAATGATGTTGAAGAAGCAAAGAACGATATTGTATCATGGTTGAATGGTTTAAAGTTAGAGTAGATAAAGGAGAAAATCTTTATGAAGGTGTTCATGGATAATAAGATTCAAAAATCAATTGTTGAAAAATCTGTGAACAGAGAGTTAGAGATAATATCTTTACTAGAAAATTATCTTGTATCAGCATGTTATCTTTCTTACTATTATAAAGATAAGTTTATCATTTAAAAATCTGGCAGATAAATATCTGTCAGATTTTTTAATTTGTATAAATTTGGGTAAATACGAAGATATGGGTTTGATATTATATATAAAAATTATTAAAACAGGATAAAGAACTTAGATAAAGAATTACTATATAAGAACTAAATTTATTTAATATAATTAACTTTAATTTTATATAGTTACAAATATGTAGTTACAAAAAAGTACCCAATTGTGATGTATTTATAAAACTGATATAGTAATTATATAAAAACTTAGAAATATTTTAAAACCAAAATATATATATTAAAAACCTTAAATTAGTAAATATCAACACATTTATAAATGAAATAAAAGCATGTCTTAATAATTAATAAAAAGAAAGAGGAGATAAAATGTACAATATAGATGATATGATATATGACTGTCCAGTAGAGGCATTATCAAGTATATTAGGTAAAAAATGGGTGGCTATAATAATATGGGAGTTACAAAAAGATAAAAAAAGATTTGGCGAATTACAAAGAATTATTCCAGAATGTAGTAAGAAAATGTTAACTCAACAATTAGATTTTTTAATTGAGCAAGGAATTATAATCAACAAAAAAAAGTCAGTTAATAATATTGTAGAATCAACATATTTTTTAAGTGAGTCAGGATTACTATTACTTCCTGTTATGGAAAAGATGATTATGTGGAGCAATAAGAATTTAAATTGTGATAAATAAGTTTTTAAATTTGCTTTTAAATTTACAGTGACTTAATTAAGCTATGAGTGAATATAAAAGTAAAAACAAAAAAGTACATAACTTTTTGTTTTAATAGTGGAAATAGGATAAGGAGGAATTTTAATTTGGAAAATGTAAATTTATTTGTAGTATTTATAGAAGGAATACTATCGTTTTTTTCACCATGTATATTACCAATACTACCTATTTATCTAAGTATACTGTCCAATAGTAGTGTGGAAAATTTAAAAGAGGGAAAAACGAATTTTATAAGAAGTTCTCTATTTAAAAATACTATCTTATTTACTCTAGGAATTTCGACAACCTTTTTTATACTAGGGTCATCAGTAAGAGTATTGAGTATGTTTTTTAATGAGAATAAAGATTTAATAATGTTTATAGGTGGGATTATAATTATTATCATGGGATTGTTTTACATGGGAATAATTAAATCTTCAATACTAAATAGAGAAAAAAGATTGAATGTAAAGTTTAAAGAAATGAAAGCAATAACAGCGTATTTACTTGGATTTACATTTAGTTTTGGGTGGACTCCTTGTATTGGACCAATATTAGCATCTGTATTAGTAATGGTTTCTAGTTCAACTAATCATTTGAATGCAAATCTTTTAATAGTAGTATATACTATTGGATTTATTTTGCCATTTATAATTACAGCTATGTTCTATAGTAAGCTATTTAAGACTATCGATAAAATAAAATCTAATATGGAAATTATTAAAAAGATAGGTGGGGCTATACTTATAATATCAGGAATATTAATGATGATAAATGGATTTGAAAGTGTGAGCAAGCACTTTAATATTCCACAAAAAAATAAAGTTGAAAATAATCAAAGTGTGAATCAAGGAGAGAATAAACAAGAAAATTCTAATGACAATACACAAGGGGAGTCTAGCAACAAAGACAATCAAAAAGAATCTAATGATGAAAATAGTGATAACGGCTCTAATGATGAAGAAAGAATAAAATCCATTGATTTTACTTTAACTGACCAATATGGTAAAACACACAAATTAAGTGATTATGAAGGTAAGGTTGTGTTCTTAAATTTTTGGGCTACATGGTGCCCTCCATGTAAAGAGGAAATGCCTCATATAGAGCAGTTGTATAAAGATTATAAGAAAAATAATGAAGAGGTAGTAATTTTAGGTGTAGCATCACCAAATTTAGGAAGAGAAGGTTCAAGAGAACATGTAATTAGCTTTTTAAAAGATGAAGGATATACTTTTCCTGTTGCACTTGATGAAGATGGAGAACTAGCATATCAATATGGAATTAATGCTTTTCCAACTACATTTATAATTGATAAAGAAGGATATGTAACTCAGTACATTCCAGGAGCAATGAATAAAGAGACCATGAAGTCTTTTATTGAAACTCAGAAAAATAAAAAGTATTAAATATAAGGTTACAAAAAAGTACCTAATTGTATCACCTAGAAAACCTTGTTATAGTAAGTGTATAAATAACGAAGGAAAGGGTTGAAAATTATATGAAAAAAACATTTGATGCAATAATAATAGGATTTGGAAAAGGCGGAAAAACATTAGCAGGAGATTTGGCTAATAGAGGATTAAAAGTAGCTTTAGTAGAAAAATCAAATAAAATGTATGGAGGAACATGTATAAATGTAGCATGTATCCCAACTAAAAGCTTAGAAAATTCAGCAAACAATATAAGAAATATAAACTCCTGGAGTGATGCACAAATCGAATATGAAAAAGCTATAGATAAAAAAGAAATTTTAATTACAAAGCTGAGAGAAGCTAACTATAATAAGTTAAATTCAAATGATAATGTAACTATATTTACAGGAATGGGTACTTTTATTGATGAAAATACAGTAGAAGTAAAAACTGAAAATGAAGTTTATGAATTAGTATCAGATAAGATATTTATCAATACTGGCTCAAAATCATTTATACCTAATATTAAAGGTATCGAAAATAATAAAATAGTATATAATAGTGAATCTCTTATGAATTTGAGAACTCTACCTAAAAAAATGACAATTATAGGTGCTGGGTTTATAGGTTTAGAATTTGCAGGTATCTATAGTTCATTTGGAACAGAAGTCACAATATTAAATTCAAATAATGGAATTTTACCAAATGAAGATATTGAGGATTCAGAAGAAATAATAAAATTACTTGAAAAGAGAAATGTAAAAATTATAAATAATACAAAGGTAAAAGAGATTAAGGAAGTTTCTAATTTAGCTACAGTAGAATATGAGATAAATAGTGAATTAAAGGAAATAACAAGTGATATAATACTTGTAGCTACAGGTAGAAAGGCAAATACTGAAGGTTTAGGACTTGAAAATGCAGGTATAGAATTAAATGAAAGAGGATTTATTAAAGTATCAGATACCCTTAAGACTAATAAAGAACACATATGGGCTATAGGAGATATAAATGGAGGACCTCAATTTACTTATATATCACTAGATGACTATCGTATAATAATCAATCAATTATTTGGAAATAAGACTAGAACAACTAGTAATAGAAAAAATATACCAAATGCTATATTTATAAGTCCAGCATTTTCAAGAGTTGGTCTTAATGTTAAACAAGCAAAGGAAAAAGGATATGATGTATTAGTAGCAAAGATACCAGTTGATGCAATTCCAAGAGCTAAACAAATTGGAAAGACAGATGGATTTATAAAAATCGTAATAGATAAAAATTCCAATAAGATACTTGGTGCTAGCATGATATGTGAAGATTCTAGTGAGATTATACATTTAATTCAGTTAGCAGTAGATTTAGAAGTAGAATACACATATTTAAGAGACCGTGTTTATGCACATCCAACTATGACAGAGGCTCTTAATGATGTTTTATCTCCTAATATGATAAAGGAAGTATAGAATAAGTCTAATATATAAATAAAGCCTAAAATTATCATTATAAATAAATTTTAAAGAAAGGATACTATGAGAATTTACTAATAGTATCCTTTTTTTACATTATAAAGTATAAATATAGTGTGAAAGTTATTATTTTGTATTATAAGAGAGCATTAAAAGGTATAATCTAAATATTGAGTAATATAAATGAATAAGATAATATTAGCAAACTTAATATCAAGGTGGTGAAATATTCTATGAATAAAATATCTAAAAGGGGATTTGATGAGAGTGACAAACATTGGTTTTCAAGGAAAGAACTTATAAGACTTGTAAAGGCCCAAGAAGAAATAGAATGGTTAATAAATAGAGATTATAAAATAGACCCTGTTGCAACTTTTGTGGGAGATAGATATCAGTTTTCAATAAGACAAAGAGATGCACTGAAGAGAGCAGTATGTACTGATGAAAAAAATAGAATAAGACAATCAAAGATACTTTCTTTAGATAAAATAAATGAAGGAATTATATACATAGATGGTTTTAATTTGATAATAGCTCTAGAAGTAGCATTATCTGGAGGAACTCTAGTCATAGGAAGAGATGGAAATATAAGAGATTTAGCAGGTCTTAGAGGAACATATAAAATTATAGATAAAACAGAAGAAGCTTTAAACTTAATAGGAAGGTTTTTTAACAAATATAAAGCTCCAAAAATTAAATTTTACTTAGATGCACCAGTTTCTAATTCTGGAAATCTAAGGTATAAGATATTAGAACATGCCAAGGAATGGAAAATTGAAACAGAAGTAGAATTAGTAAAAAATGCAGATGTTATATTAGAAAAACTTGATAGAGTAGTTAGTAGTGATGCTGTTATAGTTGATAAATGTATAAGTTATTTTAATGTAGCTAGAAGTATAATTGAAGAATACATTAAAGATTGTAATATTGTAAATTTAAATGGATAATAACCTTTAATTATACAGAGTAAGTTTAAAAATAGAAGAACGAATACATATCGAATTTCATAAAGTATTGTAAAAAGACATATGAGAGGATGGGTATGTGTGAAGCTATTTAAAATAAACATTAAAAAGTACAGAGCACCTATATATAAATATGCTTTAGTAAATGTAAACTTGAGGTCTGCGAAATCTACAAGTTCAAGTATTATAACTGTAATACCTCAAGGTTCTAAATTAGAGGTGTTAGATGAAGAAGACGATTGGATTAAAGTAATTTATAATTTTCAAGAAGGGTATGTATACAAGGATTTAATATCAGTAAGTGAATATGCTTGGAGTAATTTAAATTTAAGAGAAGATAAGTCTACAACTTCTAATATAATTACAGTAATTCCTGAAAAGTCTAGGGTCGAAGTTCTACAGGTAGATGGTGATTGGAGTAAAGTTGTATATGATGATAAAACAGGATATGTTTTTAATTATTTCTTGTCAAATGATGGAAATAAACCTAATGAATTAGACTATAAGTATTTTTATACTGATATGACTAAATTTGTTAATGAAAATAATATTAAAAGTACTAGTGACTATCTAATTACCACAGACCTTAAAAATAAATACACTTATATTTTTAAGAAAGATAATGGTGGCTGGGGGCAATTATATAAATGGGAATGTACTATAGGTAAACCTGAAACTCCAACGATAACAGGTATTTTTTATATAAGTGGTAGAAAACCTTCTTTTGGGACTGATGAGTATTCAGTTAAGTATGCCACTCGTATTAAAGGAGGGTATTATTATCATTCTGTGTTATATAATTCAACTGGAAGTTATATAATAGATGCTAGACTTGGTGAAGCTCTTAGTCATGGATGTATAAGACTAAGTACAGAAAATGCTAAGTGGATATATGATAATATACCTGACACGACAACAGTTATAATTCATTAAAAATATTATTTATTAGTTTCAAGGAGTTTAAAATAAAATAAAATTAAAGATAAGAATTTAAATAATAAGAGAGTGTCAATAATTAAATAAAAATATTTTGAGACACTCCCTTATAAATATACATAATTAATTTATAAGTATTATTATACTAAGAGATTTTCTTAAATAATTCTATAATTTTGTCTTTATCAAAGAAAACAGGATTGGCTCCAGCACAAGCATCTTTCATAGAATTTTCAGCAAGCAACTCAAAATTAGGATTATCAACACCAACATCTTTTAAAGATTTTGGTATTCCTACCTCTTCTGAAAGAGCCTTTATTTTATCTATTACAAAATCAACACATTCTTTATCTGATTTGTCATGTATATTCATTCCAATAATTTCAGCTATTGGACGGAATTTAGAAGGTGCAGATTTAGCATTTTCTTCTTCAACTATTGGTAGTAACATAGCATTACATACTCCATGAGGTAAATCATATAAACCTCCTAATTGATGAGCCATGGCATGGACATTTCCAAGACCTGCATTACTAAATGCAATTCCATTTAAAAAACAAGCATAACACATTTGTTCTCTAGCATCTATATCATTCCCATCTTTAACAGCTCTAGGAAGATATTCAAATATCTGTTTTATAGAATATAGTGCAGTTGAATCTGTAACATCATAAGCTCCATTAGCCACTACAGCTTCTATAGCATGAGTAAGTGCATCCATACCAGTGGCTGCTGTTAAGTTAGCTGGCTTACTAATCATTAATTCTGGGTCATTTACTGTCATTGTAGCTAGTGCATTTGTATCAACCATTATCATTTTTACATGTCTATCTTCATCTGTTATAACATAATTTATTGTAACTTCAGCTGATGTACCAGCAGTAGTAGTTATTGCAACTATAGGAAGACATTTTTTGGAAGTTTTATTTACACCTTCATAATCTCTAATGTCTCCTCCATTGGTAGCTAATATAGAAATAGCTTTGCCACAATCTTGTGGAGAACCACCTCCTATAGTTATAACAAAGTCGCAATTTTCTGATTTTAGTATTTTAAGACCATTGTTAACATTAGTTACAGTTGGATTTGGTTTAACTTCATCATAAACAGCAAAGGTTACACCTATTTGAGATAACATATCTGTTACTTTTTTTACAGTACCATTTGAAGTTAGAAATTTATCGCTAACGATAAATGCTTTTTTAGTGCCTAAAGATTTAATAGAATCTTTAGCTTCACTAAGACACCCTTTTCCAAGTAAGTTTATTGGTGGTACATAATAGATACTCATAGTTAAAATCTCCTTTTTTGAATTAATTTTTATGTAAAATATACATACCTATAATAGTCTTATACTAATTCACATATTATATATTGGTTTTGAGGTTAAAATACATATTGCGAGTTTTTATATAAGAACTAAGTTCGTAATTACGATTATGATTAGAATTTAACATAGTATTTTTATCATGTCAATAAAAATATTAAAAATAAAAAAGAGCATAAAAAAACAAAGTTACTGTAATTAAGTCAGCAACTTTGTTTTTATCAATCTAATTTATTATAATATCTTCATTACGTTCTTCCATCATAGATTGAATGTTTTTTTGTGCATTTAAAAGTAATTTTTTTATCAGTTCTATTTTTTCTTCACTAGACCTAAAAAGTGGAAGTGTTACACTAACAGCGGCTCTTATACATCCATTTTTTCTTATTGGTACAGCAAGGCATTTTAGATATTCCATTGATTCTTCACATTCTGAAGCTATTTGAGTTTCACGAACTTCAAGAAGCTGGTCATATAAAATATCAAAGTCAGTAATTGATTTTTTTGTAAATCCTTTTAACCCATCTGGATATAAACTTATTAGTTTTTCCTTATCAAAATCACATAAAAGTGCTTTTCCAAGACCTGTACAATTAGCAGGTATCTTTTTACCAACATAAGAAATAAGTCTAATTGGCTCTGGAGAGTCAACTTTTCCAATATAAAGAACTTCGTTATTGTCAAGTATACCAAGTTGACAAGTTTCAGAACAAGAATTAACTATATTAGTCATTTCGTCAATTATGTAGTTAAAAATAGTTCTTTTTTCAAAAAACGAAGACCCTAATGTGTAAGAACGTATACCTATGGAATATTTAGACGTATTTTTATCAATAGTAATGTATTTTCTAGCATTAAGTGTATGAACTATAGGAAAGATACTACTTTTTGGAGCATTGATAGCATCTGCTATTTCTGTAAGAGTATATCCATTCTCAGATTCAGCTAATGCTTCTAAAATATCTAATATCCTAGCTGTTGGGCGATGATTATCTGAAGTCATAAATTTCCCCCTATCTTTGTTAATTTAAAGTGTTAGAATATGTTGATTTTAGCATAATGTATGATAATTTACAATGTAGAAATAAAATATATGACTGTATATACAAATAAGCTTTAATTGTAAATATTTGTATATGATTTTTTTTATGAAAATTTATATTGAAAACTTGAAATAATTTCCAAAATATACCTGAAGAAAGTACACTGTGTTTAGCTATATAATTTAAGATAAGACAATAATAACCGTATTTTATATATAAATATCGAAATATTATGAATTTAAATTATATAAATTGTGATATATAGATGTGAATTGAGAAAAATTACTTTTTATATTTTGCATATAATGAAGATAATTGATAACTATTGATATATTATCAGATAATTTGAAAAAATTTTGACAAAAATTTATTTTTTTTATTGACTCATAATTAGGAAAATGCTATCATTAATTCAAAGATTCGTAAATAAAAACTTAGTTCTTAAATACGAACCGAAACGGCCGTTAAAATTAAAGCTAAAAAATTTAATAAGAGTAATTAAATATCATGTTTTAGGAGGAGTAACTTTATGATAATGGATTTTATTAAAAAAATTCCTGCAGGTATGATGATAGTTCCAATGTTTATAGCAGCTTTCATTAATACATTTTGCCCAGATATTGTACAAATAGGTTCATTTACAACAGCAGTATTCTCAAGTGTTGGCTCTGCAACTATAATAGGGGTTCAACTAGTATGTCTTGGAACTCAGCTTCAATTTAAAGAAATGCCAAAAGTATTAAAAAGAGGAGGCATACTTCTTGGCTCTAAATTTGCTATAGGTGCTTTAATAGGTATACTTATAGGAAAATTATTTGGAATGGATGGAGTATTAGGTCTTACAACTTTGGCAGTTATAAGTGCAGTTACAAATAGTAATGGTAGTATATATCTCTCATTAATGACTTCATATGGAGATGAAACAGATTGTGCAACTATGAGTTTACTTACTTTGAACGATGGGCCATTTTTTACATTGATAGCTCTTGGAACTTCAGGACTTGCAAATGTTCCATTAATGTCATTATTGGCTGCAATTGTGCCAATACTTGTTGGTATGATAATAGGTAATTTTGACAAAAAGATGAAAGAATTTTTAGAACCAGGATGTAATTTATTAGTACCTTTTGTAGGATTTGCACTTGGAAGTAGTATAAATCTTGCAAGTATATTAAAAGGAGGTCTATCTGGAGTATTGCTTGGATTAATATCTGTGTTTGTAGGAGGTATATTTATAGTATTCTGTGATAGATTTATAGGGAAACGTCCAGGGTATGCAGGATGGGCTGTAGCCACAACTGCAGGGAATGCAATTGCTGTTCCTGCTGCTGTTGCATTAGTTGACCCAACATGGCAGCCATATGTTGCAACAGCTACAACTCAAGTAGCAGCTGCAGTAGTTGTTACTGCGATATTAGTTCCTCTTATAACTAGCTGGTGGGCCAAGAAGCATGGATGTCCTAAATTCCCAAAACAAAAAGATGATGGGACAATAGTAGCCTGATGAATACAGATATATAATTACTAAGATGATTTTGTATATTAATAAAATTATATTATTTATAAAGGAGAACAAAGATAATGATAAATGCAGTGATAATTGATGAAAAAGATAATGTTGCAGTAGCTATTGAGGCAATATCTAAGAACAGTGAAATTAAATTTAAATTAAAAGATAAAACAATAAAGACAATAACAGCTTTAGATGATATAACTATTTATCATAAATTGGCTATAAAGGATATGGCTGAGGGAGATAAAGTTACTAAATATGGAGAACACATAGGAGAAGCTAATCAAGAAATAAAAATTGGTCAACATGTACATATTCACAATGTTAAAAGTGTTAGGGAAGATTTAGATAAACAAATTGTATCGAACATATAAAGTAACATTTATAATTCAAGCAAAGTAGTATTTAGTATTAAATGATTAAAGTATTTTGTGTTGAATGATTGAATAAGAATGATTTTAGTTAGCTAATTAGCAATAAGAATAAAATTTATAGTACAAGAAAATCACATAAAGTATGATAAAGAGACTATTTTAGGAGGAAATCAATATGAAATTTTATGGATATAAAAGACCAGATGGAAGAGTTGGTATAAGAAATCACATATTAATATTACCTACAAGTGTGTGTGCATCAGATACAACGAGAATTATAGCCTCACAAGTTCAAGGGGCTGTTACTTTTAATAATCAAAATGGATGTTCTCAAGTAAGTTCAGACCAACAATTAACTATGGATGTTATGGCTGGATACGCAGCAAATCCTAATGTATATGGTGTAATAGTTGTGTCTTTAGGTTGTGAAAATTGTCAAAATGACTTGGTAGTTGATGCAATAAAAGAGAGAACAAATAAACCAATAAAGACTCTTGTAATACAAGAAGAGCATGGAACTTTGAAAACTATAGAAAAAGCTGTTCGTTATGCTAGAGAAATGGCACAAGAAGCTTCTTTACTTAGAAAAGAAGAATTTCCAATATCTGAACTTATATTAGGGACTGAATGTGGAGGGTCTGACCCAACAAGTGGGCTAGCTGCTAATCCGCTAATAGGAGAATTAAGTGATAGACTTGTTGATTTAGGGTCTACTTCAATTTTAAGTGAAACTACTGAATTTATAGGAGCAGAACATATATTAGCTAGAAGAGCAGTAAATGAAGAGGTAAAAGAAAAAATACTACATATAGTACATAGATATGAAAATTCATTAAAATTAGTTGGAGAAGAAGTTAGAGAAGGAAATCCATCTCCTGGAAATATAGCTGGTGGACTTACAAGCTTGGAAGAAAAATCACTAGGCTGTATACACAAAGGTGGGCACAGAGTAATAAGTGAAGTATATGATTATGCAAAGCAAATTGATAAGAAGGGTCTTGTAATAATGGATACACCAGGAAATGATGCTTCATCTGTTGCGGGTATGGTTGCAGGAGGAGCTCAAGTCGTAGTATTTAGTACAGGGAGAGGGACTCCATCAGGAAATCCAATAGCTCCAGTAATAAAAATAACTGGAAATAAAATAACTTTTGCAAATATGGAAGATAATATGGATTTTGATGCTAGTCCAGTTATATATGGACCACAGACAATGGAAGAATTGACAGATGATTTATTAAATCTAGTTGTAGATGTAGCAAATGGTAAGCAATCAAAAGCAGAATCACTGGGATATACTGAAATGGCAATAGCTAGAGTGTGTAATTATGTATAAAATATAGGACTTAAAAAGGTATGCATTTAGAATTTTACTAAAGGGTGATAGTATGAAGTTTGTTAGTTTTAGTAGTATTGAAGATACATCTAAAAAGGTAGGAATTCTCTCAAAGGATGAATTGTTTATTATCGATGTCAATTCCATAAGTCTTAGTAAATTTTTTATAGATGTAATTGATTTAATTCAAAGCGTATCTCAGGATGATATTATTAAGTTAAAAAATATTATAAGTGAAGAATCATTTAATGCCTATAATGTTTTTAAAAGAGAAAAATGCACTATACATGTTCCTATAGAAAAGCCAATACATGACATTTTATGTGTAGGAGTAAACTATAAAAAACATCTTGAAGAAACTCAAACTCATTTTGATAGTAGCTTTGAAGAACCTGAGAAAACAGTCTATTTTACAAAACGTGTGACAAAGGCAATAGGTCCAGAAGACGAGATAGATGCTCATTTTGATATAAATAATCAGTTGGATTATGAGGTTGAACTTGGAGTAGTAATAGGTAAAACAGGTGTTAATATAGAAAAAGAAGATGTAGAAGATTATATCTTTGGTTACACTGTGATAAATGATATTTCTGCTAGAAAGTTGCAAAAAGAACATGTTCAATGGTTTAGGGGAAAGGGATTAGATACATTTACATCTTTAGGGCCATGTATCTTACATAAAAGTGCAATTTCTTTTCCAGTAAAACTTAATGTATATAGTAGAGTAAATAATGAAGAAAGACAAAATTCTAATACAGAGTTATTCATATCAGATATCTCAGATATAATTTCACAACTTTCAAAAGGGATGACTTTAGAGGCAGGAGATATTATAGCTACTGGAACACCTTCTGGAGTAGGGATGGGCTTTTCTCCTCCTCGATATATGAATAGTGGAGATGTAATTGAATGTGAGATTGAAAGTATTGGAATATTGAAAAATTATGTTAAGTAAATGTTTTATTATATAATTTTAAAACATGGGCTATAAACATATTAAATGAACATATCAAAATAAATTTTAGGAGTTTAAATTATGAAAGCAGAATTTTTGACACCAGTTGTTACAATATTTGATGAAGACGGAAATTTAGATAGAGAAGGAAACAAAAAAGTATATGATTACCTTATAGATGGGGGAGTAGATGGTCTAGTTATAATGGGAAGTACTGGAGAGTTCTTTAATATGTCTATGGATATGCAAAAAGAGCTTATAGATTTAGTAATTAATCATGTCGATAAGAGGGTTAAAGTGTTTATAGGTACAAGTCGTATGTGTGCAGATGAGTCTATAGAACTTTCAAATTATGCACATAATAGTGGAGCAGATGGAGTTATGATAATAAGTCCTTATTATTTCTCACTTGATGATGATAGTATTGAACTGTTTTACAGTAAGATAGCTGAAAACACAGATGCAGAAATATACCTATATAATTATCCAGATAGAACTGGTTATGATTTAAGTCCAGAACTTACATTAAAGCTTGCAAGAAAGCATAAAAACATAGTTGGATATAAAGATACAGTAACTTTAATGGGACATACTAGAGATTTAATAAATACTATGAAAACAGAGTTCCCAAATTTTAAGATATATAGTGGATATGATGAAAATTTTATACACAACTTAATGTCTGGAGGAGCAGGATGTATAGGCGGTTTATCAAATCTAATTCCAGAAGTATGTTTTAAATGGACTGAAGCTTATAATAATAAGGATATGGACAAAGTTATTGAAATTCAAAAATATATTAATAAAGCAATGGATTTTTATTCAATAACAAATCCATTTATACCAGCAATGAAGAAAGCTATGAATATTAGAGGATTAGAAATAAGTGATTATGTAACTGCTCCATTTATAAAGCCAAATGAAAATCAAGTATGTAAAATTAAAGATTTGATGGATGAATTAAATATAAACTAGGAAGATAAAGAGGGTTTTAAATTGATTTTTATAGTCATTTTAAGCCCTCTTTTTGAGTGGATATATTAAATCAACCTTGCAAAGTAATTAACAATAAACTACAATTATCTTAATGAAAAATTAAATATAAATAATACTAGGGTACTATTTTAGTTTAATAGGGAAAGTGATGTAAATTCACTACAGCCCCCGCTACTGTATACGGATACAAAATCAAATCCACTGAGATTCATAGTAATTTTGGGAAGGTTGATGGAGGAAAAGCCGTGAGTCAGGAGACCTGCCCAGTATTACATAAATACAATTTAGGGTGGAGATTGTAGTTTATAATAAAATGAGATATCAATTCATTTTTTATAAAATTGATATAGAAGCTTCTCCTTGCTAATTTAGGAGAAGTTTTTTATTTTACTAAAAAGTTATATTTATAAAATTAATTTTAGTAAAATGTCTTTTTAAAATATATGTAGCCACTCATAAAAAATAAAATAATGGAGTGAAAGTAATGAAATTTAAATCAAATGTTTTAAAGCAGTTTTTCTTAATTGTAATGGTAGTTTTTTTCGTAGGAGGTATTGTAGGTTGTAGCAAAAAAGATAACAACAATGAACAAGTTAATAGCGGTGAAAAACTAGAATTAAAATATGCAAGTGGGTTTAGTGTTGAGAATTTAGAAGATGGAATTAAAAAGGTTGTTGATGGAGATAATAGAGAACTAATTTTGATTCCTAAAAAGATAAAAATACCTGAAAAATACAAGAATGCAAATATAGTTAGGACACCTGTGGATAATGTATTGATAGCATCTACAACACAAGCTTGCTCTTTAAGGACGATAGGTGAGTTAGATAGTATAAAAGCAGTAACAACAGAAGAACAATATTGGACTATCAAAGAAATTAAAAATTTAATGAAAGATGGAAAGATACATTATGTCGGTTCAAATTTAGCACCAGACTATGAAAAAATAGTAGACTTAAATCCTGACTTGACTATAGTGAGTAGTGGTTTATCAGAAGCAGATACAAAGTTTATAGATAAGTTAGAAGAATTGGGACTTAACTATGTTGTAGATAATGAATATAAAGAACAAAATCCATTTGGAAGAATGGAGTGGACAAGCTTAATAGCTGCATTTTATGATAAAGAGGATATAGCTACTAGTGAATTAGATAAAACAGTACAAAAAATAGAAGAAGTTAGTAAAAAAATAAAAAATAAAAGTAAACCTAAAGTTGTATGGGCGTCTGTATATGAAGGTAATGCTTATATAGCACCTAAAAATTCATATGTAGATAATATGATAAACATGGCAGGTGGAATAAATGCTTGTGCCTCAATAGATTCAAATGAAGGGCGAGTAAGTATTGAGCAATTGCACGAAGTAGCAAAAGATGCAGATATATTTGTGTATTCATCAAGTTCAGATTATGCACCAAATTTAGAGTCTATAAAATCTAGTGCACCAGTGTTATCTGATTTAGATGTTGTCAAAAAAGGGAATTTATGGGTGTTTGCTCCAGATTATTATCAATCGGTGGATAGGACAGATGAATTAATAGTAGATTTGGTTGAAATGTTTCACCCAGGTACTACTGGTGAAAAAATTAAGCATTATGTAAATTATGATAAGTAATAGATAAGATTAAATTAACAAGTAAACTTTATAAATTTGAGTTAATGTAGTTTTTAATAAGAGGAGTATATAGATGGACTTTATCAATAAAAGCAGAATTAAAAATACTACTATATTTATAACCTTAATTGTAGGCATAATACTTACTTTTTTGATATGTGTAGCATTTGGTTCTGTAAAAATCGAATTTAAAGAAATAATAGATGTTGTATTAAGAGGAATAGATAGTACAGAACACTATAAAATAATCTATAATATAAGGATTCCTAGAGTTCTTGCAACTATGGTAGGAGGTGCTTGCTTAGCAGTATCTGGTATTTTACTACAGATATTTTTCAAAAACCCAATAGTTGAACCATATATCTTAGGTGTGTCTTCAGGTGCCACTTTATCAGTAGCACTGATGATTTTAGGCGGATATACATTAGGATTTGAAAGTATAAATTCAATGAGTATATTTATAGCCGCATTTGTAGGAGCTTTAATTGTAATGTCTATAGTTATTCTATTTGCCAGCAAAGTAAAAAATATAACAACGCTTTTAGTTATAGGAATTATGACTGGATATGTATGTAGTGGAATAACAAATATATTACAATCATTTGCAAATAATGAAAAATTAAAAGAATTTACTATGTGGTCTATGGGAAGTTTCTCAGGATTTACATGGGAAAAAGTAGAAATACTTATGTTAGTCGGCATATTAGGTCTTTTGATGACTATATTCATAATAAAACCTCTAAATGCTTTTTTACTAGGGGAAGAGTATGCAAAGAGTATTGGTGTAAATATAAAATTTTTTAGATTTTTGGTAGTATTTATATCTAGTATACTAGCAGCAATAGTATCAGCATTTGCAGGTCCTATAGGATTTATTGGTCTTGCAGTACCACAAATAGCAAAATTGATATTTAGAACATCGGACAATAGAGTATTGATACCAGTAGTAATTCTTTTAGGAAGTATAGTTACAGCTCTTTGTGATTTAGTATCCAGAGTAATTTTGTCGCCAATAGAATTACCAATAAGTGCAATAACTTCATTATTAGGTGCTCCAATTGTAATAATGTTATTGATGAAAAGGAAGGATAGGGCTTAGACATGTTGAGAACTAATAATTTAAGTGTTGGATATGATAAAAAAGTAGTTGTAAGTGACATAAACATAGAGGTAAAAAATGGAGAAATATTATGTCTTTTGGGAAGTAATGGTGCTGGTAAAACTACTATATTAAGGTCTTTATCTAAACTCATAACACCAATAAGAGGTGAAATATATTTAAATGATGCAGATATAAATCATATCTCCAGAAAGACATTATCTAAAAAGATGGCTTTAGTACTTACAAATAGATTATTAGGAGATTTAATGACTGTACAAGATGTAGTTAATATGGGAAGATACCCTTATACAGGATTTTTTGGAAATCTATCTAAAAAAGATTTAATAATGGTAGATGATTCATTAGAATCTGTAAATGCACTTCATTTAAAAAAAAGATATTTTGATGAACTTAGTGATGGTGAAAAACAAAAGGTATTAGTTGCAAGAGCATTAGTTCAAGAGCCAGAAATAATAATATTAGATGAACCTACAACTCATTTGGATATAAAGCATAGATTAGAACTTATGAATATACTAAAAAAACTAAGTAAGGAAAAATCAATATCAGTAATACTTTCATTACATGAAATAGATATAGCGCTAAAAAGTTGTGATAAGGTTGTTCTTGTGAAAAACAACAAAGTTATAGCGTATGGTCAGCCAGAAGATATGGTAGATGAAAATATGATAAATTCACTTTATGAATTAGAGGATAAAAATTTTAACAGTTTGTTAGGTGCAGTAGAAATTAGCAATAAATCAAAAAATGAAGTTTTTATAATTGGTGGAGGTGGTAAAGCAACACCAATCTACAGAGCTTTTACTAAAAGAGGTATAGGTATATATTCTGGCATAATACATGAAAATGATATTGATTATGAAATTGGTAGGACTATGGGCATAAAGTTGTTTACAGAAAAGCCATTTGAGTCAATAAGTGATGAAAGTTTCGATTTGGCTATTAGAAATTTAAATAATTCTAAGATTATAATAGACACAGGATTTAGCGTAGGAGAAACAAATAAAAGAAATATAGACATTATAAAAGAGGCTTTAAAATTGGATAAAAAAGTTTATTCATTTAGAACTAAAAATGAGAGTAATAAATATTATAAGCATTTGAGTGATAATATAGAATATGTAGATAAAGTTTCTAAAATAGTGGATAGTATTGATAAAAATAATTTACTGTAAATTGTAATTTATGGCATATTTAGGAATGATAAAATATATAAAAGAGTATCGTAAGTAGATTTTTAAAGTACATTTTTAAAATCTCTAGATACTCTTTTTTAGAAATTATTTATTTAGTGATACATTTTTTACTATGTATTTTAAACTGCACACTTAAATAAAAAAATAATACTTTATAGATAACCAATAGCTTCATCTCTAGTTAAAAAAAAGTGAATTCCTGTAGTTGATTCTTTCCATCTATTTTCATGAAAATCTTCAGCTACCACCATTTCTCCTACTCGATATATAAAATTTTCATCAGCATATGCACGAGCACTTTTAAAAGATTCTTTACCATCTATGCTTGTAATTGATAGTACTTTTGCTTTGTCACATCTACAAGCATTTGATGTAGCAGATACTCTTTTTGCATCACTTGGTATCAATAATTGCACCATTCTAAAATTAAAACATTTTTTATAAGCTACAAATGCACCTGTTTCAGGACAGTACAATTTAAAAAAACGAGTACTTTCATCTGATACTACTCCATCCAATGTAGCATATTCCAAATTAGAATTTTCTAAATTAGTTCCTCTAATATCTGAGTTAGATAAATCACAAAATCTAAAATTGGCACCACCTAGGTCTGCATTTTTTAATATAGAATTTTTTAATGAACAATCTGAAAAATAAGAATTCTTAAAGCTAGAGTTTTCTAAATCTGCCTTTTCTAAATTTAAATTGATTAGGTCAGACCACGAAAAGTCAATATTACTTAAACAATATCCTCTTAAATCCATATTTTCTAATCTTACTTCTTTTAAATCTGCCCTTTCTCCATCATTATTATTTTTAAGCCACAAATAATGTTTATCAAGTATTTTTTCTAATTCTTGTTTAGAAACAGTTTTCATTAAAATCACCTTCACTAATTTATTTTTATATATTTAGTAGAAAAATAGTCATATATTTAATTATATAACAATAAATAAAAAACTTCTAAATAATATATAAAATATTAAATATCTTATTGAAGATTTATTATTTCTAGTAACATATAAACATTGAGTAAATATTTTTATGGTTTTATTTAGAGAATAAAGTAAAGAAAGGAAGATAATAACTATGATTTTAACTTCTTTAAATAAAAATAATATCAATGATATAATAATAAAAGTTTAGATATAAAAAAATTTGTGTATATACTATATGTAGTATATAATAGATAAAGCACTAACTATATGTAGTGCTTTTGTTTTTGAAAAATACTTATTATGCCCTATAATTATAGGTTGTTTTTGGAATTTGAACTGATAAATATTAAAAGAAATAATAAGTAAATTAAATGAAATTATAGCACAAGATTATGTTAAAAGGACGGTAAATAATGAATTGGATAGAGCTTAACAATCAAGTGATAATTAAAAATGAACAAGGGAAATATCAATTGGAAAAGGATAAGGAAGCCCTAAGTAGTTACATAGAAGAATTTATAAATCCAAAGTTAAAGAAATTTAACAATCTAGAAGAAAGATTGAAGTATTTAATGGAGGAAGGTTATTATTTAGAAGAAGTAATACATAAATACAGCATGGATTTTATCAAAAAGATATACAAACTTATTGAGGAACATAAATTTAAGTTTCAGTCATATATGAGTGCAAATAAATTTTATCAAAATTATGCATTAAAAAGTAATGATGGAAAAGAAATATTAGAAACGTATAATGAAAAAGTATTAATTGTAGCTTTAACATTAGGAAATGGTGATGAGAGTCTAGCTTTAAACTTGGCAGACAAAATAGTAAAACAAGAATTTCAACCAGCTACACCTACATTTTTAAATGCTGGAAGAAAAAGAGCAGGAGAAATGGTATCATGTTTTTTACTATCTGTAGAAGATAGCACAGAAGGTATTTCATATGCTATATCTTCATCAAATCATTTATCAAAAATAGGTGGAGGAGTTGCACTAAACTTATCTAAGCTTAGAGCATCAGGTGAATCTATTAAAGATATAGAAGGTGCAGCTGGAGGTGTTGTTGGAGTAGCTAAAATGTTGGAACAATCATTCAGCTATTTTAATCAGATGGGAGCTAGGCAAGGTTCTGGTGCAGTTTATCTCACAGTATTTCATCCTGATTTTGAATTATTGATGGATACTAAAAAGATAAATGCTGATGAAAAAATAAGACTTGCTACATTATCGCTGGGAGCTATTATACCTGATAAATTTATGGAGTTAGCAGAAAAAAATGAAGTAGCCTATGCATTCTATCCTCATACTGTGTATAAAAAGTATGGAGTTTACCTTGATGAGATAGAAATAAGTGAGTGGTATGATAGGTTAGTTAATGATGAAGATATAAGAAAAAAAGAAATAAATCCTAGACAAATGTTGACTAAAATAGCACAAATGCAACAAGAAAGTGGATATCCATATGTAGTGTACATAGATACAGCCAATAGGGAACATACATTGAAAGAGGTTGGTATGGTAAAAATGTCTAATTTGTGTTGTGAAATATTCCAATACCAAACATCTTCAGAAATAGAAGGCTATGGTGGAGAAAATAAATGGGGTCAAGATATAAGTTGTAATCTTGGTTCTTTAAATATAGCAAATGTTATGGACAATAAAACTATAGAAAGCACAGTTGAGACATCGATAAGAGCATTGACATTTGTAGCAGATAAAACAGACATAAAGCCAGTACCGACTGTAAATAATAGCAATAGCAAATCTCATTCTATAGGATTGGGAGCTATGAATTTACATGGATACTTAATAAGAGAAAATATTTTATATACTTCAGAGGATGCTATAGAGTTTTCTAATGTATTTTTTGCAATGATTAGATATTATTCAATTAAAGCATCTATGAAAATAGCTATAGAAAAAAATCAAACTTTTGAAGGGTTTGAAAAATCAGAGTATGCTAAGGGAAGAAAAAGCAAGGTATTATCAAAATACTATGAACAATCTTATCTACCTAAGTTAGAAAAGGTAAAAGCATTATTTGAAGGTATTTATATACCAACAAAAGAAGACTGGACAAAATTATTGGATGAGGTCAAAGAAAAAGGTATATATAATGCATATTTAATGGCAGTAGCACCAACTCAAAGTATTAGTTATGTTCAAAATGCAACATCAAGTATAATGCCAATTACTGAGCCAGTAGAAGTAAGAACATATGGAGATTCAACTACGATATATCCAATGCCATTTTTAACTAATGAAAATATGTTGTATTATCAATCAGCATATAGAATGGATATGAGGAAAGTTATAGATTTAGTATCAACAGTTCAACAACATGTTGACCAGGGAATATCAACAACATTGTTTGTTACAGATGAAAAGACAACTAGAGATATAGCTAGACATTACATATATGCATATAAAAAAGGTCTGAAAAGTTTATATTACACAAGAACAAAGATGACAAGAGACACTCATGAGTGTCTAGTATGTTCAGTATAGGGAGAGAAATATATGACATTTAAATTACATAAAACACATGATGCAGTTAATTGGAATAAAGAAGAAGATGGATTCACACAGGCTTTTTGGGAACAAAATGTAAAACAATTTTGGCTTCCTGAAGAAATATCTGTTTCTAAAGATATTAAGGTATGGAATGAATTAGATGATAATGAAAAAGATTTATATAAAAAAGTATTAGGTGGACTGACATTACTGGATACAAAGCAAGGGAATAATGGGATTCCATCGATGATGAGTTTAACAGATAATCTTCAAAGAAAAGCAGTTTTATCTTTTATGGGTACTATGGAAGAAATACATGCAAAAAGTTATTCTTCTATATTTATGACTTTGCTTTCTAACTCCGAGATAGATGATTTATTTGAATGGATAGAAACAGAGCCAACATTACAACGAAAGGCTGATTTAGTTTTAGCTCAATATGAAAATACTACAAACCAAAAGAATTTATATTTATCAATGGTTACAAGTGTGTTTTTGGAGAGTTTCTTGTTTTATTCAGGATTCTTTTATCCATTGTATCTGTCTGGTCAAGGAAAAATGGTTGCTAGTGGAGAAATAATATCACTTATTCTTAGAGATGAGTCTTTACATGGTAAATATATAGGACTTCTTGCGCAAGAAATATACAATTCATTTGACAATGCTGATAAGAAAAAATTAGAAGATAAGATGTATTCTATACTTGATATTCTTATGGAAAATGAGATAGAGTATACAAATGTAATATATAAAGATAGTGGACTTGAAGAAGAGGTTGTAGATTTTTTGAAATACAATGCAAATAGAGCTTTAGAAAATTTAGGATTTGAAAGACTTTATACTGTAAATGCTATCAATCCAATTGTGTTAAATGGACTTAGTACTGAAACTAAAACACATGATTTCTTTTCAACTAAAGGTAATGGATATCAAAAAGGGGTCTATGAAGAGTTAGAAGATGAAGATTTTATAATATAATTTATTTTATAAATTGTGACACACTGTTGTCACTTTTATCATGATAATATCAATGTATAAAATAAATATACGGAGGTATTTTTTATGAAGTATGAATGGAGAAAGAAAGATAAAAAGTTATATTTACCTAATGAGAATCCTGTAATAGTTGATGTACCAGAACAGAAATTTATTATGATAAAAGGAAAAGGAAATCCAAATGATAAAGAGTTTAGTGAGGCAATTGGAGTTCTATATTCTTTAGCATATGCAATAAAAACTATGCCTAAAAAGGGTATTGTGCCAGAAGGTTACTTTGATTATACTGTTTTTCCATTAGAAGCTATATGGGATAAAACAGAAGATAGTAAATGTTCAAGTACACTTATTAAGGAAGAATTGATTTATACTATAATGATACGTCAACCAGACTTTGTTACACAAGATTTATTAAGCAAAGCAATTGAGATAGTAAAAAAGAAAAAGCCACATAATCTGATTGAAAATGTTGAATTTGGAATTATTAATGATGGACTATGTGTTCAAATGCTTCATAGAGGTTCATATGATAATGAACCAGAGAGTTTTATTATTATGAATGAATTTTGCAAGAAAAATAAACTTATAAGAAAATCTGATATACATCGTGAAATATATATAACTAATGAAAGTAAAGTATCAAATGCTGATTTGTTGAAGACTGTTTTGCGTTTTGAAGTAAAAAAAGAGATGTAAGTATATATATTGCTTTATTGTTATACTATAATAAAGTAATGAGGTGATTATATGCAAAGTAATAGATTATTTGAAATTATTTATATCCTGTTAGATAAGAAAAGAGTCACTGCAACGGAGTTAGCTGAACACTTTGAAGTATCTAGACGAACTATTTGTAGAGATATTGAAATATTGTCATCTTCTGGTATTCCAATTTATACTGACAAAGGTAGAAATGGTGGTATAGGTATTTTAGATAATTTCACTTTTGATAAATCTATTTTATCTGAGCAAGAGCAGAATGAAATTTTAGCTTCACTGGAGAGCTTAAATGCACTTAAGTATCCAAATATTGATTCTACATTGGCAAAACTTAAACCTTTATTCTGCAAATCAGATACAAGCTGGATAAGTGTTGATTTTTCTCATTGGGGTAGTGATGATAGAGAAAAAGATAAATTTGTAAAGATAAAATCTGCTATATTAGATTGTAATATTATAACTTTTGAATATATAGACACTTATGGAAAAATAAGTTTACGCTGTGTAGAGCCACTTATGATTTGGTTTAAAGAAAAATCATGGTATCTTAAAGCTTATTGTCGTAAAAAAAATGATTATAGAATTTTTAAAATTATAAGGATGAGAAATATCTGCGTCTGTGAGCAGACATTTGTGAGGAGTATACCAACAGAAGTAGGAGAAATAAAAGAAAATGAGTATAAAAATATCAATTTGGAATTGAAAATTTCTAAAGATATAGGATATAGAGTATATGATGAATTTGATATTGACAATATATCAGATGATAACAATGGAAATTTTATAGTGACTGTACAATATCCACAAAACGACTGGATTTATGGATATATACTTTCTTTTGGAAAAAATATTGAGGTACTAGAACCCATAGATGTTAGAGATAAGATTTTACAGATTATTGATGATATTAAAATAAAATATTTGTGATTACTAAAAAAAGTGAAGTATTAATTATACTTCACTTTTTTTAGTAAATTAGCAAAGTATAATTTAGTTTTTTATCACATTTTTATTTTACATATATAGAATCAATGTCAAATTATCTATACTAATTGTGTATATATCATTATAAGTAGATTAATAGTAATATACATATGTTATTGTTAAAACAAATTGAATATATTATTTTAATATTGTAAGTAAAATAGTAATAATTTGTAAATAAACATTACTTTTTTAAGAAAAAATTAATATATTGACAAAAACTAAGTGCTCATTTAAACTAATAGTTGAGAATAATATTCAATATTAAATAATAGGAGGAGCTATGAATAAATATCTTCTAATAAATCCAGTAGCAGAAAAAATGTATGGGGAAAAGTTTAATATTATCAAAGAAACTTTGATAAAAAAAGGGTACATAATGGTTGAATGTGAGGCGCAATTAGAATATGTAAAGAATCAGTACAAAGAATATGCAAAAAAAATTGAAAATACAATGTTAGATTGTAGATGTCCAGAAAGCATAAATCTTTTAAAAAGAAATAATTTGATAAGTGGCTTTGAAGTTCCTATGATAGAACCAATATTAGTAAGGACTTGTAGAGTCTTATATGAAAAATATATTAAAAGTGAAGAAGATATGTTAATAGTAACCTGTCCATGTACACAATTAAGAGATTTTGCAAGTGAAAAGTTTAAAGGCAAAGATAATGCTGTATTTTATACATGGAAGGAATTTGCTGAAAAAGAAGGTATAAAATCACTTGGAAAAATAGATGAATCTCCAATTCCATTAGGATATTTTAAGGATTCTTTTGAAAAAGTTCTTGAAGTATCAAGTGAAGATGAAATATTAAGTAAAATACAAGAAATTAAAAATGGCTCTGAGGATAAGTACGATATAGTAGAAATGTTTTATTGTAAAGATGGATGTAATAATGGAGATGGTTTGTAAATGGGCAATAAAATTAATGATAAACTTTTGAGGTTAATAAAAAGTGTTTTAATATTTTTTATAATTCTTGTATTGTGGAAAATTACAAATTATCTTAGTATTTGGAGTGAATATATACTACCACCACCTGAAAAAGTGTATAGTACATTTTTAAATATGATAAATGATGGTTCAATATTTATTAATGTATATGCAAGTATGAAAAGAGTTTTGATAGGGTTTGCAATAAGTACAATTATAGGTGTTCCTTTAGGTATATTCTTTGGAATTTATGGTAAAGTTTATGAGTACTTTAAATCATTGATAAATTTTTTGAGAAATACACCACCGCTTGCTCTAATACCAATGCTTATATTATGGTTTGGTATAGGTGAAGAATCAAAAATAATAATTATAATTTTGGCATCTTTTTTCCCAATCTTTACAAGTACATTAAAGGGGATTAAAAATTGTGATTCAAAGTTAATTGAAGTAGGCAGAGTATTTGAATTGTCAAAGCTTCAGATAATATTTAGAATAATTATTCCTAATGCAATTCTCGATATTGCAGTTGGTCTAAAGTTAGCACTTGGATATAGTTTTAGAGCAATTATAGGAGCTGAACTTGTAGCTGCTTCGTCAGGTCTTGGATATTTAATATCTGATGGAAAAGAAATGTCTAGAACAGATGTTGTTATTGTAGGAATAATTGTAATTGGACTTCTAGGAATAATTACAGACTATATATTTTCAATTATTGTAAAGAAGGTAAGCAAAGGAAAGATGGTGGAAGCATATGAGTAGTCTAGTATGTAATTCTGGGTATATAATCAGAAATCTATCTAAAAGTTATAAAGTTGATAATGAAGAACATGTAGTGCTTAGTGATATTTCTTTAAGTATAGATAAAAGTCATATAACTGTAATTTTAGGTGAAAGTGGATGTGGCAAAACTACTTTACTTAGGGCAATTGCATCACTTGAAGATGTAAATAGTGGTGAAATTAGGTTTGTAAAAGATAATAAAGAGTATAAACCTAATGTTGGCTTTGTATTTCAAGAAAGTAGGTTGATGCCATGGTTAAATGTAAGTGAAAATATAGCTTTTCACAATCAACGAAAAAACACTCTTTTAAATAAAATACTCAATAAGTTAAATCACTCAAAAAGTACCACTAATAAAGATAGAAATGATAATCTTATATATTTAAATGGCAAGGATGATTTAAGTAAATCAAACAAACAAGATAGTATTGATATAGAAAAATATCTTAAAATGATGAACTTACAGAAATTTAAAAATTCTTATCCAAATGAGCTTTCAGGAGGTATGGCACAGAGAGTAAGTATAGCTAGAGCACTTTCTTTTAATCCAGATATGTTGTTTATGGACGAGCCTTTTTCAGCACTAGATTATTTTACAAGGATTGATATGCAAAATGAAGTTATAAGAATACATAAATCAACCAATAAAGGTGTAATATTTGTAACTCATGATATTGATGAAGCATTAAAGATAGGCAAAAAAATAGTTGTTTTTACAAAGGAAAGAAAAATAGAAGAATTTAATATAGAGGATGATTATAATAGAGATTTAACTTCAAATTACTATATTAAATTAAAAAAAGATATTTTAATGACAATGAAATCAAATAAAAGCATTTAAAGAAATTAATAATATTTTAAGGAGTAAAAATATGAAATTAAAAAAACTATTGATAGGTATAACAATATTAACACTTACAACAGCGTCTTTAGCTGGATGTGCAAAAAAGAATGAGGGTGAAAATCTTTCAGAAATAAATTTAACTTATGTAAAATCACCACTAAATGTGCCTTCTATAATTCAAAAACAAGATGATTTATTTGGGAAAGAATTTAAAAAGGATAATATAGCAGTTAATTTTCATGAAATAACTACAGGACCGGAGCAAACACAGGCTTTAGCGGCTGGAGAGATAGATTTTTTACATGCATTAGGAGGGACATCAGCTTTAATAGCAGCATCTAATGGTGTAGATTTAAAAATATTAAACACTTATAGTAGATCACCAAAAGGATTTATGATTTTAACAAATAATGATTCAATAAAATCAGCAGCAGATTTAGTTGGCAAGAAGGTTGCTGGACCAAAAGGAACTATATTACATCAAGTATTAATTGCAGCACTTGATAAAGAAGGACTAAGTATGGATGATGTTGAGTTTGTTAATATGGGTATTCCAGAAGCATCAGCAGCTCTTTCTGATGGTAGTGTTGATGCTGCATTGATTGCTGGACCAGCAGCTCTTAAAGCCATGAAGTCTGGAAGTAAACTTGTAGCAAATGGTGAAGGTTTAGTAGATGGTATAATAGTAACTGCTGTTAGTACAGATTTTGCTGAAAAACATCCAGAGGTAGTTGAAAGATTTATGAAAGTTGAAAAAGAAACTTTAGAATATGTAGACAATAACTTTGATGAAGCTATGGAAAAGGTAGCAAAAGAAGTTGATTTAAGCGTTGAAGAAACTAAAGAGTTATATGCTTGGTATGATTTTAGTTTAGATATAACAGACAAAGATATATCTTCTCTTGAAGAGACACAAGACTTCTTAATAAAAAATGGATTACAAGAGAAAAAAGTAGACATAAAAGAATTAATATATAATGCTAAATAGTAGAGTTAATAGTGCTAAAAGTTTAAGTTACCTTATTTAAGGTAACTTTTTCTATTCTATTGATAAAAATATATGCTAATGGTATGTTTATATATGGAGCAATATGAGAATGTAATATTAACATAGGGTAAATAAGAAAATTAAAATATGGAGGAATTATATGAGTCATAAAATATATATTGTAGAAGATGATATATCAATAAGTACATTACTTAAAGATTATATAGAGAAATATGGATTTGAAGTAATGGTTGAAGAAAACTTTGATAATATAATTACTACATTTGCAAATTTCAAGCCAGACTTAGTGCTTTTAGATGTAAATTTACCAAAGTTTGATGGATTCTATTGGTGTAGATGTATTAGACAACAATCAAATATTCCTATAATTTTTGTATCAGCTAGAGATAGTAATTTAGACCAGATTAGAGCTTTAGAAAGTGGAGCTGATGACTATATAACAAAGCCTTTTTATTATGATGTAGTAATGGCAAAGATAAAAAGTCATATAAGAAGGGTATATGGTGAATATTCGCCTAAAATAGATGAGAGAATATTAGAACTAGATGGACTAAAGTTTTATCCAGAAAGATTAGAGCTAGAGTTAGAGGATAAGACCTTGATTATCACTAAAAAAGAAGGAATATTACTTGAGTGTCTTATAAAAAAATACCCTAAAGTAGTAAGTAGAGATTATCTATTAGAAAAGATATGGGATGATATTGAGTTTGTAGAAGAAAATACTCTAAATGTAAATGTTAGTAGAATAAGAAAAAGATTTGAGGAGTTAGGTATAAATGATGCTGTTCAAACTGTACGAGGAGTAGGATATAAGTTAAATAAAAATTGGTAAGGAGAGAATATGAAATTATTATTTAAAGATTGTAAAGGCTATATTTTTATATATTATTTAGGAATATCTATGACAATTATTTATTGTAGTCTTATGAAATTTATCAGTGTAGAAGAAGCTTTATATATCTTATTGTTTAGTACTTTTATCTTATTGTTTTTTTTGATATATAAATATTATAAAAATAGAGAAGTATATAATCTCTTTAAAAAAGGTATAAACTCTTTAGATGAATCCTTTTTATATTTAGGGAGCTCTTTTTTTGGAGAAAACATATCAGTTATTTTAAAACAACAACATAGATTATATCAATCAATGATTCAGGAACATAAAAAAATACATAGTGAACATTTAACTTTTATCAACCAATGGATTCATCAAATGAAGACTCCAATATCAGTTATAAGTCTTCAACTTCAGGAATATGAAGGTGAAGAAGTTACTGAAAATATAAAAAAGGAGATAGATAGAGTTAATAAAGGTTTAAACATGGCTATGTATTTCGCAAGAGTGGATGAATTTCAGAAAGATTTTGTGGTTGAAAAAGCTAATTTGAATGATATTATAGTAGATACTATAAATGATGAAAAGAGATTATTTATAAAGAATGGGATAATTCCTAAAATAGATATAGATAAATCTATTTATATTTATACAGATATAAAATGGATGAAATTTATAATAAATCAGTTAATTACAAATGGAGTTAAATATTCTAAAGATTATAGTAAAGATTTGATTATAAAATCTGAAGAAAATAATAAGTCTATAATTTTAAGTATAATAGACAAAGGTGTTGGAATTGTATCTAAAGATATAAAAAGAGTATTTGACCCATTTTTTACAGGAGAAAATGGACGTAAATTTGGAGAATCTACAGGTATGGGACTCTATCTAGTAAAAAAAGTATGTGACAACTTAGGTCATAAGGTCAATATAAAATCAGAAGTAGGAAAAGGAACCGAAGTTTCAATAATATTTAGTAAAGATAATATAAACTAATAAGAGACTATTTTAAGATGGATTAACATTGTATTTATAATTTAAATGTCTTGTTAAAATTAATGTGTATATATTTTTTAATAAGATTTATAATTATACAATCTAATTTTAAGATAGTTTATTTTTTGCAAATATTACATAGATGTAATGTTTGTGTAATGTTTGTAGATAGTGAAATTTTCTAATGTCAATTAAAATTAATATAAGAAATGACATAAGAAAAGAAATTTTAAGAAGATTATATAGTAAAGAAAGGGTGTTTATCAATGAGTTTGGATATTATTTTTATATTAAAATCAATCATAATAGCTATAGTAGAGGGACTTACAGAATTTATTCCAGTGTCATCTACAGGTCATATGATTTTGGTGGGAAGCTTAATAGATTTTAAAGGTCAATTTGCTGAGATGTTTGAAGTTGTAATACAACTTGGAGCTATACTAGCAGTAGTAGTACTTTACTGGAAAAAAATAAAGGATAGTGTTATAGAGTTTTTTAAATTCATATTTACTGGAGGTAAGGAAGGAAAAACTGGATTTAAATTTGGAATAAATGTTATTGTAGGTTGTATACCATTTGGGATTGTGGGAGTTATATTTTATGATAACATAAAAGCATTGTTTAACTTACAATCTGTAATTATAGGGTTCATAGTTGGGGGTATTTTATTATTAGTAATAGAAACTCTATTTAGAAAAAAGAAGCACTCAACAGATAATATAGATAAAATCACTCCAGTGCAAGCTTTAAAAATCGGTGTATTACAAGTTTTATCTGCGTGGCCAGGAATGTCAAGAAGTGCATCTACTATTATGGGTGGATGGATAGCAGGGCTTAATTCTCCTACAGCAGCAGAATTTTCATTTTTCTTAGCTATACCAGCAATGGTAGCTTCTTCAGGACTAGATTTATTTGAATTTGATTATTCAATAATGACACCAACTTTGTGGATTGCTTTAATTGTTGGATTTATAGTAGCATTTCTTGTGTCTATAGTAGTGATGGAAAAGTTCGTAAATTTTCTAAAGAAAAAACCAATGAGAGTATTTGCTATATATAGAATAGTGGCAGGTATAGTACTTGCTATATTAGCTTTTACCAATATAATTAGTATATAAACTAAAATAAATTCAGTATTTATATAAAATTTCTTTAATTAATATGAGTAGTATTTAATATATACTTCATGTCATTTTATAAATTAGAAAGGAGTTATAAATAATGAAAACCTTAATTGTGAGTAATTTGAGCAAAGTATATGGTAAAAAAATGATTTTTAATGCATTAAACAATATAAGTTTTAGTATAGAGGACGGAGAATTTGTAGGAATTATGGGACCATCTGGAAGTGGCAAGACTACTCTTTTAAATATGATTTCTACTATTGATAAAGCAACTACAGGAAAAATAGAATTAAAAGGTAAAAATCCATTATCATTAAAAGGTGAAGAACTTGCCTTATTTAGAAGAAGAGAGTTGGGGTTTGTATTTCAAGATTTTAATTTATTAGATACTTTAACTATTGGTGAAAATATAGTATTGCCATTGACATTAGATAAGGTAAGTGTAAAAGAACAAGATGAAAAGCTAAATGAAGTATCTAAAATTTTAGGTATAGAAGATTTATTAAATAAAAGGACTTTTGAAGTGTCTGGTGGCCAAGCTCAGAGGACTGCTATTGCTAGGGCATTAATCAATAAACCATCAATACTTTTAGCAGATGAGCCAACAGGTAATTTAGATTCAAAATCATCAAAGACTGTAATGGAGCTATTTCAAAAGATAAATAAAGAGAATAAAGTTACTACTATGATGGTAACTCATGACCCATTAGCAGCAAGCTATTGTAATCGTATTTTATTTATAAAGGATGGAGCTATATACAATGAAATATATAAGGAAAATAGTAGAGAGCAATTTTATCAAGAAATAATGGATGTGCTTACATTATTGGGAGGAGATAATTAATGAACATAAAACAATTTGCCATTAATAATATTTCAAGAAATATTAAAGCATATCTAGGATATTTAGCAAGTATTGTTATATCCTCTTCACTACTTTTTTCTTTTATTATGTTTACAAGTCATCCAGGCTTAGATATAGCTCAATTTCCTGACTATTTAAAAGAAGGTCTTAAGATGAGTAAAATAATTGCATATTTATTTTTATTCTTCTTTGTGTTTTATTCAGTGAGTGTTTTTCTTAAGAGTAGATATAAAGAGTTTGGAATACTCTATATTACAGGGATATCAAAACGACAAGTAATGAAATTGGTTCTTATAGAAAATATAGTAATAAATATAGTATCTTCTGTAATTGGGATAATAGTAGGTTTAATTTTTTCAAAGATATTTTTAGTAACTATGTCTACTTTTTTAGAATTATCACCACTAGAATTTTATATACCATTAAATGCAATATTTTCCACTTTAATTTATTTTATGGTTTTAGCTATATTAACATCTATATTTACTTCTTTTATAATTAAGGAAAATCAAGTATTGAAGTTACTTAAAGGTACAAAAACTCCAAAACCAGAGCCTAAAACATCACTAATACTTGCTATATTAAGTATTTGCCTGTTTATAATAGCGTATTATAGTGCTGTTACATCAACTGACCAATATACAACATATTTACGCTTAGTTCCAGTTACATCTCTGACGATAGTAGCAACTTATTTATTCTTTTCTCAATTTAGTGTGTACTTTATAAAAAAATTGAAGATGAAGAAAAGTTTTTATAGAAGTAATACAAATATGCTTTGGATTTCAAATTTAATTTATAAGGTAAAAGATAATGCTAGGATATTCTTTTTGATAACTATAACTTCTGCAGTGGCATTCACTGCTATAGGTACTGTTTACTCATTTTGGAAAGATGTAAAACGTCAAATTAATTTAATATATCCTAGCACAATATATTATTCAACAATGACTTTGCATAATGACACTAATAAACCTGACAGTAAAGAGAAAGATAAGGAAAGAATGAGTTTTATAGAAAATAAGTTGAAAAAAGAAGGTATAGATTATGCAAGAGTTAATGGTGAGTTTAAAACTGTATTTCCTAAGAAAAGTGATTTTAATGTGAGAATAATGAAAGAATCAAAGTACCTAGAAATTACAAAGACTATAGGAGTTAAGCCTATAAGTTTTGAAGATAATGAATCTATATCATTGTTTTCATCAAGTTTACCTGGAGATAAGAAAGTCAAAGAAAATGTCATTATAGGGAATAGAAGTTTAAAGGTGGCAAAACAAGTTGAAGAATGTGTTATGCCAGCGTATTATAAAAATATGTATGTGGTAAAAGATAATTTTTATGATAGTATAAAATCAAAGTTTATAATAGATAGATTTTCAACATTTGAGGTAGAAGATTCAAGTAAAACTATAGATATATGTAGACAATTTGAAGATAAATTTGATAATGAGTCTAGAATGCAACCATATTTGTTCTTCTCTAAAGAATTAATGATAGAAACTGGTAAACTAACATATTCTACATTTATGTTTTTAGCAGTATTTATAGGTTTAATTTTCTTTGTTACTACAAGTAGTTTCTTATATAATAAGTTTTATATGGATTGTCAAATTGACAAGAAAAAGTATGAACAGTTAAATAAATTGGGGATGACATATAAGGAGATTAAAAGAGCTTCAAGCATTGAGATTGGAATTGTGTTTTTGTTACCTTATGTAGTAGCTGTTGTACATTCGGTATTTGCACTTACTGCACTCAAGAACTCTTTTGATATAGAGGTTGCATCATCTGCAGTTTTGGTAATGGGAAGCTTGTTTATAGTTCAAATAGTGTACTTCTTACTTATAAGAAATAATTATTTAAAAGAGATAAGATTAAATTTAGTCAATTTTTAATTAGATATATTAGTAAACTGTATTTATATAAAATAGATATTACTGGAGTTATATTAACTTATAATCCAGTAATATTTATGAGTAAAATAGACAGTATAGGATTTAAGAATAACTCAATATAATAATGAGATGAGGTAAAATTTATGATAAGAAAATCAAATAACAAAGATATAGAAAAAATAATGGAAATCTGGGAAGAAAGTACAATCAAAGCACATGATTTTATAAATAAAGATTATTGGAAAAATAGCTACAATATTGTTAAAAACGAATATATGCCTATATCTGAAACTTTTGTATATGATGATGGAGAAGAAATAAAAGGATTTATAAGTATTATAGATAATGAATTTATAGGAGCTTTGTTTATAAGTACAAATTATCAAAGTCTAGGAATAGGAAGCAAACTTTTAGATTATGTAATTAAAGAGTATAAAAATCTAAGCTTAGCAGTATATAAAGATAATAAAAAAGCAGTTGTATTTTACAATAAAAAAGGTTTTAATATAGTAAAAGAACAAGTAAATGAAGATTCAGGGTTTAAAGAATATCTAATGGAATATAGTAAACAGCTTTAGTATATTCATATTAGAATAGCGATTAAAATGTTTACTATCTAGATAGATATATTTTTATAATGGTGAGACTTAAAATCCTGAATCATATATGCTTGTAACCTAGTATATATTACAAAATATATAATTATGGGAGGATAAAATAATGAATAAAAGAGCATTTATGCATTATATTAGAATAAGAGGATAGCGCACAAATTGTGGCTATTTTACAAAAACTTATAACATGATTTTATATAAGATATAGAAACATACCTTATATAAGTAGCCATAATTTCGTGCTATTTAAATTAAATAGTAAATTTGAGGAGATTATGGAGATGAAACAAAATATAAGTAATGAAGGTAAAAAGATTGTTGGAAAATTAAAAAGGATAGAAATTGCTAAATTACTACTTAATGAAAATATAGATGTATTCAAATGTCCACTTTGTAAAGAAGATATGATTACAATTGATAAAAATAGCATGGGATGTATAAATAATCATTGCTTTGATATATCCAAAAAGGGATATGTTAACTTATTAAATAGTAATACTAAAACTATTTATGATAAAGAACTATTTGAATCAAGACATGAAATATATAATTCTAAAGCATATGATAATTTAACAGAAGAAATAAAGTCTGCAATTCATAACTACACTTTAGATAAAAATATTAACTATATTTTAGATGCTGGATGTGGAGAAGGATATTTCTTAAATAAATTATATGAAGATAAAAATATTAATAATATATGTAAATTAATTGGAATTGACATAGCTAAAGAAGGTATTTCTATAGCTACAAGAGGAGAGAATGAAATTATATGGTGTATTTCAGATTTGTCAAATCTACCATTTAAAGATAATAAGTTTGATGTAATATTAAATATACTTTCTCCTGCAAATTATAAGGAATTTACAAGGGTTTTAAATGATGATGGAATAATAGTAAAGATTGTCCCAGAATTAAATTATTTAAAAGAAATAAGGACAAATATACAGGGAAATATAAAGAATAATGATTATGACAATAAAAACATTGTAGCTGTATTTAAAAAACATCTAAGTGTAGTTTATGAAAATAGAATCAATTATAAAACTGATGTCAGTGTATTAAATTTAATGAATTTGGTTAAAATGACTCCTTTAACATCAACATTAGATGAAGAAGAAATTTTAAAGTTGATAAAGTCAGGGATATCTAATATAACAATTGATTTAAGAGTTATGGTTGGTACACTAAAGAAATAGAAAATAGAATTTGTCCAAACTTAATAAAAATTATATTACTAAAAATTGCTATGAAACTAGTTTAATAATATTTAATTTCATAGCAATTTTAATTACCATTAAAGTGTCTATATAAAAATTATTTATGTTATATTTCCAAATATGTCCCCAAAAATTTCTATAATAATATTTAATAACAGAGTATTATTATTTGAAATTATTTTAAAAATATAAGATATTAAAGTTTAAAGTATTCTTTTTGAGATGAATTTATTTTAGAGCCACAATTGTTACAGCAATAAGACGTTGAAACATATCCAAATTCTTCAGTATTCTCATTAAACTCCATTTTTTTCTTTGCAATAATTCCTACTTTAATTAAACTAGAACCACAATTATCACAGTTTTGAATTTTACATATACTATACAATTTGTCATTAGTTACATTTTCTATTGATTTATCACAATTACAACATTTAATAGAAGTAATCTCATTAGATACTTCAACAGGTTCGGCATCTTGAAAAGAAAATTTATATGTTATATCATTTGATACTCTGTAACCTGTATCAAAAATATTAGTATTACAGTTTGGACACATGTATTTTGGAATATATACATCTTTCTTTCCAAAAGTATCTTTCTCAGTATTGTGATTTAAATCATCTAAAGAGGCGTTTTCACCTATGGTATCTTCTTTATTTAAGTTTAAAAGATAATTATAAATCTTTTTATCTTCATTTTGTTTTGCTGTGTCTAAAAAATGACTCATTATATTTGGATAGTCTTTATTTTTTGATGGCATATTTAAATCTATATAATTATTTTCAATTGCAAAAGATAGTATATTGTAATAATTATATTTTACTGCAAAAAATAATAACATTTCATCAAAAATTTTATCTACTATTTTGTCAGAAATACTTATCCAAAAATCTGGGGATTCTAAATAAACTTTCTTACTAAGCTCATCTAGTTCTTTATCTATGTTGTTTAATTGATTTTCATTAGTTTTCATATTGTCACTTCCTTGTTAATTTATTATATGAAATAAAATCTCATATAAAATATATCATATTATAATTTACAAGTATAGGGCAAATAGATTTGTTTATAAGTAAAATTTTATAAATAACCATTAAAACATAAAGGATTAGAAGCAAGTTTACTTATAAATTAAATGTAAACCTAAAATTGTATTGAAGTTGACAAAAAACTGTCTTTCTTTTATACTAAAACAAAGCCTTAATAGAGGGTTTATTATATGTACATATAAACTAAATTGAATAAGACATATGAAGGGAATTATAAAAATGAAAAATAATAGAGTAAATATTCAAGATTTAACTAAAATGTCAATATGTGTAGCATTATTATGTATATCATCCTATATATATATACCATTACCATTTACACCAGCAGGAGTAACAGCACAAACAATAATGATAAATCTAATAGCTTTAATATTAACTCCAAGACAAGCATTTAGTACAGTTGGTGTATACATAATGATAGGTTTAATTGGAATCCCTGTATTTGGTGGAGGTGCATCTGGAATTGGCAAATTACTAAGCCCAACAGGTGGTTTTTATTTTGGATTTTTATTTGCATCACTAATTATTAGCTTATTAAAAGGTAAAAATAATGATATTAAAAGATATATACCAATAACAATTTTTGTTGGTATGCCTATTATATATTTTATGGGAACAGTATTTATGTGTTACTTTAATCAAATGACAGTAGAAGCAGCCCTTTTTGCAGCAGTGGTACCATTTTTAATTGGAGATACGATAAAAGCAATTATTGCATCTTTTTTAGGTGTTAAATTAAATAACGTACTTAAAAGAAATCTATGATGAAGAGAGGATATAATGTATGGAAGATGTTTTTATATTAGGAGGATTAAGAAGTCATATAGGTTTAAAAAATGGAATTTTTCAATGTGTTCAACCAGAATTACTAGGAGCAAAGGTTTTAAAACATCTAATTGAAAAGTATGAGATTGATAAGATTGATGAGATTATATGTGGAAATGCAGTTGGTACAGGAGGTAATATCGCAAGATTAATGACTTTAACAGCGGGAATAGAAAGTGAAGTTCCTGCTTTTACTGTAGATATGCAATGTGCTTCTGCTATGATGAGTTTAGATATAGCATTTTCAAAGATTAAATCTGGGCAATGTGATTTAATTATTGCAGGAGGTTTTGAGAGTAGCTCTCTACAACCAATGCGTACATATCATAAAAATGATAAAAGATATAATATCAATAATCCAAGCTATGCAGTTGCTCAATTTTCTCCAGATGATAATAGTGAGAATAGTATGCTCGAAGGTGCAGAAAGAGTGGCAAAGTTATATAAAATTGAGAAAGAAGAATTAGATTATTGGGTAAAAGAAAGTCATAGAAGAGCAAAAAACACAAGAGAAGAAGAATTTCTTGAAGATATTATATCTCCTATAGATAGCAATACATATGATGAAGGTATACGTGATAAAATGAGCCAAAGATTATTAGATAGGATACCTTCGATTTTAGGAAAGGGAAGTATTACAAATGCAGCAAATGCATGTCTTATTAATGATGGAGCTTCATTTCTTATACTGTGTTCTAAAAGATATTTAGAGACTACAAAAAAGAATCCAAAAGCTAAAGTTATTAACTCTTGTACAATAGGAACAGAGCCACATTTAAGCCCAACATCTGCTATGAAAGCTATGGAGAGGATTTTAGAGATAGAAAAGCTTAACTATATGGACATATCTGCGATTGAATTTAATGAAGCATTTGCAGTTATAGATGTTTTATTTCAAAGAAAATATCCAGCATTAATAGATAGGTATAATATATTTGGAGGGGCTTTAGCATATGGTCATCCATATGGTGCTTCTGGTGCAATTATTGCGTTACATCTTTTAAAAGCACTTGAAAAAACTAATGGAAGGTATGGAATTTGCTCTATAGCAGCTGCTGGGGGATTAGGCTCTGCTTTATTGATTGAAAGGGTGTAGATTATGAATTACTATGAACTTTTGAAAGTAAAAAGAAACAGCTATAAAGATAAAGATTTTTTGATTATAGATGGAGAAAAGTATACTTATGACAGTATATTAAGAGATAGTGAGGAGATTGGGAGACAAATTTCTATAGGTGAAAATATTCCTGTTTTAATTTATTCTAAAAATATAAAGTTCCAATTAGTAAGTTTTTTAGGTGTTAACTATTCAAATAATGTGCCTATCATTTGTCATTATAATCTTTCTAAAAGAGTATTAAGTGATATTTTAATAAAGAATAATATTTCAGTTGTTATATCTGATGAGAATATAGATATAAATGATTTATCTAATGGTAGTTGCAATAGGATATTAAAGATAACTAATTCTTCTACAGACCATCACAGTATAAATGTATATCAATATAATAATATCTTAGACTATTTAGATAAAGAAATTTGTATGGGAGCTTTATCTTCAGGCTCTACAAATGTCCCAAAAGTATTATATAGAACATATGAAAGCTGGGCTGGATTTTTTCCTATACAAAATGAAGTTTTCCATATTTATGAGGACTCTGTTTTGTTTATCAATGGAACACTTAGTTTTACAGGAAATCTAAATTCTATAATGTCAGTACTCTATGAAGGTGGTAGTATTGTAATAAGTTCAGGTTTAAATTATAAAACATGGATAAATGCAATAAAACAATACAATATAACTAACATATATCTTATACCTACAAAACTTCAGTTATTGGTTAAATATTTAAGTGAGACAATAGTTAAAGTTAGAAGTGTTTTTACAGGTTCTCAATTGTTGTTTGAGGATGCAGCAAGAAAAATAAAAAAATATATGCCAGACTCTGAAATAATTTTATATTATGGAGCAAGTGAATTAAACTACATTACATATTTGTGTTATGATGAATTGATTGAGAAACCATTAAGTATAGGTAAGCCATTTCCAAAAATAGATGTATATATTAAGAACAGAATAATTTTTGTAAATACCGAATATGCAGTATATAATGCATCAGAGCCTTATTCTGTCAATGACATTGGATATTTTGATGATGATGGATATTTGATATTTGAAGGAAGAAGTGATGATGTTGTAAATATTGGTGGATTTAAAGTTAGTTCTACTAAAGTTGAAAATGTAGTCAAAAGAATTCCTCAAATTGAAGATGCAGTTGCATTACCTTATTTAGATACTATAAAGGGAAGTCAAATTGCATTATTTGTAACAACCATAGATAAAATTACAAAGAAGGATTTATTGACTAAGATTAGAAATTATTTAATTAGAAATGAAATTCCAAGAAAAATTATTTTTTTAGATTCATTACCATATACATCTTCTGAAAAGATAGATAGATTAGCATTATTAGCAATGTTAGAAGTATAATATTTAATAATTTTAGTGAACCAATATATTGATAAAAACATATTGTATATAGTAAAGGAGGCTTACAATATGTCAAATCAATACGATATAACTGTTATAGGCGGAGACCTGCGACAAGTGTACATGGTAAAAAAACTAATTAATAAAGGATATTCTGTAGTTGTATATGGAATAGCAAATGAAATTGTAAATGGAATCGCTGGAAAAGCAACTTCACTAGCTGAAGCACTATCCAAAAGTTCCATTATTTTATGTCCAATTCCATTTACAAAAAATCAATTTAGTATTGAAAATACTGATGGTTGTCTTGATGCTACTATTGATAACTTGTTAATTAACTTATCTCCTAATCAAATACTATTTGGAGGCAACATACCAACTAAAGTTTACAAATTTTGTGAGCAACACTCTATTCAGGTTTATGATTTTATGAAGATGAATGATGTTGCTATTTTAAATGCAGTTGCTACAGCTGAAGGAGCCATATCAGAAGCGATTAAAAGAAGTATAATCAATATGCACCAAAGTAACTGTCTAGTACTAGGCTTCGGAAGATGTGCACAAATACTTGCTAAAAAATTATATGCTTTAGATGCAAATGTATGTGTTGGAGCAAGAAATAATGATGCAAGGAGTACGGCTAATGCATTTGGGTATTCTAGTATTTCTTTAAATCAACGAGATGAAAATCTTTCAAAGTTTGATTATATTTTTAATACCATACCAGAATGTATTTTAACGAAAGAGAAATTAGAAAAAGTATCACGAGAAGTAACTATTATAGATATAGCTTCTTCTCCTGGTGGATTAGATTATTCTGCTACACAAAATTTAGGTATTAATGCAAATCTTTGTCTTGGGCTTCCTGGTAAATACTCACCAAAGACATCTGGTGAAATTCTTGTTAACGCTATAGAAAATATTATAAATGAAAGAAGGGATTAGAGATGAAACTTGAAGGACTTACAATTGGAGTAGGATTTACTGGTTCGTTTTGTACTTATGATAAAATATTTATAGAGTTAGAGAATTTGGTAAAAGCAGGAGCAAATGTGCACACGATATTTTCAGATGTATCACAAAATATAGATTGTAGATTTGGAAATTCTGAAGAATTTATGAAAAAAGCATATGAACTGACAGGAAATAAACCTATTGTTACAATTGAAGAAGCAGAACCATTTGGACCTAAAGGAATTGCTGATATTATAATAATAGCCCCTTGTACTGGCAATACTGCCGCTAAGTTAGCAAATGGTATTACGGACTCTCCAGTATTGATGGCAGCAAAGGGTCATCTTCGCAATGATAAACCACTTGTAATCTCAATATCAACTAATGATGCTCTAAGTTTTAATTTCAAAAATATTGGTATTCTTCTTAACTCTAAAAATATATATTTTGTACCTTTTGGTCAAGATAATTGTAATACAAAGCCTAATTCTATGATTGCACATACAGAGTTAATAATTCCAACTATAGAGCTTGCTCTTGATAATAAACAGTTACAACCTGTTATAAAAAGTCCACATCAATAGATTAGTGATGTAATATGATATATGTGTATGATTAGTAATATTAACAAAGTCCAGCAATCTTATTTGCTGGACTTTAACTTGTAATATATTAAAATTATTTACTTAAACTAATTTATAAATTGGAATTTATATTACTTTGCATTTTTAAATATCAAACTTGTTGTACTTGATACAAAACAAGCAGACATAATTAAAATAAATACTGAAAGCCCTCTAATAAACAAATTATCTACATAATAAGTTACTACACCAATACCACAAATGGCTGAAATTGTACTCATAACTAAAGATAAAATGCTAATTATTTTTAATTTTTTCATCCTTAATTCCTCCTATAAATTTTAAGTTTATCTATACGATATTAAATATATTTTATTTCACAGTATATAAAAATTATCAGTGTATATATCTTTAATTATAGTATATATTATATCTGTTTGTATATCTCAGAGTATTTAATTTAATTTGATCTTTAAGCCTTTGTTTTCTTCTTAAAGTATTTTTTTCTTTATAACTTTTATACAATACCATCCTTGAAAAAAGAATCTTTTAATTTTTTCATTAAAAAAATAAAAACATAAGTGTTAAAAAAATAACGTTATCCTTAAGCATTGAGATGAATTTGTTTATAACTTATATAAAAAATAAAGTGATATATAGTTAATTTAGATATTTGTAAAGAATAATAGTATTAATATGAATAATATAAGACTAAATAAAAAATAAAATGTTAAAAAAATAACTTGAAAATGTAAAAACAACGTGTTATACTGTTAATAAATTAACATAAAAAGAAGATTATACTATTCTAGGAGGGCATTGAAATGGCTAATAAAGAACAAGTTATAATAGAAAATAAAAGGGGAGAAGAAGCTATGGTAGATAATTCAGGTGTTGTAAATAATGTTGAAAATCTAGTTAAAAAATTAGCAAAAATTAGAGAAGCTCAAAAAATCTTTGCTACATACACTCAAGAACAGGTAGATAAGATTTTTTTAGCAGCATCTTTAGCAGCTAATAAGCAAAGAGTTCCTCTAGCTATAATGGCACAAAAAGAAACTGGTATGGGAATTGCCGAGGATAAAGTTATAAAGAATCACTATGCATCAGAGTATATATACAATGCATATAAAGAAACTAAAACTTGTGGTGTTATAGAGAGAGATGAAGCCTTTGGCCTGACTAAAATAGCTGAGCCAATAGGAGTTGTTGCAGCAGTTATACCTACAACTAATCCAACTTCTACTGCTATATTTAAATCACTTTTAGCTCTAAAAACTAGAAATGGAATAATATTTTCTCCACATCCAAGAGCAAAAAATTCTACTATAGAGGCGGCAAAGGTAGTTCTTGAAGCTGCTGTTTTGGCTGGAGCTCCTGAAGGTATAATTGGATGGATTGATGAGCCATCTTTGGAATTAACTACGACTGTTATGAAGGAAGTTGACTTAACTCTTGCTACAGGAGGCCCTGGAATGGTTAAATCAGCATATTCATCTGGAAAACCAGCTATTGGAGTTGGTGCAGGTAATACGCCAGCAATAATTGATGGCAGTGCAGATATAAAAACTGCTGTAAATTCAATTCTTGTATCTAAGACATTCGATAATGGTATGATATGTGCTTCTGAACAATCAGTTATAGTATTAGAAAATATATATAATGAAGTTAAAAAAGAATTTAAAGAGCGTGGTGCTTACTTATTAAATAAAGAAGAAACAGAAAAATTAAGAAGTGTAATTTTAGTAAATGGAGGATTAAACTCTAAAATCGTTGGCCAAACAGCTTGTACAATAGCAACACTAGCAGGTTTTGAAGTTCCAGTTGATGCTAAAGTTTTAATAGGTGAAGTTGAATCAGTTGAAATAGAAGAAGCTTTTGCTCATGAGAAACTTTCACCAGTACTTGCAATGTATAAAGCAAACAACTTTGATGATGCAGTTAGTAAAGCAGAAAAATTAGTAGAAGATGGAGGGTTTGGTCATACATCTTCATTATATATTGACGATGTAAATCAGAGAGAAAAGCTTGATAAATTTACTAAAGCTATGAAAACTTGTAGAATTTTAATTAATACTCCTTCTTCTCAAGGTGGTATAGGTGATTTATATAATTTTAAACTAGCTCCTTCTCTTACTCTAGGATGTGGTTCTTGGGGTGGAAATTCAGTATCTGAAAATGTAGGAGTTAAGCACTTACTTAATATTAAGACAGTAGCTGAGAGGAGAGAAAATATGCTTTGGTTTAGAGCACCAGAAAAAGTTTATTTTAAAAAAGGTTGTTTAGGAGTGGCGTTAAAAGAACTTAAAGATGTAATGGATAAAAAGAGAGCTTTTATTGTAACAGATACATTCCTTTACAATAATGGATATACTAAAACAGTTACTGACTTATTAGATGAAATGAACATCAAGCATACTACTTTCTTTGAAGTTGAACCAGACCCAACTTTAGAATGTGCTAAGATAGGTGCTAAAGCTATGAGAGAGTTCAATCCAGATGTAATAATATCTATAGGTGGAGGAAGTGCAATGGATGCAGGTAAGATAATGTGGACATTATATGAGCATCCAGAAGTAGATTTCCAAGACCTAGCAATGAGATTTATGGATATAAGAAAAAGAGTGTATACTTTCCCTAAAATGGGTGAAAAAGCTAGTTTTGTAGCTATACCAACATCAGCAGGTACTGGTTCAGAAGTAACTCCATTTGCAGTTATAACTGACCAAGATACAGGGGTGAAATATCCATTAGCAGATTATGAGTTGATGCCAAATATGGCTATAGTTGATGCTGATATGATGATGAATATGCCAAAAGGATTAACTTCTGCTTCTGGTATTGATGCTTTAACTCATGCACTAGAAGCATATGTATCTATGCTTGCAACTGACTATACAAATGGTCTAGCTTTACAAGCCATTAAGAGCATATTTGAATATCTTCCACGTGCATACGATAATGGAGCAAAAGACTCAGAAGCAAGAGAAAAAATGGCAAATGCTTCTACAATGGCGGGAATGGCTTTTGCAAATGCATTTTTAGGTGTTTGTCACTCTATGGCTCACAAGTTAGGTGCTTTCCATCATGTACCACATGGTGTTGCAAATGCTCTTTTAATAACAGGTGTTATGAAATTTAATTCTTCTAATGCACCAAAGAAAATGGGAGCTTTCTCTCAATATAAGTATCCAGAGGCATTAAAGAGATACGCTGAAATAGCTTCATTCTTAGGATTAAAAGGAAATTCTGATGAAGAAAAATTCCAAAGTTTATTGATAGCTATTGAAGATTTAAAGAGTAAAGTTGGTATTCCTAAAACTATAAAAGAATTTGGGGTTGAGGAATCTAAATTTATAGATTCACTAGATGAAATGGTGATTCAAGCATTTGATGACCAATGTACAGGTGCGAATCCAAGATATCCTCTTATGAATGAAATAAAAGAAATGTATCTAAATTCATATTATGGAAAATAAATTTACTACAAAACTTACTATAAAATAAATAAACTAAAACCCTATATACATGAGATATATAATCTCATGTATATAGGGTTTTTTATTTGAAAAAATATAAATAGTTTTAAAACTTTAATTCAAAATTTAATTAAAGAATGTTATTATAATAATTAGAATGAATCTATATGTAATATTTAGATATATTTGTATGTAAGATAAGTAATAAATTTGTATTAAAAAAGATATAAATAGGGATATAAAGTGTTGACTAATTAAGGGAGGGGTAAGATGACTAAAAGAAATAAAAGTGTTACATTAATTATAATTCTCTTATTGGCATCATTATTTCTGATATTAGGATATCTATATATAGAAGATACAAGAAATCTTCTTATATCAGAGGCAGAAGTACATATAAAAGAAGTTGCAATACAAGGTTCTCAATTAGCACAAAGACAAATTGAAAAAGATTTAGATATTTTAAATATTTTTTCAAGTTATTATACTTCAAATCCAAACATGTCTAATGAAGAAAAAATAAAAAAGCTTTTAGATGAAATGGAAAACCAAAAATTTTATACTATGGCAATTGTTGATATAAATGGGAATGCAGAAAATACTAAGGGTAATAAGTTTTCTGTTAAAGATAGAGAATTCTTTAAAAATTCAATTAATGGCAAAGAGTATGTTTCAAGTCCATATGTTGATGAAGTAAATAAGTCTGTAAAAAAGATTGCTATCTCAGTACCAATATTAAATAATGATAAAGTAGTTGGAGTTTTATATTGTACTTATGATGTCAATACTCTAATGAAACTTATAAATGTATCTTTTTATGAAAATAATAGTATATCTTATGTTGTAAAAAATAATGGGACAGTTATACTTCATCCTCAACAAGATAGATTGTCAAAGAATATTTATGAATTATTAAAACAGGATAATGACATTGAAGATGTAAATCAATTAAAAAAACAATTAGAAAAAAATAAAATAGGTGCAGCAATTTTAAATATGTCAGGAGAAAGACGATACCTAGGATATGCTACTATGGATAATGGGAAGAGCAAAGATAATTATATAAATGATTGGAACTTGATTTTTTCAATTCCAGAAAGTGTTATATTTCGTAATTCTGAGCAAATTATTAAGAGAGCTGTATATGCAGTGTTATTGATTATATTTGTGTTTATTGCAATTATTTTCTATATAATGTACATAAAAAAATCTAATGAAAAAGAAATATTGAGGTTAGCATATGAAGATAGAGTTACACATATAGGAAATCAAAATAAATTTTATAGAGAATGTAGTAAGTGTCTTTTAAATAAACCATCTTTAAATTATATTATAGTATATTTTGATATTGATAATTTTAAAATGATTAATGATACTTTTGGATATGAATTTGGTGATAATCTATTAATTACTATAGCAAGAGCTTTAAAAGAGGAATTAACAGAAGGTGAAATATATGCACGCCTTTCAAGTGATTATTTTGCTATTTTCTGTGAATATAAAAATGGAAGAAATAAAATTATAAAAAAACTTGATAGTATACGAAATAATATTGAAAATAATCTAAATACAGTATTTGAAATTTCTCTTTGTGTGGGTATTTACTTCGTAGAAGAAGGAGAAGTAGATGCTCAAAAGGCTGTAAATAAAGCTAATATGGCGAGGTCTGTTGCCAAAGGTAAAAATATAAACTATGCTATTTATAACGAAGATGTTAGAAATAAGCTTAGTGAGGAATCTATAATTTTAGATGATATAAAGACAGCATTAGTAAAGAATCAATTTGAAGTTTATTATCAACCTAAGTTTTCACTTGTAAATGGTGATATGATAGGAAGTGAAGCACTGATAAGATGGAATCATCCTGAACATGGTTTTATAAGTCCAGCTATATTTATTCCAATAGCAGAAAAAAGTCAATTGATTTTAAAAATAGGTAGATTTGTATTTGAAAGAGTCTGTATCGATTTATCTAAATGGGAAAAACAAGGTAAAAAATTAGTACCAGTTTCAGTAAATTTATCTAGAGTTGAGCTATATCAACCAGATATTGTAAAATTTATCAATATGACTATCCAAACATATAACATACATTCAAATTTAATTGAATTGGAGATAACAGAAACTGTAGCTATTAATGAATTAAATATATTAAAGAGTGTTTTAAATGAATTAAGAAAGTATGGATTTTCAATTTCTATGGATGATTTTGGGACAGGTTATTCTTCTATTAGTTGTCTAAGGGACATGCCAATTGATGTATTAAAATTAGATAAGTCTTTCCTTAATGGTATTGAAAATGATGAGAAAAGTCGTAATATAGCAAAGTCTATAGTATCTCTAGCAAAATCATTAGATTTAGTTGTAATTATAGAAGGTGTTGAGAGTAAGAAACAGGCTGAATTAATGAAACAATTTGGATGTGATCTAGTTCAGGGATTTTATTTTGCAAGACCAATGCCAGTTCAAAATTTTATGGAATTACTCTAAAAATAAAATTTAATTTTTTATATAAAACACTATTATATATGCTTGTATTTAATAAATGCTTGCTAGATAATTAGTGTTTTTTATTTTGTAATATTCATATATGAAGAAAGTAATTATCTTTTACAAAAATCTGTTAAAAATAAATTATTTTAAATATAAATATGTTATTAACAAAAGAATAGTACTATAATGTATAGATGATAAAAAACTTAACTAAAAATTTAATGTATAGGAGTTGTTTGAGTATGATAGATATAAGCATTGATAAAAAACTTAAGGACAAGTGGCCTGATGCAAAGTTAGGATGTATCCAAGCAAAAGTAGTAGTAAATAAAAGCTCAGAAAAGTTAATAAATGGGATAAATGAGTTTTGTAATATTTTAAATCAAAAGCTAGAAATTGAAGATATTACGAAATTGGATAAGATTAAAGATGCAAGAGATGCATATAAAGAACTTGGTAAAAATCCAAGTAGATATAGAACATCTTCAGAAGCATTAGTTAGAAGAATTGTTCAGGGGAAGGGTCTATATACAATAAATAATATAGTTGAAATAAATAATTTAATATCTATAAAATCACTATATCCAGTTGGTACATATAATATAGGTAAATTACATTCACCAATATGTTTTACTGTAGGTGATGAAGGCGAGCAGTATAAAGGTATTGGAAAAGAGTTGATAAATATAGAAAATCTACCTATACTATCTGATTCATTAGGTAAATTTGGAAGTCCAACCAGTGATTCTGAGAGAGCTATGATAACAACAGATGTAAATGAAATACTAATTTGTATATTTTCATTTAGTCCAGAATCAGATATTGAAGAGTATTTTGGATACGCTAAGGATTTACTTAAAGAATACGCAGATGGGAAGGACATAGAAACTAAAATAATTAAATAATAATTATATAAAATGTATATAACAACGTTATGTTAAGTTGGATACTAATATATAAGAATAAATCAAAAAAGGAAACTAACAATATATTAGTTTCTTTTTTTGAAAATAGTAGTTTAATGTCACAAAAATAGACAGATAGCCACACTGAAACTTAAAAGTATGGTAATATATTATGTAGCAGAGGTTATGTTTAAGGGATTTTGAAAGGAGGTATTAACAATAAGCATTTTATCTAAAAGATAAAGTAGTATCATGTAAATAACTCTATCTTCAAAAATATAAATTAATAATATAATAGTTTGGGTATATAGAAGAAATAAGGTTTTTTAAAAACTAGTAAAGTACATAGGTAATTATAATGAAGAAAGGATTTAGTTATGATTGAAGGAAAAGAAGCAAAACAAGAAAGTGGGCAAAAAAATCTAAAAGTTAAGATAGCTATAGTAGTAGGTGTTTTGATTGTAGCTTATATAGGGATGGCAATCTTTTTTAGAAATCATTTTTACTTTGGTACTACTATTAATGGTGTGAAAGCATCAGGAAAGACAGTTGAACAAGTAAATGATTTATTAACATCAAGTACTAATTCTTATACTTTAAGTCTAGAGGAAAGAAACAATAAAAAAGAACAAATAAAATCAAAAGATATAGACTTAAAGTTTACACCAGATGATAAGGTTCAAAAAATAAAAGATAACCAAAGTGCATTTGGGTGGATTGGTGGAATATTTAAATCTAAAGAGTATAATAATATGGTAACTCTTTCATATGATAAAGATTTACTAGAAAAAAGGTTTAATGCTTTATCTTGTTTTGATAGTAAAAATGTTGTAGAGCCTAAGAGTGCATACCCTAAGTATGATAGCAGTAAAAATGCTTATGCTATAGTACCAGAGGTACTTGGAAACAAAGTAAAAAAAGATGATTTTTATAAACTAGTACAAAAATCAATTAATTCTGGTGTTACTTCTGTTTCTTTAGAGGAAAGTAAAATATATGAAGCTCCAAACAATACAAAGGATTCAGAAAAGTTAAAAGAAGCTATTAAGACATTAGATAAATATGTCAGTGTAGTTGTTACATATGATTTTAGTGACCGTAAGGAAACTTTAGACGGTTCTGAGATTAATAAATGGTTAAAAGTAGATTCAGAAAAAAATTATGACATAACTTTCGATAATGATGCGATGGTAGAGTATACAAGAGGATTAAGCAAAAAATATAGTACTTTTGGAGATTCAAGACCATTTAAAACTGCAACTGGTAAAGAGATTACTATTTCAGGTGGAATTTATGGATGGTTGATAGATAAAAAGAAAGAAGCTGAAGCTTTAGTTGATGTTGTAAAAGCTGGGAAAAATGTTACAAGAGAACCTATCTACATACAAAAAGCTGTATCTCGTAATAAAGATGATATTGGTAATACCTATGTTGAGATTAGTCTTTCTGGCCAACACATGTGGTTCTTTAAAAATGGAGAAATGCTTGTATCAACAGATGTTGTAACAGGAAGTTTAGCTAGGGGATTTGCTACACCATCAGGTATATATCCTCTTAACTATAAAGCTAGAAATGTTTCTTTAACTGGTCAAGGCTATAGTTCACCTGTAAGTTATTGGCTTCCATTTAATGGAAATATAGGAATTCATGATGCTACTTGGAGAAGTTCTTTTGGTGGAGGTATATATAGATCTTCAGGTTCACATGGATGTGTAAATACACCTTTTTCTAAGGCAAAGAAAATATATGAAAATATAGAACCAGGTACACCAATTATTTTATACTAGTAAATGTACTGTTTATAACGATTAAGTGAAGTCATCTTAGTTTTTTTTAGATGGCTTCTTTTTTATATAGAAAGGAATGTATATAATGAATGAAAAATTAATTAAAATTTTAGATGAAGCAAAGAAAGATTCAGAGTTTAACCTATAATGGCGAAATTCCTCTTCCTCGCCATAGGAGGTGGAAGATGTAAGCCTAACCGATAGGTTATTTATTTTACTTGATTTTCAAAAAAATGTATTGTACTATAAAATCAGTAGTAAAAACTGAAAGGAAGTAATTACAATGAAATTAGATAGTAATAATCATTCAGTATTTTTGTT
>NZ_JAGWDG010000011.1:0-117832 GCF_020658095.1 Clostridioides sp. ZZV14-6009
CAAAATATCTGGCTTTATGGTTTGTTTCTTGTTTTATAAATTAACCTACTGTTTAATTTTCAAAGTTCATTTTTCATGTTTGCCCTTTTCTTAAGGACAAGTAATACTATATCACCTTAAAAATAATTCGTCAACAGCTTTTTAATATTTTTTTCAAAAAACTTTATACATTAAACTTTTTTAATTCATCTAAATCAAGTGCTATCAACATATTAAGTATACTTTTTCTTTTATTCTTATCTTGATATTTTTTTATAACTTCTTTTCTAATCTCACCTAACACATTCAAATATTCCTCATAATCCTCAGTATATTTTTCTTCAAGCTCCTTTTTTATTTTTGAAGACAAAGATGGACTTTTTCCCCCTGTGGATACACTTATAAGTAAATCACCTCTTTTTACATAGGATGGAATGGTGAAATTTGATATTTTTACATTATCAACAACATTTACTAGTTTTTTATTTTCTCTGCAATATAATCCTATTTCTAAATTCAACGCCCTATTATCTGTAGCAGCAATTATCACAGAACTACTTTCTATATATTCTTCTTTATAATTGTCTTTTATTATATTTATGTTCCCTTCTAAATCATAAAACTTATTTAAAATATGTTTAGAAACTACAGTAACACTCTTATTAAAATCTAGAAAGTTTTTGCATTTTCTATATGCAACCTCTCCTCCTCCTATTATGACTACATCTAAGTCATCTAATTTTAAGTTAATAGGATATAGCATTTTTACCCTCCAAAATTTTTATTAAATACATAAACAAATATAGAAATTGTAAGGTCACTCATATTTTCATTTACTAGGACTATAGAGTACTAGACTTGTAGATAAAATAGTTTAAAATAACAAATTACAATTTCTATACTTTTCATAATACTTTATATTTTAATAGCTTATTTTCTTAATAATTTAGCAATATCTTTAGCAAAGTAAGTTATTATTATATCTGCTCCTGCTCTCTTTATAGATGTGATTGCTTCAAGAATTACATCTTCATTTAATAATCCTTCTTTAACAGCTAACTTAAGCATAGAGTATTCTCCACTTACATTATAAGCAGCTAAAGGCAAATCAAAATTATCTTTAACTCTTCTTATGACATCTAAATATGATAATGCAGGTTTAACCATAAGTATATCTGCACCTTCTAATATATCAAGTTCCGTTTCTATCATAGCTTCATTGCTATTTGCAGGGTCCATCTGGTATGTCTTTCTATCTCCAAATGATGGTGCTGAATGAGCTGCTTCTCTAAAAGGCCCATAAAAATTTGAAGCGTATTTAACACTGTAAGCCATTATACCGATATTTTCCAGACCATTTTCATCTAAAGCTTCTCTTATTGCTTGTATTCTTCCATCCATCATGTCAGATGGAGCAACCATATCTGCTCCTGCTTTAGCATGACTTACAGATATCTTAGCTAAATATTCTAATGATTTATCATTATCAACATAACCAGTATCTGTTAAAATTCCACAATGCCCATGACTTGTGTACTGACACATACAGACATCTGTTATTACATTTATATTTGAATCTATTTCCTTTATCTTTCTAATCGCTTTTTGTACTATTCCATTCTCATTAAACGCTTGTGATGCACATTCGTCTTTTTCATCTGGTACACCAAATAACATTATATGTTCAATTCCCAAATCTCTTATTTCTTTTATTTCTTCTTCCAACATGTCTATTGATAAGTGATAAACATCTGGTAAAGATTTAATTTCTTCTTTTACATTCTCACCTTCTACTACAAATAGAGGGTATATTAAATCTTCCACATTTACTTTAGTTTCTCTCACCAAATTTCTTATTGCTTTACTTGCTCTTAGTCTTCTTGGTCTTCTTAACATCTCAATCCTCCAAAATTAATTTTCTATAATTAAATCTACTAATCCATTTATTGTAGATGTTGTAGCCTCTTTATATAAATTTATTCCTAAATTATTTATTGTCTCTGTAGTTATAGGCCCTATAGACAATACTTTTATTTTATCTAAGATTTTAATATTTTCTTTTCCTATAATCTCAATAAGATTATTTACTGTTGATGAACTTGTAAATGTTATATAATCTATCTCATTAGAATTTAAAATATCTAATATCTCATTTCTTTTATCTTCATCTATCACTGTTCTATATGTATGTATTTCTGTTACTTCACAAATATCTTTAAGTTTATCAACTAAATAGTCTCTAGCATTTTCTGCTCTAGGTATGAGTATCTTATCATTGTCATTTAAAATTGGTGCTAGCTCTTCATATAATGATTCTGCTACAAATTTTTTTGGTACTATATCTGCTATAATTCCTCTTTTTTTCAATTCACTTGATGTAGCTGAGCCTATAGCACATATCTTTAGATTAGACAATATTCTTGAATCAAAATTCATTTCATAAATCTTCTCAAAAAATATTTCTACTGCATTTTTACTGGTTAGAACTAGATATTTATATTCACTTATATTTTTTATTTCATTTTCCAATTTAGTATTATCTTGTATTTTTTCTATCTTAATAGTAGGTATCTCTATTGGATTCCCACCTAAATCCATTATCTTTTCAACTAATACACTATTTTGATTTCTAGACCTAGTTACAGCTATACTTTTTCCAAATAAAGGTTTACCTTCAAAGAAATTCAGTTTTTCTCTAAGTCCTACAACACTTCCAACTACTATAAGAGTTGGTGGTTTTACTTCTTCTTTGATAGCAACTTCATATACATTTTCAAGTGTAGATGTAACAACCCTTTGATTATACCTAGTTGCCCAACTTATAAGAGCAACTGGTGTATCTTTGCTTTTTCCCTCTTTCATCAAGTTTTCACTTATTTTCTTCAAGTTAGAAATCCCCATCAAAAACACAAGAGTACCTTTATTGTTTGCAAGAGCATTCCAATTTAATTCTCCACTATCATCACCTTTCAAATGACCTGTTATTACATGAAATGATGAAGCATGGTCTCTGTGTGTTATAGGAATACCCGCATAGCATAAGCCTCCTATTGCAGAAGTTATCCCTGGAACTACTTCAAACTCTATACCTTCATCCACTAGAGTCTCTGCTTCCTCTCCACCTCTACCAAATACATAAGGGTCTCCACCTTTCAAACGAGTCACAAGTTTTCCTTCTTTAGCTTTTTCTGATATAACTCTATTTATATCCTCTTGTGGTAAAATATGATTGCTTGATGCCTTTCCTACATATATAAATTCACAATCTGGTTTAGCTTCTCTTAAGTAACTACTATTTGCTAATCTATCATATACTATTACATCTGATTTTCTTATACACTCTAAACCTTTTATAGTCATGAGTTTATAATCACCTGGTCCTGCACCTACTAAGTAAACCTTACCCTTCATAATTTTCATACTCCTTCAATACAAGTTTAGCTAACTTTAAACCTAACTCTCTAGGAGAAGAAATATCTCCTTCTATGGACTTAATTACTATTTTATTTCCATCTGAATCACCATATAAACCAGTAAGATGTATTTTATCTTGATTTATTTCACAATAAGCCGCCATTGGGATATGACAACTTCCATTCACACCATCTAAAAATCCTCTTTCAGCTAATATTTGGATTTCTGTATCATTATCTTTTAGCGAGTTCACTATTTCCTCAACATCACTATCATTACTTCTTATCTCTATAGCTAAAGCCCCTTGAGCAGGTGCTGGAATAACAACATCAACAGGTAAATAAGAACTTATTTTATCTTGTAAATTAGCTCTTATTATTCCTGATGCAGCTAATACTATTCCATGTAGATTTTCATCTTTGATTTTTCGTATTCTAGTCTCTACATTCCCTCTAACTTGAACTATGTTTAAATCAGGTCTTTGCTTTAATAATTGAAACTTTCTTCTTTTACTCCCTGTTCCGATTACTGCTCCATGAGGTAAATCATCTAAGCTTTTATATTCATCTCTAAGTATTAACACATCTCTTGGGTCTTCTCTTTTAGGTGTATGAGCAAATTTTAGTCCATCTGCTAAATAAGATGGCATATCTTTCATACTATGTACGGCTATATCTATCTGTCCATCCAATAATTGTTGCTCTATTTCTTTTACAAATAATCCTTTATCGCCTATCTTATCTAAGGAAACATTTTGAATTATATCTCCTTTTGTTTTTATAATTTTGATTTCAAAATTAATATGAGGATATTTCTTTTTTAGCTCATTTATTACCCATTCAGTTTGTATAAGTGCTAGATTACTACCCCTAGTTCCAACCACAATATTCATATTAAATCTCCTTTAAGTATTACATTCGTCTATTTTATTTTGTTATCTTTATTTACTAGTATTGTAGAAAAATAAGATATCTTATCTTCAAGGTGTGCTTCTCTTAAATCCTTAAATACAGTTTCACTATCTTGAGACGAATTACTAACTAAAATAGCATGTTCTATCAGATTATATTTTTCTAATTTTTTTATTATTTCTTTAAAATTCTTATACACTTTCATTAACACTATGGAATTATAATTTTGTAGAGCATTCTCTATCTTATCATCTTCCATAGTACAAGGAACTACTACTAATGCTTCTCTATCCATAACCAATGGAAAATTTTGATTAGATGCTATATTCGAAAATGAAGAAATTCCTGGTATAGTTTCTACTTCTATCTCATCTACTATTCTGTTCATTATATACACATATGTACTATAAAGCATAGGGTCACCCAGTGTTACAAATCCTACATTTTTTCCATTATTAACATCTAAGATAATTTCCTCTGCTACATTGTCCCAAGCTAGTTCTTTTTCATTTCCGTCAAAACTCATTGGGAAATGTCTAGATTTTATCTCTAATGATTCTGGTAAATATTCATTAACTATTGATAATGCCAAACTTTCTCCACCCCTTTTTGACTCTGGAGTGTATAAAATATCTAGTTCTTTTAGAGTATTAACTGCTTTTATTGTAAGTAAAGAGCTATCTCCTGGTCCTGTTCCTATACCATAAAACTTAGCAGTTTCTGCACATTTAAGAGCATGACGAACAAATTTATCTTGTATATAAGGATTTTCTCCTAGCCCTTTTAAATGAATTTTCACATTAAATCCATTATCTTCAAGTATTGTCTTCCAAGAATCCTCTTCATCTCCTGCCATATCATTTATAGCATGGTCACCTGCAACTAGCATAAATGGCATTAAATTTATAGTTTTTATATTTCCTTCTTTTAATCTTCTCATTACATGTTCTATTTCTGGATAACCTTCAACTGTACCAACATAAGCATTTACTCCATTATCTCTAAGCATATATTCTAAGGCTGGGTATGCTGAATGAGACTCATGAACTGTTCCATGTCCCATAAATACTACTGCTTCATCACTTTCCATATGAGGAATTTGATGTTTAATTGCCTCTACTGATTCTTGATAGTCCTCTATGTGAGTAAGTAAAGGTCTACCTAATACAAGTTTTTTAAATTTAGAAGAATAGCTTTCTACTTGTTCTTTTAGCTTATTAAATTCTTCTCCACATATAATATGAAGCGTTTGAATTATTACTTCTTCATACCCTTGCTCATATATTTTATCTAAAGCTTGTATAGGGTTGTCTATTTCTATGCCATCTCTTTTCTTTATTTTGTTTATTATCATGTTTGATGTATAAGCTCTAAAAAAATCATAATTTTTTAATGAATTTTTTATTTTATTTTCACATGCATCTATTGTCTTTTCTCTTGTTTCATGATAGCTTGTCCCAAAACTTACTACTAATAAGGCTTTCTTCATATCTTCTCCTCCTAAAAATCACACAATTACGTCTTTAATTTTATTTATGTCATTAATTACATTTTCATAGTTAATCGATTCTCGTTTAATAATTACTACTGGTATATTGAGATTTTTACATGCATTTACTTTTTCTAAAAAACCTCCTGCTACCCCACTTTCTTTTGTTATAACTAAATCTACATCATAATGTTTATATGTTTCTTCGTTTATACACTGGCTAAACGGACCCTTCATTGCTATTATATTGTCTGCATTTAAACCTAATTTTTCACAACTTAAGATAACTTCACTTGTTGGAAGAACTCTAACCACTAAATTTTTATTACTTATTTCTTCTACAAATCTGTTTAAGTTTTTACTTCCTGTTCCTATAAATATATTTTTTCCTATTTTATTTGCAATTTTACAAGCTTCTTCAATTGTATTTACTATAAACTTATTGTCATAATTTATTTCTTCTATTAAGGATTTTCTTTCAAATCTTGTATATTCTATGTTTGATAACTTTGCACAAGTAATAGCATTTTTAGATACTTCAACTGCATAAGGATGAGTAGCATCTATTATTCTAACTATATGATTATCCTTTATAAACCTTAGCATCTCTTCTTTTCCAAGCTTACCTAAAACTATATTATTTGCATGTTTTTGTGCAAGTTCTTTTCCATATTCTGTAGTTACTGAAAGTACATAGGGATGATTTCCCAATTCATTTATTCTATCACATATGGCTAAACTATCTGAAGTTCCTCCTAAAATCAAAATCATACTGTATAACCTCTTGGAGTTATCATCAGTTCACCATCAATATAAGTAGATTTATTTCCGATTATAACCATAGTAGTCATATCAACTTTTTCAAAATCCATATTCTCAAAAGTACATATAAACTTAGTTTCTTTTTCTCTACCTACATCTTTGACGACTCCAACAGGTGTATTTCCATCTTTAAACTCTCCCATTATTTTAAATGCTTTACTTAGATGTTCACTTCTTCCCTTACTTCTTGGATTATATAGACATATTACAAAATCAGCTTCTGCAGCTAACTTTAATCTTTTTTCAATTACTTCCCATGGAGTCATTAAATCACTTAAACTTATATGGCAGAAATCATGCATAATAGGTGCTCCAAGTATAGCCGCTGCACCAATACTAGCAGTAACACCTGGAATTACTTTAACTTTTATATCTTCACTTTCCTTAGATATTAATTCTAAAATAAGTCCTGCCATTCCGTATATACCAGCATCTCCACTACTTATAACTGCTACTTTTTTCCCTTTTTTTGCTTCCTCTACTGCTTGTTTACATCTATCAACTTCTTGTCTCATACCATTTTGAATTACTTCTTTATCACTTATAAATTCTTCTATTAAATTTATATAAGTCTTATATCCAACAATAGCCTCAGAGTCCTCTATTGCTTTTATCGCCTCCAAAGTCATTGTATCTTTACTGCCTGGTCCAATTCCTACAACATATATCATATTTTTATTCTCCCTACTGAAAAAGTTATTCCTTTATATTTATGTTTTTCAACTATTAAGTTCCCTTTACTTAAAAGATATGCTACAGGTTCTGCTACTGAATATACACCTACATTTTTTTTCACAAAATCAGATTTATCAAACATATCATCAACCTTGGATATTTCATCCCTTGAAAATGTCTTAAATGGCACTTTTAGTTTTTTTGCTAAATCAATGATTGCATTTTCATCTTTTTTTAGTTCTATACTTCCAATTATTTTCACAGCTTTAATATCTATATTTTGTTCCTCAAAAAATTCTAGTAAAGAATCAAACATCAACTTACTATCTGTGTATTTTCTACACCCAATCCCTATAACTATATCTTTTGGAATCACTTTTATTATTTTTTCTCTGTAATAATTATGCGTAAAGTTATTATCCATCTCTAAATTATCTATCTCTAAACTTTCAATATCTTTAGTAAAATTTATCTTGTTGCTTACTATAACTATTCTTTCTATATCTTTATTTAAACAACTATCTTTTAATTCTTTACTACTTTTTATAAGCTTAAATCCTCTAGTGTCAACTTGATAGCCTTCCTCAACATACAAACCAACACATTTGCCATTTACTAACATAGAATTTACTTCTTTTACATTTTCTCTAAAATTATCAATATAAGCATTTAATTTTTTTGCTATCATATCTAAAGAAGCTTTTTGGTTTACATCAGTAGCTGTTGTTATTACTGGATTCGCATTGATAAGACTACTTATATAATGTGTTAAACTATTTGCTCCTCCAACATGTCCACTCAATAAACTTATTACATTTTGTCCTTTCTCGTCTATCACTAGAATTGCAGGGTCACTAAACTTACTTCTTATATATGGTGCTATACTCCGTACAACTATCCCTGTCGCCATTATAAATATTATGTACTCAAATTTATTAAATACCTCTCCTACAAAATCACTTAGTTTTTTTTGTATTATTTGCACAGAATCTTCCTGACTAATAGATAAAGTACCTTTTTTATTTTTTATTTGATATACAATACAATTGTCTACTAAAGATTCTATCTTTCTAGCTAAATTTTTTCCGTTTTCAGTAATACAAATTATAGCGATATTACCCTCTATACTCATGTTTAAAATCCTTATCATATAACTTTGAATTATTATATTCTTCTCCTAAAAATCTACCTACCATTATTAAAGCCGTTTTATTTATGTTATTTTCTTTAACTTTTACAGCTATATCATTTAAAGTTCCTTTAACTATTTTTTCATCCGCCCACGTAGCTTTATATATAACTGCTATAGGTGTGTCCTTTGGATAACCGCCTTCTAATAATTTAGATACAACCTTCTCAATCTCTTGAACAGATAAAAATATTACCATAGATGTCTGATGCTTAGCATAAGATTGTATTGATTCCTTTTCAGGAACTGGAGTCCTTCCTTCCATTCTCGTTATAATGACACTTTGAGAAATTTCAGGAACTGTATATTCCACTCCTAGAGATGAAGCTGCTCCTAAAAAAGAACTCACTCCTGGTGTACAATCATAGTCTATATTCAATTTATTTAAATCTTCCACTTGTTCTCTAATTGAACCATATATAGAAAAATCTCCTGTTTGTAATCTCACAACAGACTTGTTATTTTCTATACCATCTCTCATAACATCTATTATTTCTTGTAAATCCATATGTGCACTATTATGTATTTGACAATCTTCTTTACAATATTCTAAAAGCTCAGGATTGACAAGTGACCCTGCATATATTACTACATCTGCATTACTTAATAGTTTATACCCTTTCAAAGTTATTAGTTCTTTGTCTCCAGGTCCTGCTCCTACAAAATGTACTTTATTCATCATCATTTTCCCCTTTTTCACAAGATATTATATATATAGGATTTAGTGGTTTAAAATATTCACCTTTTCCCAGTTTCTCTAGTTTAGAAACATTTAAAACACATACATCTATTTCTTTAAACCCATATTTTCTAAGTAACTTTAGAGTTTGGTTAAATGTTTCTATGATTATAAAATTAGCTACAAGTCTTCCTCTTGTAATTAAAGTTTTTTTAGACCATGCTATTATTTCTTCTAAGTTATTTCCAGTACCCCCAAGAAAAATAGAATCAACTTTAGTATTTAAGTTTATGTTTATCGGTGCATAGCCTTTTATTACTTCTATATTTTTTAAATTGAACTTTTTTATATTTTTTTCTATAAGCTCTACAGCATCATCATTTTTCTCTATAGATATAACATTTAAATTGGGATAGTTATATGCAGCTTCAATGCTTACACTTCCTGTACCAGCACCTATATCTATGAAATTCTTAGCATTTACTAAATTTAGTTTGCTTATTGATATTGCTCTAACTTCTTCTTTAGTAATTGGAACCTTACCTGTTATAAATTCACTATTCTTCATCTAAAATCACCACAACATTCATTCCGAAATTGTCCATTCTTATTATTTCTTCTGGCTTTGCTATTGTTATTTTTTCATTGTTGTATGATAAATTCTCACCTACAACAATAATTTTATTTAAATTTCTATCTATTATTTCTTTACTTATTTGCTTTGGCCCTATCTTAGAATCTGTAACCATACATACTTTTTTATGTGATAGTATATAATCGAAATCTGGTATTTTACCATGACTACTGGTAATATATAAATCATTCATATCAACATATATCCTTGAAAATATATATTGTAAAGAACTAATTCCAGAAACCATATTTAACATCTTATTATCAATATTTTTAGATAAATATTTACCTATACCATATATCAATGGGTCACCTGAAGCTATTATTGATATTTGCTTTTCACTATTGTTATTTATATACTCTACAATTTCTCTTAAATTAGAATCTAATATTATTTTTTCTCCTTCAAAGTTTTTTACAGATTCTAAATTCCTTCTGCCACCAATTAATACATCTGAAGTAGAAATTAAATTTTCACCTTTTTTTGTTATATAGTCTAAGTTACCAGGCCCTAAACCTATTATATTTATCATATAAAAACCTCCACTAAAGCATCTGTATTATCTGATTTTCCTAACAAAGACTTATCCATTGAAAAAATTATTACTTCTACATCAATATCATCTACATCTTCATTTAAATACTGCTTTACTCTATCTCTACATTTATTACTCAATATATTATAAACCTGTTTATATTCGCTATTATTTATTAACTCTACAGCTTCTTCAGCCGTTAAACACTGATTTATTTTATGTAAAAATTCATGTGTAGCTCCCATTAAAGCTAGATTTGCCACTAATATCTCACTTCTAGCATCAGCTACTTTACTATGAGTATTAAAAATTCCAGCTGATACTTTTATAAATTTACCTATATGCCCAGCCATCAATATTTTTTTATATCCTATTCTTTGAGCCTCTTTAATCATATAACCTATAAAATTACTGGTTCTTACTACATACTTAATATCTAAGTTCAGTTTCTCTCTTATAAATTGTTCTCCATGATTTCCTGGAACTAATATTATTTTGTCTAAACCTTGTTCTTTTTTCATTTGGAGCTCTATAGATAAAGATTTTTTCCATCCCTCATCGCTCATAGGCTCAACTATCCCAGTTGTACCTATTATAGATATTCCTCCAACTATTCCTAACCTTGGATTAAATGTTTTTTTTGCGATTTCTTCTCCTTGTGGAGCAAAGATTGTTATTTTTAAAACTTTATCATACCCAAACATAGATTCATAATCACTTTCTATAAGCTTTATTATTTCTTGATTTATCATCCTTATTGGAGTTGGATTTATAGCAGGTTTACCAACACCTACACTTAATCCTTTTTTAGTTACTACTCCAATACCAGTTCCACCATAGACCCTAATAAATTTATAGAGTTCACTTTGACACTCTTCACTAATATTTATGTTATCAATATTTTCTAAGGTAAGATAATTATTGCTATCATCAGTTTTAGATATAATTTCAGCTCTTGCATAGATATCCATAGTATGTGTTGCATCTATATCATCTCCACCATCTTTTTTTACAGAACATTCTACAAAGTCATCAGAAATGTTTACATTATCAACATTTAATGATAGCGGTATTCCCTTAGGAGTATCTATGTTTATAGTATCAATTTTATTTTTTGTAATCATCATATATACAGCAGCCTTAGATGCACCTGTAGCACAAGAACCTGTAGTATATCCTCTACGATACTTTTTCCCATCTATATATACATATTCTTCCATATAGATACCTACATGGCATATAAGATAGCATTTACTATTGCTGCTGCTAAATTACTACCACCTTTTCTACCTTTAGAAATTATATATGGTATATCTGTCTTTTCAACTTCATCTTTTGACTCTTGTGCTCCTACAAAACCTACTGGAACTCCTATAACTGCATCTACATCCAATTTTCCTTCTGATTTCATTTCCATGACTTTATATAAAGCTGTTGGTGCATTCCCAAGTACAAATATCTTTCTTCCTTCTTCTTTTGCTGCAATTTCTACAGCTGCCATGGAACGGGTAATACCTTTTTCTTTAGCCACTTTTGCAGTTTCATCATCTGCTACCAAACATTTATATTTGCATCCCAATGCTTCCAGCTTCTTTTTATTTATTCCACTAAGAGCCATATTTGTATCTGTATAAATACTTGCATTATTTTTTAGTGCATTTATTATACTATCAACTGCCTTTTCTGATATTTTTAATATATCCAAGTAATCAAAATCAGCAGTAGTATGTATAGCTCTTTTTATTATTTTTTCTTCAATCTCATCTTTAAATTTATAATCTGGTCTGATTTCATCTATTATTCCTTGTATTAATTCAAAACTTCTCTCTTCTATTTTCATAGGATTCTTTATGTATTCCATTCTACTTCCCCCTTAATTCCACCATCTATTATATCCAAGGTATAGATTTTATTATAAACAGAATTTATATTAGACTCATATAATACATCTATTAATTTCTTATCATTCATAAGCTTATCAATTAAAATACCTATTACTGTACCACTATGGGCAATATTTACTCCATAGGCTCCATATAGCTTGGATATTTTTATTATTTCATTTAAGTATTCTTTTTTTTCTATATTTTCATTTGCTAAACTACTTAATGTACAAGCCTCTCCAACTAAGGATAAATCATCTTTCTTCAGACCTTCTTCTAAAAGAGCAAATGACTTTTTTATAGTTTCCTTATTTTCGATTTTTAACTTACTATAATCTTTCCTCATTCTAATTTTCATCGTATCTAATACTTTATTAGGTTCAAGAATTATAACTTTTGCATTAGTTATATTTCCTAAGTATTTTATAACAGTGCCATTTAGAGGATTAAATATACTATTTTTATTTATAAATATAGAGTCTGTTGGTTCTATTTCTGCTGCCAATTTCGATATTTCTTCACTGTTTAAATCTTTATCTATCAACGATAATGTTGCTTTTATAGTAGCTCCTATATCAGCTGTCGAACTTGCCATTCCTTTTCCAACAGGTATTTTACTGTTTATATTTAAAGAAATGTTTTTGGTATCTTTTTTAGGCAAATTAAATTTTTCAAATACCTTTTCTATAGCTATTCTTGATTTATATCCACCTAAATTTATATCTTTTAATTTCTCTTCAATACATACCTTAGAATACATATTTATAGCATATGAACATAGATATTCTTCATCATCTATTATCCCTTGAACAAACTCTCCACATGATGCTGGGCATATTCCATAAGATTTCATTTTAATCTCCTAATAAATTTTTTATATTTTCTATAAGAATTTTATTATCTTCATGAGATTTTATAGCTATCCTTATAAAACTGTCATCCAATCCTATAAAGTTAGACGCATCTCTAACCAATATATTTCCACGCTTAAACAAATCTTTTTTTAACTCATCAGCTATCTTCTTATAAAGTTTTATTAGGATAAAATTAGCATCTGTATCATAAACTTTTATGTTTCTTATATCTTTTAACTCTTGTAACATGTATTTTCTTTCTTTTATGTAGAACTCTTTACTATTTCTAATATAATCTTTATCTTCAAAAATAAAATTGGATAGCATATCAGCAAAAGAATTTATAGTCCAGGGTTCTTTATACTCATAAATTTTATCCATAATCTTGCTATTACTTGTAAGACCATATCCTAATCTTAAACCAGGCATTCCAAAAAATTTAGTCACAGCCTTAATTATAAATATATTTTTATTTGACTCTATATATTTAACTAAACTATATTCATTTTCATTTTCAACAAATTCCATAAAAGTTTCATCAATTATTAGCATCTTATTGTTTTCATTTAGTAAACAAACAAGTTCCTTTAAATCTTGAACATTCCCACTAGGATTATTAGGATTACATATAAATAAACTATCAAATTTTTCAATTTTATTTTTTACTGTATCTATATCAAGTTTAAAATTATTATTTGAATCTAATTCTAAATCTATAATATCTATATTATTTAATTTGGCACTTCTTCTATACTCTGAAAAAGTGGGGTTTATTATAGCCAATCTTTTTTTAATACTCTTCATAAGCAAATAAATTATCTCTGTTGCTCCATTTCCAGGTATTATAAAGTTTGGATTTATATTTATATATTTTGAGATATTTTTTCTCAAGTTTGTATAATTTATATCTGGATAATTCCTACATTCATCTAACCCTCTTAAAATATATTTTTCTAAATTTGGCAAAACCTTTGGATTTATATTTGAACTAAAATCTATTATTTCTTTTGGGTCTTTCCCATACAATTTTGCCATTTCGTCTACATTAGCACCATGCCCCAAATCCTTCATCTACATCCCCCTTAAATTAGTACACAATTAAGTTATATAATTAAGTTAATAAAAATCATCCTACATGCCACAGATATCAGCGTAAATGCTAATATAGAAGTCAATGAAGAGGCATACATAATTTTATTTGTTTTAATTATATCTTCTCTATCTATCACTCTAATTTTATCTCCTATTGTTGGCTTATATACTTTTTGCCCAGAATAAACATTGGTTCCTCCTAGTTGAATTCCTAAGGCTCCTGATATTGCACCTTCTGAAAAAGCACAATTTGGACTTTTATGATTTTTTCTATCTCTAATAGAAATTTTAAAACAACTCTTATAGTTATAACCAAGAAAAAAACTCCCTATAGTCATAAGAATAACAGATATTCTTGCTGGTATATAATTAGCTATATCATCAATTTTAGCAGAAGCAAAGCCAATATCTTTGTATTTTTCATTCTTATATCCAACAGTTGAGTCAAGGGTGTTTATAGCTTTATACGCCATAGCAAGTGGTGCTCCTCCAATAAATGCATAAAGCATAGGTGCAATTATACCATCTACAGTATTTTCTGCCACAGTTTCTACAGTTGCTCTTATTATTTCAGGTTCACTTAAATTAGTTGTATCTCTACCCACTATATAAGATAGCTGCATTCTGGATTTCTCTATGTCTCCAGTCTTTAATACATTATAAATTTTTATAGCTTCATCTTTTAAACACTTTGTTGCTAACGTCGTATAAATTATGAACCCATTTACTATGATACTTAATAATACATTAAAACTACATAGCTTCACTATAACATAGGTTACTAAGTAGGTTATTCCAACAGTTACAAACCATAATATAAATCCACCAATTTTTAACTGCTTTCCATTTTTAGAGACCTTTCTTATTATTCCTTGGATAAAATTTATAAGTTTTCCAATAAATCTTACTGGATGAGGAAAAGAATATGGGTCTCCTACAATTAAATCTGTTATATACCCTATATAAATAGATAAAATATTCATTTACTCATTTCCCTTTTCCAAAAAATTTTCTATGCAGTTTAAATTATTATAAAAATGTGTGTGAAGGTATGTTGCCAGTGTATTTCCTTTGCTATAACCTCCATCCCATTCTTCTATTAAATTTCCATCTCTTTCTTTTTTCATTGAATATGCACATTTTTCATCACTTTCAAATATTGAATGATGAAACTCATGCCCTTTAATAATTTCTCCTGCTTTAGATAAAATTGTATTTTCTTTAGCTACACCAAGGCAATATCCAAACCTCTTTAGAGAAGCTGTCATCTTACTAGTTCCATTAAATATACCAACCATATTAAATTCTTGTTCTTCTTGATTAAGTAACTTCTCACCTAAGTACATTAATCCACCACATTCTGCATAAATAGGAATATTATTATTATGTGCTTCTAATATAGAGGCTCTCATTGATTCATTTGCTTCTAGTTCTTTCCCAAATATCTCTGGAAAACCTCCTCCAATATAAATATAATCTGAATTTGGTACTGATGTATCTTCAAGAGGACTAAAATAGTTTACTTCTAATCCAAGTTCCTCTAAAAGTTCTATGTTTTCCCTATAATAAAAATTGAATGCCTTATCATATGCTATGGCTATTGATTTATCCTTAATCTGTTCTTTTATCTTATTATTTTCTATTAAATTTTGAAAATCAAAACTACTCTCAAATTCATCACTTTCTGAGATTTCGATTATTCTATCAATATCTATGTAGTTTTCAATCTCATCAGCTAAAGTATAAAACTTTTCTCTTAAAGATTTCATCTCCACACTAGGAATTAGACCTAGATGTCTAGATTCCAATGAAAATTTATTATTTGGAGGAAAATATCCCAACACTTCGATATTACAATATTTCTCTATAGAGCTCTTAATTATTTGATAATGGCTCTTAGTTTTTACATTATTTACTATAACACCTTTTATATCCACATCTTTATCTAGTTCCCTATATCCTAGTACCATAGCTGCACTAGATGCTGCCATAGATTTTCCATTTATAACTAGTATAACTGGAGCTTTTAATACCTTAGAAGTATGTGAACTTGTGCAGTTATCTAAATCTATCCCAAAACCATCATATAATCCCATAACTCCTTCTACTACTGAAATATCTGCATCCTTTGAAGATTTATTTACTATATACTTTATCTTTTCATCATCTAACATATAAGAATCCAGATTTCTAGAATGTCTTCCAGTTATAAATGTGTGATATGAAGGGTCTATATAGTCTGGCCCTACTTTATACGGCTGTACTTTCATATTTCTCTTAACTAAAGCCTGCATTATTCCTAATGATATTGTAGTTTTCCCAACTCCACTGCTAGTACCTGCAATCAAAATCTTTTTCATAATACACCTCCTACCTAAAGTATAAATATAAAGTCATTCTTATTTCATAATTTCATATATCTTCTCTATGTCTAAATGTTCTCTTAAGAAATCTGCCAATTTATCATACTCTTTATCTTTAAACTCATCAAAAGAACTTACAGTACTTTCTAATACTTTTAATCCCTTTTTCTTCCTTATATTATTTAAAATTGCTCTTGTAAAATCTATTTCATCAAATATTCCATGAAGATAAGTACCAATTACATTACCTTCTTTATTTACACTTCCTTCAGTATAATTGACTTCTTTATCTAGTTTTTTTGTTATCAAATCTAAACTACTTACTTTATTACTACGATTTGTAATTCCCATATGTATTTCATAACCTTTTACTTTCTTACCTTTAAGGTCGTTCATATATTCACCAGCACATTCAATAATGGTAGCTTCTACTTGAGTTGTAGTCTTTTCCTCTTCAAATATTGTTTCTGTATCTAAAAGACCAATTCCATCTAATTCTTCAATTTCACTTTCAACATGATAAGGGTCTTTTAATTTTTTACCTAACATTTGATACCCACCACATATTCCAAATATCAATTTACCCTGACTATGTAAGTTTTTAATTTGTGACTCAAGACCACTTTCTCTTATGTACTTTAAATCATCTATAGTACTTTTAGTTCCAGGTATTATCAATATATCTGGATTTCCTATAGCTTCTCCATAGTCTACATATCTAAGGCTTACATCTTCTTGTGTTTCAAATATATTAAAATCTGTAAAATTTGACATATGTGGAGTTCTAATTATTTCTATATGTATATCATTTTTATCCATTTTTTTCTTAAATCTAGTTGTTACACTATCTTCATCTTCTATTTTTATATCCATATAAGGAACCACACCTAAAACAGGTACTTTTATAATATCTTCAAGCATCTTTAAACCATCTTGTAGGAGTTCCTTTTTTCCTCTAAATTTATTGATTATTACTCCTTTGACTCTTTTTCTCTCATCATCATCTAATAAAAGCATTGTACCTGCTAATGATGCAAATACTCCACCTCTATCAATATCCCCAACTATTATTACTGGTGCATCTGCTATTTTTGCCATACCCATATTGGATATATCTCTATCTTTTAAATTTATCTCCGCAGTACTCCCTGCACCTTCCATAACCACAATGTCATACATTGAACTTAAATTATTAAAGGTTTCTTTTAATACATCTACCAATTCTAGCTTATAATCATGATATTCAGATGAAGGCATCTCTCCTACAACTTTTCCTCTTACAATCACTTGACTTTTATGATTTCCAGAAGGTTTTAATAAAACTGGATTCATATCTGCTATCGGCTCTATTTTTGCAGCTTCTGCTTGAAATACTTGTGCTCTTCCCATTTCTAATCCTTCTTTAGTTATAAAAGAATTTAAAGCCATATTTTGCGACTTAAAAGGAGCAACAGTATAACCATCTTGTTTAAATATTCTACACAATCCTGCTGATAAAATACTCTTACCTACATTTGATGCAGTTCCCTGTAGCATTACTTTTTTACCCACTTTCTCCCCTCCTTAAAGTTAAATTTTACCTATAAATAAACTAAAAAAAGTCCTAGTGCTTCTAAAGCTAGGACTTTTATATATATTAATTAAAAATCTTTCACCCCGAAGACCTCATGTTTTAAATTAAATTAGGCAGGTATCCTGGCTTAACTTCATCCTACTTCCATAACCTTCCCATCAAATTGACAGTGGTATTTATAGTTTCGTTGGTTTCACAGTAGCGGGGGCTGCAAAGGCATCTAACCTTTTTCCCTTTTTACATCTCATTGAGAACCTAATTTTAATCTAGTATTCTATTTTTGTTAGTAATTTTATAAGCACATATCGTTTAATATTTAATATTTAATTTATATTGAATTATATAAATTCAGTAAAATTCATTTTATTTATTACAGTAAATCCATTATCAACTTCCAAAATTGTAATAGATGCATTATCAATTTTAAAGTTCCAATGATATTTATAACTACCAGAAATCAAATATGTTATTATATTTCTTATTGTACCTGCATGAGAACATATAAGTATTGTTTTTCTATTTAAATAATCATCATTTTCTAAAATTATATTGTCAATCTCTTTTGCTATTCTTTCATATGAATCTATCAAGCTTTCCCCATTTGGGTATCTATAATTGCTACCTTCTTCTATCATTTTTTCAAATTCTTTTGGATATTTAACTTTTATCTCTTCAAAAGTTATTCCTTCAAAGTCTCCAAAGCTAATTTCTCTTAGATTTTCTCTTTCTTCTATTTCTATTGATTTCAGCTTTGATATTTTCTCTATTGTATCTTTAGTACGTGAAGATGGAGTTGTGTAAATCTTATCTATACTTTCACTACTCATATATTTTGTAATTTTATTTATTTGTAATTTACCTTCTTCACTAATATAACTATTTATATGACCTGATAATCTTCCTTTTTCATTATCAGTTGTCAAAGCATGTCTTATTAATATTAATCTTATCACATTATCACCACTTTTTAGTTTTAAATAAACATAAAAATTAACAAATATATATAAATCAAATATACAAGTTCTGAAAGTTCTATTCCACAACCCAATATATCTCCTGTTACTCCATCAATTTTTTTGTAAATATGATTTTTAAACAATATTATAAATATAAAAACTACTATAGCTGAACATAATACTTTAATCAATACTATATTAGGCACTAAAAATATTAATTTAGCAATAATACTAACTATCAATAATGTGTATATTATAGCTGTTATTAACATACTTGTAGTCAATTTTCCTATAAATAAATTCCCCATTCCTTTTGCTCTTGGTGTTACTGTTTTATATGTCAATAACATTACTCCTAACCTTGCAATCATTGGCATGAATATTATAACCCATAGTGAATTATTACTTATAATACTATATACAAATCCAATCTTTAATAAAAGTACAAACATAATTGCTAAAAGCGAATTTGTACCTAATCGAGAATCTTTCATTATTTCAAGCATTTTCTCTTTATCTCTATAACTGTATATTGCATCAAATGTATCCCCTAATCCATCTATATGAAGCCCTCCAGTAATCAAAACACCAGCAAGTGTTATTATAATTGCACATATAAATGGCTGAAACAAAAGTATAGAAACCCATCCTATTAAGTAAGTTAATATACCAATAACAAGACCTACAAGCGGAAAATATACTATAGATTTGTAAAATTCATCATCAAACCCTACATCTAATTTTATAGGTATTCTTGTCAAAAACTGTAGTATCAAAATAAATCTTTTCATAGTCACATACTACTCCTTTATTTTCATAGGTATGCCACTAACTACAAAATAAACTTCATTGCTTTTTGATGCTATATATTGATTTATACGACCTACAATATCAGTATATATTCTACTAAGTTTATTTCCAGGAACAATTCCCATACCTAATTCATTTGTCACAAATACAAAATATAGATTTGTTTTTTCTATTTCTTTAATAAGTTTACTAATTTGTTCTTTTATGTACTCTTCCAATTTATTTATTTCTTCTTGAGTAGATTCTTCTATGTTTAAATTATGTGAAAACATTAAATTATTTACTAATAGTGTTACACAGTCTAGTATAACAGTTTCATGTTCTTCATATATATTTTTAATTATAGAATATATGTCTTCATATATTTCATATGTCTTCCAACTTTTAGGTCTACTCTCTTGATGCTTCCTTACTCTATCTTTCATCTCATCATCAAATGGAATAGATGTCGCTATGTAAGCTGTGTTATTATTCCTATCTAAACATAATTTTTCTGCAAAATTACTCTTTCCTGACCTAGCTCCTCCTGTTACCAGAATAATTTGACTCATCAAAACACTCCTAAATATATTAAATTTTTTATCGACCCATATCTATCTCATCAAAAGTCGCCATATTTTTGTAAGTATAATTTGAAGCTTCCACTATATTAAATGCCAAAGCAGCTCCACTTCCTTCACCTAATCTCATATCCATATTTAGTATAGGGTCTAATTTCAATATATCTAATGCTCTTTTAGTTCCTGATTCTGCTGATAAATGTGATGCTATCATATATTCTCTAGTTTTTGGATTTATTTTATAAGCAATTAAAGCAGCAGCATAAGAAATAAATCCATCTATAACAACTGGAATTCTATTAGCACTACATCCTAATATAACACCTGCCATTGAACCTATTTCAAATCCACCTACTTTAGATAAAATATCTACACCATCAGTTGGATTTGGATTGTTAATTTCAATAGCTTTTCTAATTACATCAGCTTTATGTTTTAATCTTTCTTTTTTAAGACCTGCACCTATACCTGTCACTTCTGATGGGTCACATCCTGAAATTACAGATATTATTGCAGTACTTGGAGTAGTATTTGCTATCCCCATCTCTCCAATACCAATTACTTTATAATCTCTTTCTATACATTGCTCTGCTATTTCAATTCCTATTTCTAAGCATCTTATAGCCTCTTGTTTGCTCATGGCTGGTCCCTTTGCCATATTTGAAGTACCTTTTCTTATCTTATAATCTAATACTCCATCTAGTTTTTCATCACAATTTATTCCTACATCTACAGCTACAACATCTGCTCCTACAAATTTACTTATTACTCCAACGCCACATAGCCCTTTTGAGAAATTTGGAAATTGTAACTTTGTTATGTCCTGAGGGTCAGGCGCAACTCCTTCTTCATATACTCCATGATCTCCAGCAAAAGCAATTATAACTTTTTTAGTTGTATCAAAATTTTCATTACCAAATATCCCTGCTAATTGCATGCAAATATCTTCTATCTTTCCTAAGCTTCCAGTTGGATGTATAAGCCTGTCCAACCTCTGTTTTGCTTTTTCAATAGAAGACTTATCTAGAGAATATATATTCCTTGATATACTTTCTAATAAACTCATTTTCTATCCTCCCAATATTATTTTTTTTTAATTATCTTTTTAGATAAAAAATACTCTTATTTTCTAAAAATTTCAACTTTTTCTTTTTATTTTTACATACATATAAAGATTATTCTACATTTTATCTTAATTTCCTTTATTTTACATTTCTAATTTGCATACAATCACATACTTTTTGTAAAAATATAATTAAAAGAACTTTAAGGAGTTGATATTGTGGATGATTTTTCTAAATTAAAAAATTTATATGAAGATGGATATAGATGTATTTATCATAATTGTGTTGATAATAATTATACTATCTATCTTAAGAATTTTTATACGGAAGGTACAGAAACTGTAGAGTTAAGTAGTGAATCAGATTTTTCACAATTTAAAGATTATATAGATGGACTTAGAATGTCTTAATTCTTTGGGAACCCATTAAAATAGGGAGTTTAACAACTCCCTATTTTGAAGTCACAATTTTTTTAATAAGCTTTAAAAGTTCGTCTCGGTTTACTTCTCTTTGTTTTTTTCTGTCTTTATACTCTTGAAAGTTAACAACTTTTGTATTTGGTTTTTCCATAAACTCACTTCCCATTTAACATTATTAACTTATCTTAATATATTTAATTCTATACAATTTATCTATTTCCTTCTATTTATAATACAAAATTTCTTAAATAATCCCAAATTTTCAAAACAAAATTTTCAAAATATACTAAAATCTACCTTTCAAATATAATATCAAATACGATTTAATACTTGTTATACTTTATAGTATAATATACTAATAAAGTATAATAAAGGAGATTTTAAATGAATATATTACAAAATGAAAACTTAATTATTGAATCAAGTAGCTCTGGTGCTGAACTTACTAGGATATTTTCTAAAAAACATAACAGAAATATTCTTTGGGATGGTAATAAAAAACATTGGGGTAGACAATCACCTATATTATTCCCTATAGTTGGTAAACTTCTTGATAATGAAACCATAATAGAAGAAAATTTATATAATATGACTCAACATGGATTTGCTAGAGATATGGATTTTGAAATTGCAAATAAAGGAGATGCATTCATATCTTATAGTTTAACATCCAATGAATCTACTCTAAAAAAATATCCCTACTATTTTGAGCTACTTATAAATTATACATTAAATGATGATAGCATAAATATAGAATGGATTGTAAAAAATACTGACTCTAAAGATATATTCTTTTCTATAGGAGGACATCCTGCATTTAATCTTCCTTTTTATGAACAAGATGACTTTTCTAAGTACTATCTTGAGTTTAAAGGAAGAAATAATGTGGAAAAAATTAATTTAAATGGGTCCTTTACTGATGATACAAAATTTATTGGAGACTTAAAAAGGTTACAATTAAATCCAGAATTATTTAAAAATGATGCTTTAATATACACTAACATAGACGAAGTATCTATATATAATGATAAAGATAGTGAATGCCTAACTATATCTATGAAGAATTTTCCTCTAGTTGGCATTTGGACTCCTTATTATAGCGAAACTAATTCTACTGCTCCATTTTTATGTATAGAACCATGGTACGGTCTTGCTGATAGTATACATTCTAATAAAATTTATACAGATAAGAAATTTATAAACAAATTAGGTAAAGGAAAAGTTTTTACAGCTTCTTATAGTATAGACATACATTAGATAAAAAATTTAATTTACATGTTTGTGTTTTTACAAAATATTAATGTAGCTCAAAATAGAAAATACCCTAAATATTCATATAATCAGTATAAAACAAATAAGTTTCTATAGTGCTGAAATGATAGTACTTTTAAATAAGAGTAGGTATAGTATTAGAAAATAGAATTATTAATATTAATATTCCTTAAATCAAAAAAATATTACTGGACTGCTAAATTTCCAGTAATATTTTTACATGTATTTTAAAATGTTTAATTACCCATATTTTAAAAGCTAAGTTAAAACTTTTAACAATAAAACTATATAGTAAAATGTTGAAACAATACCAAAAGTTAGTTTTATCCACTCTATATTTTTACTTATAACAATTTTTTTATTTTCTATTACATCTACAAACTTTAAATTCTATTTATTAATCTGCTCTCTAAGCCATTCAGTTGCTACATCCAATTGTTTTTTCTCATCTTTTTCTTCAATTGTAGGTTTTATCCCTTTTTCATTGATATAATCTCCATTAGGTGTAAAGTATTGAGCAGTAGTTAATTTATATCCTGTTCCATCTTTCAACCTTACAACTGACTGTACCAGCCCTTTACCATAAGTCGTAGTCCCTACAGAAATACCTTCTTTATTATCAACAATTGCAGCTGTTAATATCTCAGCAGCAGAGGCACTTTCTCCATTGGTTAAAACTACTATTGGAAGTCCCAATTTTTCTTTATCAGATTTTAAATATTCTGTATTTCCTTTATTGTCTTTAGTATATACTATAGTTCCTTCACCAATTAATTCATCAGCAACTTCTTTACATATATCCAACATACCTCCAGGATTGTTTCTAAGGTCTATTACTAATCCCTTAATATTTTTTTCTTTCAATCCTTTTAAAGCTTTGTCAAAATCAGTATATGTACTTGATATAAATTGGGTAATTTCTATATATCCTAAATCATTATCAATTACTTTACTTTCTATACTTTTCTCAACTATCTGTTCTGTTTTCAACTCAAAGCTTAGTTGTTTATCTTCTCTCAATACTACTAGCTCTACTTTTTTACCTTTTTTACCTTTCATCATACTCACAGCTTCATCCGAATTTTTATATGATACAGATTTTCCGTTGACTTTTATTAATTTATCTCCTGCTTTTACTCCTGCTTTTTCTGCTGGAGAATCTTTCATAGGAACTACTACTAGTCCTCCATCTTTTGATGCTCCTATATACATTCCTACACCAACATAAGAGCCCTCACTATCTTCTATTAGCTTTTCCATTTCATCTTTAGTGTAATAACCAGAATATTTGTCATTTGTTCCTAGAAATAACCCCTTTGATGCTCCATCCACTAAATCTTTATCAGAGACTTTTTTATAAAAATCTTGTTTTATAATAGATTCTAATCCTAACAACTTATCATATTTTTTATAGCCTTCATAGAGTTCTTTTGATACTACAACTTTGTTCCCTAATGTAAGTTGAAACGCTGATGTGGCCATAGCTGTTATAATTACTAAAATCACCCCTAAAAAAATAGCTTTCTTTTTTGAAATCACAAGATACATCTCCTTTTACATAAACTATTATATATTATATGACTAGCTGTTATTTTTATTACATTTACCCAAATATATTGCCTTATTACAATAAACTATACTAAAATTTATATTAGAATACAAATTCTGTTCACATTATAACATATTAAAGGAGGAATATTTTATGAAAAAAGAATTTAGAAAAAAAGTTATTGAACATAGAAAAAATAAAAGTGCTGAGTTTGTACTAAATAATTCAAATTTGATAACAGAAAAATTACTTCAAATGGAGGATATAAAAAACGCAACTAATATAATGCTTTATCTAGATTTTAATAATGAAGTTAACACAGATAATTTAATCAAAAAGCTTTTATCTCTAAAGAAAATAGTCTCAAGCCCTATTACAATAAAAGAAAATCATACATTAATTCCTACTCAAATAACAGATTTAGATAATGGACTAAAAATTGGTGCATATGGAATAAGGGAACCTAACGAAAAATCACCTACAATTGATATTAAATCTTTAGATGTTGTAATTGTTCCAGCTGTTGCATATGACATACATTGCTATAGATTAGGATATGGTGGAGGATTTTATGATAGATTTTTAGAGAACTTAAGAAAAGACGCAATAACTATAGGAATAGCATTTGACTTTCAGGTATTTGATTCTATTCCAAAAGAAACTCATGATGCACAATTAAACTATATAGTTACTGAAACCAGAATTCTTACACCAAATAATTAACACTCTCAATACTATTAATATAACACTCTGTTTAATATTTAATTTTTATATTATTCAATGAATATTTTAAGTCATGGCTTTTACATCAATAAAGCCTCGACATGATTTATTTACATTAATAAAAACCATGACTTTATTTTACTATACAAATAAATAGTTATTTAATCACAAAATATGCTTTTATTTAGTAGAATTTAACTCTATTCTATCTGGAAGTTCACTTATATTTGTTTCAACCACTATGTATGGAAGAGAATCCTCCTTATCCTTATACTTTATCTTAACTCTCAAAACTTCTTTTCCTTCTTCACTTACACTTTCTATGTTATCCATCTCAATACCATATTTATTATTTCCCCTAGTTACTATGATGTATATTTTATTATCAATTTTAGCTGCTAATGCCCTTTCTTCATTTGTGTATTTGTCCATAACATCTAGTATCTTTTCTGGTATTGAATTCCTTTGCAATACTGTATAATCTATTGGCTTAGTTTTTTCTATAAACATACTTGGTATGAATATAAACCCTCCTATCACAAATATAAGAGCTATAACTCCATAAATTATACCTTTAATATTAAACTTTACATCCAATTTTATCACTCCTTCCATCTATTTAAATATATGATTTATAATTTTGTCTTAGACTTTAAATTATCAATAATAAAGTGTTTATTATAGTTACCCTTAAATATGAAATAATAAAAAAAGGATTTTATGACAAATAAATTATAAAATAAAAAAGAGTTATATAAAAACAATTTAATTGTTTTTATATAACTCTCTATTTTACAGTTCTAAATTATTTATTTACCATTAACTCCTTCTTGATAGCCAGATGTTTTTGTAATCTGTCTATAAAGAACACAAACCAGTATTATGACGCCCATATATCCGGTATATGGATATAAGATACCAACCAGCTTATCAAATGGTAAGAATCCACCTATAAGACCTAATATAGCTGTTATTACTGTTATTAATTTAAATTTAGGATGATTATCATCTACAAATCTATTAGTTACTGACCATAATAAAGGTACAGCTGTTGTATATATTCCTAATATAAGAACTACTGAGAATAAAACTCCAACTACTGGTGAAATCTTATCAGCTAAGAATAATGAAGGTATTGCTTTTGAATATAAGTTTCCTACATCAGAAAGCATTGCTAAGTTCATCATTATAGCTGCTGCCATAAGTGCTACCCCACCTAGTATACCACCGCAAACAGCTTCTTTTTTATTAGCAGCACTTGCTCCTAATCCTGTTAAGAACGCCATGACAACGATTGTATTATAAGTAGTGTATATTACACCAGATAGATATGCGTTTGGAACTGGTCTAGATACCTCTACAGTTTTAAGAATCTCTCCTGCTTGAGATAAATTACCTATATTACTGCTTAAACTTATAGCTCCAACTAAAAGTGTAAATATTATTATTACAGGTCCTATTCCACCTAGTATCTTTGATAATTTATCAAGACCTAATGAAACAGTTAATAATGCTACTACTGCCATACCTATTCTACCTACAAATGGATTTAATCCATAGTATTCAGTTAAAGTTGCTCCCGCTCCTGAAATCATTACTACGAAAACACCAAATAAGAATAAAGGTCCAAACCACTCAAAGAATATTCCTAAATACTTACCACAATAAACACGATAAATTTTGATAGGTTCTTTAAGTTGAAGTTCTTTACCTTTTGACATTACTGAAGCACCCATCCATGAGAATAATACCATTGAAATTATCCCACCAATAATACCTGCAAACCCATAAAAAGTGAAGAATTGCATTATTTCTTGTCCTGTTGCAAATCCAGAACCGATTACTGTTGCTACATAAGCTCCTGCGAAACTGATGACTGTTTTAACATTTACTTTTTCTGACATATCTCAGTTACCTCCCCACGTGAAATTTTTTCATCTGCTTAATTACTTCTATAAACTACTTACAATTTCCTTTAACATAAAATCCATGATAACTGTTTTAAAACTTTTTGTATAATAACTTAAAACTTATAATATACTTTTTATACAGTATACCTCCCTTCATACAATTCTTTAAATTATTTTTGTTTAAGTAGTTATTATATGTATAAAATTAATTTCCCTATAAACTATATATTAGTCATATTTTTCTGAATAGTCAATATATATTTGAATATTTTCTCTATTTTTGTAAAAATTTGAATATTTGGTTAGGTTTTTGATAAATTGATATAGTGTATAAAAAAGAGAGATATAAATTCATATAATGCTTTATATCTCTCTTATACACATATTATATTATTAACAAACATGCATAATTTATATTTCTTACATTCTTTTTGCAAGAATAGCTTCTTTTACAGCTTTTACTATATCATCACAAGTTAATTCATATTTTTTTAACAATTCATTTGGAGCACCAGATTCTCCAAATGAATCTTTAATCCCAACTTTTTTTACAATAGTTGGATAAGATTCTCCAACTGTCTCACTCACAGCAGAACCTAAACCTCCAATTATACTATGTTCTTCTACAGTTACAATAGCATTAGTTTCTTTTGCTGCTTTTAATATTAAATCCTTATCTATAGGTTTTATTGTGGACATATTTATGACTCTGGCACTAATGCCTTCTTCTTGCAATTTTTCTTGTGCCAGTATAGCATCATTCACCATAATCCCACAAGCTATAATTGTGACATCATTGCCATCTCTTAGTACTATACCTTTTCCTATTTCAAAATGATAATCCTCATCAAATAAAACTGGAACTGAACTTCTTCCTAATCTAACATAAACAGGTCCATTGTATTTAGCTATTTCAAAAATCATCTTTTCTGTCTCTACTCCATCAGCTGGAACAAGAACTGTCATATTTGGTATAGCTCTCATTATTGCAATATCCTCTACACTTTCATGAGATGCTCCATCTTCTCCAACAGTAAGTCCTGCATGAGTAGCACAAATTTTTACATTTAACTTTGGATAACAAACTGAATTTCTTATAATCTCAAAGGCTCTCCCTGTAGCGAACATAGCAAAAGTACTAGCAAAAGGTATTTTTCCAGCAGTTGATAATCCGCAAGCAGCACCTATTAGATTTTGTTCGGCTATACCCATATTAAAAAATCTATCTGGAAATGCTTCATAAAAATCATGTGTCTTTGTAGACTTTGATAAATCTGCATCTAACACTACAACATTGTCATTTATTTGACCTAATTTTACTAAAGCTTTACCATATGCTTCTCTTGTTGCCATTTTATTCATTGTCAGCACCTCCTAATTCAAGTAAGGCTTGTTCTAGTTCTGCATCATTTGGAGCTGTCCCATGCCACCCTGCTTGATTTTCCATAAAAGATATTCCTTTACCTTTTATAGTCTTTGCAATTATCATTGTAGGCTTTTTAACTGTTGATTTAGCTATATCAAGAGCAGCAAATATTTGGTCAAAATCATGACCATCTATTTCAATTACATTCCATCCAAAAGCCTTAAATTTATCAACGATTGAACCTAAGTTCATTACACTTTCTATGTTTCCATCTATCTGAAGTCCATTATTGTCTAAAAAAGCAATTAAATTATCAAGCTTATAATGTGCAGCACTCATAGCAGCTTCCCAAACTATACCTTCTTGAACTTCTCCATCACCAAGTAAAGTGTATACATTCCATGGTGCATTATCTAATTTTGATGCCATAGCCATCCCACATGCAGCCGAAAAACCTTGCCCTAAAGAACCTGTGGATATCTCCACGCCAGGTGTTCCTTTCATATCTGGATGTCCTTGTAACATTCTTCCTATTTTCCTCAGTCCATTTAATTCTTCCTTATCAAAATAACCTTTTTCAGCCAATGTTGCATATAATGCTGGTGCAGCATGTCCTTTTGATAATACAAATCTATCTCTATCCTCCATTTTAGGTTTTGAAGAATCCACATTCATTTCATCAAAGTATAACGCAGTAAGTATTTCAACTACCGATAATGACCCTCCTGGATGTCCAGATTTGGCTCTATGTATCATAGAGACTATATCTCTTCTTATGATACGCGCAATCTCATTTAATCCTTTATGGTCTCTCATGTAATTACCTCCCTTGAGTTTGTAATTTTATATCAATTCCATCTTATTATATCACTTTTATGCTATTTTTTTGCGTTATTTTTGATTTTATTAGCTTAGGCCACTAAAATTAAACTCTATGAAATATTTTTAAAGAAAAAAGGGATTGTCTAACAAAAGACAAACCCCTCTTTAAAAAGTAAACAATCCTAAACTTATTTGAAGCCCATCATCTACTTTTATCATCATATTTTCATCTAGACAACCAATTTTTTCCCTCAGTCTCTTTTTATCAATAGTTCTGATTTGTTCTAAAAGAATCACTGAGTCTTTATTAAGACCATATTCATTGGAACTTATCTCTACATGAGTAGGTAATTTGGCTTTATTAATCTGAGATGTTATAGCTGATACTATAACTGTAGGACTATATTTATTACCTACATCATTTTGTATTATCAGAACAGGCCTAACTCCTCCCTGTTCTGAACCAACAACTGGACTTAAATCAGCGTAATATAAATCACCACGCTTTATTTCACAATTAGTACTCACCTTGGGCAATCTTCCCTTCATTTTTATCATCAGAAGATACTTCGTCAACTGTCATGCCTAGTTCAGCTAATGACAGATTAATTTGACCCATTTCTCTATAACCCGTTTTCATAGATTCTTTAATATGAATTCTCTTTTTCTGAGTTATATAGAACTGAAAAGCAGCTTTTGCAAAATCTTCTCTGTTACTGTTCTCCATCTGAACAATACTATCAACTTCAGAAATCAGAGAGTCTGGTAAAGTAACTTCTATTTTTTCTTTACTCTTATCGTACACAAAATCGCCTCCCAGATTATAATATCATGGTTTTATTTTAGCAAATAACTGTTTATTTGTACAAGCTCATTATTTTCCATATAAACACGGTCAACTCTTCTTGATATCATGCATAACACTTCATAGTTTATAGTTCCTAAGTCTTTGGCTATACGTTCAGCTGTAACTTCACCTTCTCCAAATAGTATAACCTCATCTCCAACTTTTATGTCTATATCTTTGTCAATTCTAACCATTATTTGATCCATACAAATTCTACCAACTACATCAAATACTTCTCCTTTAATAAGAACTTTTGGATTCTTTTGAATTCTAGTGAATCCATCCGCATATCCTATTGGAATTGTAGCTATTGTTTCCATACTAGTAGTTGTATATTTTAGTCCATAACTTATTCCTACACCTGGTTCAACTTGTTTTATATGTCCGATTTTTGATTTTAATTTCATGGCTGGTTTTAGTTCTAGTCTTTCTTTAAATACATCATCAGATGGATAATGACCATATAATATTATTCCTGCTCTTACCATATTTAATCTTAAATCAGGGCAATCCATAATAGCTGCACTATTTGATACATGCTTTATAGCTATTTCTACACCAGCTTCATCTAACTTATCAGACATAAATTTATAATTATTAGCTTGTTTATAAGTGTACTCTTTACTTACTTCATCAGCTGTAGCAAAATGAGTAAACATACCTTCTAAATTTATATATTCTAATTTATTTAATTTTACTATATCCTGTACTGACTCTTCATTAGGTTGGAAACCTATTCTAGTCATTCCTGAGTCTATTTTAATGTGAACACAGGCTTTTTCTCCTAAAGATTTTGCAATTTCGTTTATCTTTTGTGCTGTTTCTAAAGAATAAACTGTCATAGTTATTTTATTTTTTATAGAATCTTCAAAAGCTTCATCTGGAGTATATCCTAAGTTCAAAATAGGAAGTGTTATACCATTTTGTCTAAGCTCAATTCCTTCAGCAGTTCTTGCTACTGCTAAATAATCTACTTTTTCCTTTTGTAATAATTTTGCAACTTCTACTGCACCATGTCCATATGCATCAGCTTTTATTACTCCACAAACTTTAATATCTTCTTCTAATAAATTTTTAATATTTTTTAAGTTAAATCTTAAGTTATCTAGATTTATCTCTGCCCATGTAGGCACTGTTATTTTTTGCATTTCTTTAGTCCCCCTTAGTTTCTGTATTCAAAATCTCTGTATTTTACTGTAAATCTTGGCACTCCTTCATTATCTAATACTTCCATCTTTTCAGGGTTCTTTGTGTCAGTATTTACATATAATACTTGCTTATTAAAATATTTATTATCCCCAGGAATAAAAGTCTCTAAAACCAAGTTTCCTTTGGATAACTTTATTTTCATCTCTTCGTTTTGAAGATAATTTTTTATAAAGTCTCCTATAAAAAGATATTGATTATTTTTTCCTGTATTAGGCAATTCCACTATATCACTGATATTTGGATTTTTAACTAATATTTTATCACCTTGATACTCTATACTTTTCCCCTTTAAGTGTTTTGGGGAAATTACTTCTAATTTATAGTTATCAGTTTTTTTATAAGTATGAATTAAAACATAATTGTGTGGGCTCTTATTTCCAACTACTTCTACTTCAGCTTTACAACTGTAAGAATTCATATCAGAAATCTGCTTTTGAAAATCTTTGTATACTTCTTCTTTTGTGGACTGTCGTTTTTGGCATCCTATTACAATTATAACCAGTGCCAAGAACATAATACATACTATAGTCCACTTTTTTCTCACATCACACCTCCTACTTTAGTCTATTCATTATATAAAGCTTTTATTATATCATATCTACAAATTATACCTTTAAGTTTATTGTCATCATCTACTACAGGAACTCTGTTTATTGATTTTTTAATCATTATATTAGCCACATCGTCAAACTTATCATCTTCATGAACTTTTATTATGTCCTTAGACATCAGTTCTCCGACTTTATAAGCTGCTACTTGCTTTATGTCTTTTTCTACCTTTTTTAAATCATCTAAAAAAATCAGCCCTTGTAATAAATTTATATATAGAGGTGCTTCTATATACTTTTCTTTTTTAAGAATGTCTGTTTCAGAAATTATTCCAACAACTTTATTTTCTGAATCTACAACTGGCAATCCTCCTATTTTCTCCGCAATTAGCATATTAGCTACATCTGCTATACTATCATCTTGTTTTGCTACTATTACATCTGTTGTCATTATTTCTTTTGCTGTTTTATCCATCATAATGTAATCACTCCTTAGTCCTTAATTATAGTTATCGCATTTGCTATAGCATAATCTTTTGAATGTGATATTGAAACTTTTATTTCTAAAACATTATAATCTATGCACATTTTTGCCAGATTATTATAAGTTTTTACTATTGGTTTTCCCATTTCATTTCTGAGAACCTCTATATCTTTAAAGTTAAACATTCTGATTCCTGTACCCATAGATTTACTTATAGCTTCCTTAGCCGCAAAATTACCAGCTATACTTTCTGCCTTAAAATTTTTAGAATTAAAATATTCAATTTCTTTATCTGTAAATATTTTCTTTAAAAACCGATTATTTTTTTCTACAGCTTTTTTTATTCTGTCAATTTCAACTATGTCTACTCCAATATCAAATATATCCATTTTTCCTCCAGAAAATTTATAATAGCTCTTTTCATTTAATAATGAATTTATAAATTTACTATTGATAATACCTATTATTGTTTAGTTTATGTTACTTATCCCAATTTAATAATCATTATAATAGAATTGTAACTTTTAAAATTATTTATAATAAATAATCTATGTAAATCTATTATATTATTTATTATACTACACAACTAAGCAAATTTTTTAAATTTTATAAAAATTTTATATAGATTTCTTATATGAATATTTTTTCACTTCTATATAATCTATCTAAACCTTCTTTATCTTATTAATTGCAACATAATTTTGCAGTAAATTTAAACACTTTGTGAATTTACTATCACTACACTTCCACTATATTTTATACTTTATTTTTTGTTATTTTATTAACACCAAAATTATAAAAAAAGTCATTTTGACCAAAAATAATTTTAGTAAAAATGACTTTTCATGTTTTATATTAAATTATTAAATCCATTCAGCAGATTCTGTCAATATGACAGTTTTATTTTGGTCTACATTAACAAATCCTTCTGATATTTTTGCTTCTTTAAAATTTCCATCTTTTTTTATCTTCAAAGTTCCTACAGGTATGCCTGAAACAAACGGTATATGACCTTTCAATACCCCTTTGTCTCCCTTTGTAGTTCTAACTACTATCATTTCAACTTCTCCATCATAAAACGTATCATTTGGAGTTACAACTTTCAATGAAAATTCACTAGCCATGACTACATACTTCCCTTCGCTTTTTTAACAGCATCTTCTATTGTACCTACAAACAGGAATGCTGACTCTGGTAAGTCATCATGTTTACCTTCAAGTATCTCTTTGAATCCTCTTACAGTTTCTTTAACAGGAACATATTGACCTGGGTTTCCTGTAAATTGCTCTGCAACTGTAAATGATTGAGATAAGAATCTTTGTATTTTTCTAGCACGTGCAACTATTAACTTATCTTCATCAGATAATTCATCCATACCAAGTATGGCAATTATATCTTGTAGTTCTTTATATCTTTGAAGTATTGATTGAACTCCTCTGGCTATTTCATAATGTTCTTTTCCTACTATACTAGGGTCAAGAATTCTTGATGTAGATTCAAGAGGGTCAACCGCTGGGTATATACCAAGTGATGATATTTGTCTAGATAAAACTGTTTTTGCATCTAAGTGAGAGAATGTTGTAGCTGGTGCTGGGTCAGTTAAGTCATCTGCTGGTACATATACTGCTTGAACAGATGTTATTGAACCTTTCTTAGTTGATGTTATTCTCTCTTGAAGTGCACCCATTTCAGTAGCTAATGTTGGTTGGTAACCAACGGCTGATGGCATACGTCCTAGAAGTGCTGAAACTTCTGAACCAGCTTGTGTGAAACGGAATATATTATCAACGAAAAGTAAGACGTCTTGTCCTTGCTCATCTCTAAAATGTTCTGCCATTGTAAGTCCAGTTAAAGCAACTCTCATTCTTGCTCCAGGTGGCTCGTTCATCTGACCAAATACTAGAGCTGTCTTGTTTATAACTCCAGACTCACTCATTTCTCCATAAAGGTCATTACCTTCTCTTGTTCTTTCTCCTACACCTGAGAATACAGAAATACCACCATGTTGCTTGGCAATATTGTTTATAAGTTCTTGTATTAAAACTGTTTTTCCTACTCCTGCTCCTCCAAATAGACCTATTTTTCCACCTTTTAGATATGGTGCTAGCAAGTCAACTACCTTAATACCTGTTTCTAGTATTTCAGCTGTAGTTTCTAGTTCGTCATATGCTGGTGCTGGTCTATGTATAGGTAACTTAGGCGCAGACTTTGGAGCTGGCTTTCCATCAACTGGTTTTCCAAGAACATTGAATATTCTACCTAGAGTTTCATCTCCAACAGGAACACTTATTGGTCCTCCTGTATCTACAACTTCCATACCTCTTACAAGTCCATCTGTTGCACTCATAGAGATACATCTTACTGTATCATCACCTATATGTTGAGCAACTTCTGCAACTATTTCTTTATCTCCTAACTTTATTACTAACGCATTTAATAAGTTAGGTAGGCTTTGTTCATTATCAAACTTAACATCTAGTACAGCTCCTACAATCTGTACTATTTCACCTACATTTGCCATTTCCTAACCTCCCTATTTTAGAGCTTCAACTCCACCAACTATCTCTGTTATTTCTTGAGTTACAGCTGACTGTCTTGCTCTGTTATAACTTAACTCTAAATTAGATAGCATTTCATTCGCATTATCTGTGGCTGATTCCATCGCAGTTCTTCTAGCTCCTTGCTCTGATGCAAAAGATTCTAAAATCCCACCATATATTGTACCTGATACAAACTGAGGCACAATATAACTTAAGACTGCTTCTGCTGATGGTATATATTGTACTTTCGATTTATTTTGTTTTTCTTCTTTTATTACAATGGCTTGGTCATCTGTATCTTTTTCAAACACCAATGGAAGCAATTTTAAAACTTCAACTTCTTGTAATAAAGCTGATTTAAATTTTGTATAAGCTATATAAACTTCATCTACTTCACCTTTTTTATACAGGTCAATAACAGTTTGTGAAATTTCTATCGCTTCTTCATATCCACAAGCTTCAACACTATTTATATCTTTTGCTATATTGTAATTTCTCTTAGAAAAAAACTCGTGAGCCTTCTTTCCTACTGTGATAACTGTTTCTTTTTTTCCTTCCATGTGAGATACAGATTCCTTTAATACATTGGAATTGTATCCACCTGCAAGACCTCTATCTCCAGCCACTACTATATAGCATTTATTTTTTACTTCTCTTACTTTTAAAAATTCATTTCTAACTCCACGTGTTGTTTGGGCAATATCCTTTACTGTATCGTACAAAGTATTAAAGTATTCCCTTGAATCTTCAGCTTTTTCTTTTGCTTTTCTAAGCTTAGAAGATGCAACAAGTTCCATTGCTTTAGTTATTTGTTTTGTACTTTCAACACTCCCCATACGTGTTTTAATCGCTTTAATTCCAGCTCCTGCCAATTAATTTACCTCCTTTTTTAAAAAGGATTATACTTCAACAACAAACTTTTCTTTAAATTCATTTATTGCATCTGTTAAATCATGAGTGAAGTCTTCTCCATCTAATATTTTTCTTGATATTTCTGGATAATTATTATCTACAAATGCATACAATTCTGATTCAAATCTAGCTATATTATCTATTGGAATATCTTCCAAATGATTATTTATAACAGCATATATTATCATAACTTGATTTTCAACTTTTATTGGTTGATGCTCACCTTGTTTTAATATCTCAACGATTCTTTCACCTTGAGCAAGTCTCTTTTTAGTATCTTCATCTAAGTCAGAACCAAATTGTGAGAATGCTGCAAGCTCTCTATATTGTGAATATGCAAGTTTTAATGTACCTGCAACTTTTTTCATTGCCTTAATTTGCGCAGAACCACCAACCCTTGATACTGATATACCAGGGTCAACTGCTGGTCTTACACCTGAATAGAATAATTCTGGTTGTAAGTATATTTGACCATCTGTTATAGATATAACATTTGTTGGTATATATGCAGAAACGTCTCCAGCTTGAGTTTCTATTATAGGTAAGGCAGTCATTGAGCCTCCCCCTAATTCATCAGATAACTTAGCTGCTCTTTCAAGTAATCTTGAATGTAAGTAGAATACATCTCCAGGATATGCCTCACGTCCTGGTGGTCTTCTAAGTAATAATGACATTTCTCTATATGCAACGGCTTGTTTACTTAAATCATCATATACTATAAGCACATGTTTTCCATTGTACATAAATTCTTCACCCATAGCTGCTCCAGCGTATGGTGCTATATATTGAAGTGGTGCTGATTCAGATGCTGTTGCTGAAACTATTATTGTATAGTCTAAAGCTCCACCTTTTTCTAATGAACTAACTAATTGAGCTATAGTAGAACGTTTTTGCCCAATTGCTACATATATACAGATAACATCTTTTCCTTTTTGATTTAATATAGTGTCAACAACTATAGATGTTTTACCAGTTTGTCTGTCACCTATTATTAACTCTCTCTGACCTCTACCAATTGGTATCATTGAATCTATTGATTTTATACCTGTTTGTAATGGCTCATAAACAGATCTTCTATCTATTATACCAGGTGCTTCAGATTCAACTGGTCTAGTTTTTGTACAAGCTATAGGTCCTTTTCCATCTATTGGCTGACCTAGAGAGTTTACAACTCTACCTATTAAAGCTTCTCCAACTGGAACTTCAACTATTCTTCCAGTTCTCTTAACTATATCGCCTTCTTTTATTCCACTGTCATCTCCAAGTATAACAGCTCCAACTACTTCTTCTTCTAAGTTAAGTGCCATACCATATACTTCACCTGGGAACTCTAGTAACTCACCAGACATAGCTTTCTCTAATCCATATACACTAGCTATACCATCCCCAACTGTTAAAACACTACCTGTATCTGTCAATTCAACTTTATTCTCATAATTCTTTATTTGCTGTTTAATTATAGAACTTATTTCTTCAGGTTTTAAGTTCATGGGTTCACCGCCATTCTTAAGATATTACTTCAGATAGCTTTTCTTTCATCTTATCTAGACGAGTTTTTACAGTGCCATCTATTTGCTCATTTCCAATTCTAACTAGAACTCCCCCTAGTATAGTCTTGTCAACTACATTTTCTATAGTAACATTTTTGTTGTATTTGTTTGAAAGTTTAACTTCAAGTTCTTTAATATCTGTTTCACTCATTGGAATCGCACTTATTGCAACACCATCAGTTATATTATTTTTCTTATTTAATAAGTCTTTATAAGCTAACTCTATGTCTTCCAAAAACGCTATTCTGTCTTTATCTACTAAAACTTTTAAGAAGTTTTTTATGTTAGAACTTACTTCCTTATCAAAAATGATTTCTACCAAGTTTTTCTTTTCTGATTTTGAAACTAATGGTGATTTTAAAACTTTGTAGAAATCTTTGCTAACTTTAGTCATCATATCTACTACTTTTTCTAATTCTTTAAATAATATATCAGTTGAATTTTCTTCTTCTCCTAATTGAAATAGGGCTTCGGCATATCTATTTGCTACTACGTTTATCATTTAGCCTCCCCTACCTCTTTTATAAAGTTTTCTATCAATTCTTCATGTTTAGATTTATCTAAATCTTTTTCAATAACTTTAGATGCCGCAAGTAGTGCTATATTTGATATATCACTTTTAATTTCATTCATAACCTTTTGTTTTTCTTGTTCTATATCTTTGCTTGCTTTATCTTTTATATCAAGAGCATCTTGTTTTGCAGTACTTATTATGTCATCTGATTTTTTCTCTGCTCTTATAGTTGCTTGTTTTATGATTTCTTGACCTTCATCTTTAGCAAAATTGATTTTTGACTCATATTCTTTTTTTAGCGCCAATCCTTCAGTTTTTGCTTTTTCGCCTTCTGCTAAGTCATTTTTAATATCATTTTCTCTTGATTGGATTATATTTAAAACTGGCTTAAATAAAAGCTTTCTTAGAAGTAAAAATATTATAAAAGTATTAACAATTTGGAATACAAATTCCCATGTTATACCTACTAGTGCTTTTTCCATAATTATCCTCCTTTCCATAAATCATAACTACTTATAATCACGAGATGATAAAATTCATCTCATGATTATAAGTTTGAGATGATTTATCTATAAAACCTATCTCAAAATATTTAAGGACTAAATCTACATTCCTAAGTATTTGAAGAATGGATTTACGAATAGAAGTATTATTGATACAACCAAGCCATATATTGCTGAAGACTCTGCTATAGCAACACCTAGTAATAAAGTTGAAGTTATATCACCTTTAGCTTCTGGTTGATTTCCTACTGCTTCTGCTGCCTTACCTGCTGCTACACCTTGACCAATTCCTGCACCTATACCTGTTGCAACTGCTATTCCTGCTCCTATTGCTGATGCTGCCGCTACTATTGCTGTTTCCATAATTATTTCCTCCTTAAAATTTAAAAATTTAAATTGTTTTTTATTTTTTATCTTAATATAAGTTGATTTCTTAATCTAATTCCCCTGCACTTGATATAAACACCATTGTTAGCATTATGAATATATATGCTTGTAACAATCCTGCAAATAAATCGAAGTACAAGTGTAATGGAACTGGTATTAATATCTGTCCAATCGGTATTGATAATCCTGGTATTAGACTAGATATAAAACCTAAAAGTTGATAAAATAGACCCATTATAATTGTTCCACCTAAAATATTTCCAAATGGACGGAAACTTAATGATATTGGTCTAGCTAACTCACCTATAATATTAATTGGTAACATTATGGCAAGTGGTTGAGCCAATTCTTTAAAGTATGATACTCCTTTAAATTTAACTCCTGCAAAATAAATCATAAAAAATGTAATCATTGCCCATGCAGCAGTTGTATCTAGGTCGGTTGTTGGTGATCTTAATCCAAGTAATGGGCTTAAATTTGAGCACGCGAAAAATAAAAACAAACTTCCTATGTATGGTATCATATATGGCATTCTTTTTACTGTGTTTTTACCCATAACATTTGTAACCATTTTAGCAAGACCACCTATTGCAAATTCCAAAAATATTTGAACTTTACTAGTTGGAACTTTTTTCAAATTTCTAGTTAAAAAATAAGATGCTATCGCTAAAAAGGCCATTATTCCCCAACTCACTAGTATTGTTTCACTAATTTTAAAGTTTCCTATGAGATAATAATGCGCTTGACTCATACTTACGCCTCCTTCCTCTTTAATTTATTTATAAAGTTTTTTGATAATATGACAAACTTTGTACTCAATAATCCTAGTGCTGTTCCGATTATATTTAAATGTGGAACCTTAGCTGAAGCAAATAGAACAACTGCCATTATAAATAGCCTAATGGTATATTGTGCTGATGCATAAGCTTGTGCTTTTCCAGCTGGCAATGACACTGTTTTTTCTAGTGATATTGCTAATAATCTAAAATTTAACATAGCTATTATAGAGCCAAATATAAGTCCTAAAAATACTGGCTTACTTAATGTTGATGTTATCAACATTAGCACAATTAAAATTACATCAAATATTACTATACCCTTTGTTACTGACCTTACTTGGTTAAGTAATTTTATATCCAATATATCACTTCCTTCGTGTATATACTATTAGAGTTTTATAAACACCACTAAAAGCACCTCCAACCCCTAACAGTAAAAATATTATTGTTAGAACTGGACTTGTATTTAATTTACTATCTAAAAATTTTCCTAAGAAAGTACATCCTAATATTGATATTACAATCATCAATCCTATTTGACTTATTAAACTAAACAGCTTTGCAATTTCCATATGTGTATTTTTTTTACTCATAAATAGTATCCCTCATTATTACAAAATAAATAACATGTAATTAATCTATATAATAAATTTATTTAATTATAAAATATATCTTACTACTAATCTGATTATTTTTCAAACACTTTCTTTTAATCATTTCATGAGCATGTATTTCAGTGTCAAATTTTATCATTTATTGTCACCCTAAAATTATTCACTAAAAAATTTATCTACTAGAATTTTATAAGTTCTATTCCTGCTTCTTTTAACAATTCTGTAGACATATCATCTGGATAATCACCTTCATAAACAATTTTCAATATCCCTGCATTTATGCACATTTTTGCACACAAAACACAAGGTCTTGTAGTAACATATAAAGTTGCTCCAGCCACACTAATACCATTATGAGCAGCTTGTATTATAGCATTTTGCTCAGCATGCAATGCCCTACACAGTTCATGTCTTTCTCCTGAAGGAATATTTAGTTCCTGTCTTTTACACCCAATATTTTCACAATGTTCAAGATTTCTTGGAGAACCATTATATCCAGTTGTTAGAATTTGTTTATCTCTTACAATAACAGCTCCGACTTGTCTCCTAATACAAGTTGAACGCTTTTTTACCACTTCTGCAATTTCCATAAAGTATTCATCCCATGATGGTCTCATAATTTACTTTTCTCCTCTTTGTTTATGTACTGGTCTCATATATATTTATTAGATTTCTTCCTAAATAAATACTTATTTTTATATTATATACACATGTCAATTGAATGTCCAATAAAAAAAGAGCATTTTTACCATTTAAATTTTAAATACCCGTTATATGCTCTCCTTAATCTATTAAATTTATTATATCACCTTAATGAAATATTAATAGTCTTATTTATTATAAATTAATTTATTGGATAGATTCCATTTTTTAATATGGCTTCTAAAACTCCTCCAGCTATACATCTAGCTTTATCTGATATCGTAAAAGCATTCTTGACTTCCTCTTTTCTAGGGTCTATGTCTAATATTTTTAAATTTTTATTTACTTTCGCTCCATCTTTTAGTAATCCTCTAAGAACTCCAGATATTGTTGCTCTAATTTCATATTTTTTTCCATAATCATTAATATAACAAAGTAAATCACCCTTTTCAACTATATCGCCTATCTTACATACATTTTCCATTATTCCACTATGTTCTGAGTGCATTACTCTTTCTTTGGAAATCCCTTTTATTGCACCTGGTATTCCTGTATTTTTTTCAGCTCTACCACTAGTTATTATTCTTCCTAGATTATGACCTCTCATTGTCTCTATGACCACATCAACATCTTCTCCTGCACAAAATCCAGGCCCTAAAGCTATTGTAAGTGGAGCCATATCTTTAGTTGTACCCAAATTTTTTTTGGCTAATATTCCGTCAATCAAAACAACTGGATTTATCTTAGATAATTTTTCCCCTTTTGGGTCTACAATAAGTGCTACTTTATCTTGAGATAACGTTTTTTCGATTTCGTCTTCGTTTTTACAAAGTTTACACTCTACACCTTCAATAGTAACTTCTTTTTCATAGACAGCCTCACAAAAAGAAACCTGTCTTCGTATAGCTAAAGGCTCTTCTATTTCTAATGCAACCACTTTAAAACCACTATTGTGTAATTTATATATAACTGCTGTTGCTAAATCTCCAGCTCCTCTTACTACTATACAATTTGTCATGTATTATCACTCCCAATAATATCATTAATATTTTAATTTAAACTCAATTAATACATATCAATTTACTCGTAAGCAACTAACATGCCATATTTTAAGTTATTAATAAGTTATAAACTCGTGTAAAATAGCCATTCTTTTTTAATTGGTAAAAGCTTTTTATTCTCAATTCGAGAAATTTATCAATTCAAGAATTCTTATTCTGAGAAAATACATATAAAAAGGAACTTCCTTATATTAAATAATTTTTACTATATAAGAAAGTTCCCAATAAATATTTATAGTTATTAATTTTTATTTAGTTCCAAATAATCTGTCTCCAGCATCACCAAGACCAGGAATTATATATCCATGTTCATTTAATTTTTCATCAATTGATGCAACATATATATCAACATCATCATGATATTTTTGTACTTCTTGTATTCCTTCTGGAGCAGCTACTAAATTAGCTAATTTTATACTTTTAGCTCCTTTAGATTTAAGTAAATCTATTGCTGCAACAGCAGAACCTCCTGTAGCAAGCATAGGGTCAACTACTATTATATCTCTTTCTCCTATGTCTTGAGGAAGTTTACAATAATATTCAACTGGTTTTAATGTTTCTGGGTCTCTATATAATCCTACATGACCAACTTTTGCTGCTGGCATTAAACTTACTAATCCATCTACCATTCCAAGCCCTGCTCTTAAAATTGGAATTATAGCTAATTTTTTACCTGCAACAACTTTAGATGATGTTTTTTGAATAGGCGTCTCTATTTCTATATCTTTTAATGGTATATCTTTTGTTATTTCGTATCCCATTAACATTGCAATTTCAGTTAAAAGTTCTCTGAAATCCTTAGAACCAGTATTTTTATCTCTCATTAAAGTTAATTTATGTTGTATTAATGGATGGTTTGTCTCTACCACTTTACTCATTTTGATAATTCCTCCTGATAAAACTGTAATTTTTATTATTTATTGTGTTTTTCTTCTATTGCTTTAATCATATTTACTCTTCTAGCATGTCTATCACCTTCAAAATCTGTGCTAATCCAAGCCTCAACTATTTCAAGTGCTAAACCTTTACCTAAAACTCTTTCACCTAATGACAACATATTTGCATCATTATGTGCTTTTGACATTTTTGCAGAAAATACATCTGACACAACTGCACATCTTATTCCAGGAACTTTATTGGCAGCTAGAGATATACCTATCCCTGTACCACAGCATAATATTCCATAATCTACCTCTTTATCTATAACTGCATTTGCAACTATTTCTCCATAAGCAGGATAATCAACAGAATCTGTAGCATTATTAGTTCCATAATCTACACATTCAATACCTTTTCTTTCTAAATAGTTTATTATCTCTTTTTTTAAATTATATCCTCCATGGTCACAGCCTAATCCTATTTTCATTTCTTTATCCTCCATTTTATATATTTTTTACTATTTTGTTGACAGAATATATTATTTCTTTCATAGTATCTCTATAAGTATCCAAACTTCCACCAAATGGGTCAGATATATCTGACTCATCCTGATTTGCGAACCCTTTAAAAGTATACACTTTTTCTTTGCATTTTGGAACTGCTTGGACTAAAATTTCTTTATGAGATTTAGTCATTGTTAGTATAATATCTGATTTATCTATTAAATCTTTAGTGATTACTCTACTTTTATGCTTTGATAAATCTATTCCAAGTTCTTTTAAAGCTTCTATAGAGTTTTTAGAAGCATCCATACCATTCACTGTAGATATACCTGCTGAAGATATACAATATTCTTCAATATTTTTTCCAGACTCTTCAATAACTTTCTTTAATATAACTTCAGCCATGGGACTTCTACAAGTATTTCCTGTGCATACAATAAGTATATTCATATTTCACAACTCCCTTTTAAGCTTTTATTACTTTATATCCTGCTGACTTAAGTAATCTATTCATAATTGCTTGTCCAACACCACTCTTAGGAAATTCCTCTGAATATATGACATCTATACCTTTTTTATCCATTTCTATTAGAGCATCAAACAAATTACTTGCTACTTCCTCAAGAGTACTTCCCAAATCTATTACTTCTCCATTATAAAACTCTTTATTTCTACTAATACACATTACACCTGTTTTTAGACCTTTTTCTTTATTAGATTTTATCATATCATTAATCTTTGTTGCTACATTTTCTCTTTTTCCAGATATAATATATACATCTGCATTTGGTGAATAATGCTTGTATTTCATTCCTGGAGCCTTGGCTTTTTGATTATCTTCTTTTTTACTTAATGATGGGTCAAGCCTTACTTCGCCAAGAAGTTCTTCTAAAACTTCTTTAGTTATACTTCCAGGTCTTAATATCATAGGAATCTCACTTGTAAGGTCTAATACAGTCGATTCCAATCCAAAGTTACTATCTCCTCCTAAAACTATTCCATCAACTCTTCCATTCATTTCTTCATATACATGTTTCGCTTTTGTTGGAGATGGTCTCCCTGATATATTTGCAGAAGGAGCTGCAATAGGTACACCTGCTTCTTTTATTATTGCCCTGGCAATAATATGAGAAGGCATTCTTATTGCAACTGTATCAAGCCCTCCACTAGTTCTATATGGAATTATATCTTTTTTATTTAGTATTATGGTTATAGGCCCTGGCCAAAGCTTTTCCATAACAAGCTTAGCTTTATTACTTATATCTTTAGCTAAATCACAAACTTCTTCTTTTTCATAAATATGGACTATAAGCGGATTATCACTAGGTCTTCCTTTAGCTTCATAAATCTTCTTTACTGCACTTTCATCTAATGCATTTGCACCTAATCCATACACTGTCTCAGTTGGAAAAATAACCGTTTTACCTTCTCTAAGAAGTTTTGCTTGTATTTTTATTTCCTCATAATCAATATTATTTATATCAATATTACTTATAATAGTCTTCATCTTTCGTATGCCTGCTTTCATTTTAATTTTAGATATAGTTTACAATTATTGTACCTAACAAAAAACCAACTATACAATACACACTTTTTGAATGTGGAAAAATTTCTTCCAATACAACATACATCATTGTACCTCCTGCTGTAGCAAGAAATACACCTATAAGAGAAGTAAACACTCCTCCAAAATAAACACCTAAAAAACTTCCTAGACCCATAGGTAATCCAGCTATTATTGTAAATAAAATAACTTTACTCATCCTCATTTTATTACATACCAGACCCAATGCCATAGCTAACCCTTCTGGTATATTATGTAGACCTATTACTATAGCAAGAGTGATACCTAAACTTTCAGTTGACATAAAAGAAGAACCAATAGCTAATCCTTCTGGTAAATTATGTAGTAATATACTTATGAATATAAGATATCCAGATGCCATGCTTCCAGATACATCCAATCTTGTTTTTATGTACATAGTTATGAGAGCTCCAACAAATGTAAATATAACTGTATTGATTACTCCCATTTTATCCATAGATTCTTTCATCAAATCAAATACTACTACAGCCAACATTATTCCGCCAGATAATCCCATAAAGAAATTTAGGTATTTATCAACTTCTCTTTTGAAGATAGCTGATATGACTCCCCCTAATCCTGTCCCTATAACACCTGCCAAAAGTCCAATCATCGTTACTTTTAGTATCATATAACCCTCCTGTACTTGTATATAACAATTATATACAGTAGAATATGATAACATGACCTAAAATGCAAAATAGCTGTTTCAAAATAGAAAATAATTTCTAGAAAGAAACAGCTCTTTTAAAACATTCCTTATATTGCAGTCATTTTTTCTGTTTGGTCAACAGTAATTAAAGCGTCTATCATTTCATCTATATCCCCATCTAAGAATGCATCTAGCTTATATAAAGTTAAATTTATTCTATGGTCACTTATTCTACCTTGAGGGAAATTATATGTTCTTATTCTTTCTGATCTGTCACCAGTTCCGACTTGGCTTTTTCTTTCTGCTGCTATATCTTTGTGTTGTTCTGCCAATGCTTTATCGTAAAGTCTAGCTTTTAATATTTTTAAAGCTTGCTCTTTATTTTTTAATTGTGATTTTCCATCTTGGCAAGATACTACTTCACCTGTAGGTATGTGTGTTACCCTAACAGCAGAGTCAGTAGTATTGACACTTTGCCCTCCATTACCTGAAGAACGGAAAACGTCTATTCTTAAGTCATTTGGATTTATGTCAACTTCTACATCTTCAACTTCTGGTAATACTGCAACAGTAGAAGTTGATGTGTGTATTCTTCCACCAGATTCAGTTGATGGTATCCTTTGAACTCTATGAACTCCAGATTCATACTTTAATCTTGAGTAAGCTCCTTTACCTTTTATCATAAAAGATACTTCTTTATATCCACCCACTCCAGTATCACTAGCACTTAATAATTCTATTTTCCATCTTCTTCTCTCAGCATATCTCGAATACATTCTAAATAAATCACCTGCAAATAGAGCTGCTTCATCTCCTCCAGCTCCACCTCTAATTTCAACTATAACGTTCTTATCATCGTTAGGGTCTTTAGGTAATAGTAGTATTTTTATTTCTTCTTCTATTGGAGTTACTTTTTCTTCCATTTCAGATAACTCCATTTTTGCTAATTCTCTTAACTCTTCGTCTGACTCTTCTTGTAAAATTTCTTTTGATTCCTTTATACTATCTAAAACACTTTTATACTCTCTGTATTTCATGACAATAGGCTCTAAGTCAGCATGTTCTTTTATATACTTTTGCCAAACTTTTTGATCATTTATTACATCAGGATCACCTATTTTTTCACTTAAGTCTTTATATGTATCTTCCAATACCTCTAATTTTTTTAACATACTTTCACCTCGATTAAATGTAACATATCAATTGTTGATTATATCATATATTGTAGCCTATAACAACTCTATCAATGCCTTGTATATCCTTCTTTGTATATATTTGTTTATATCCATTACTTTTCATAATATTAATTACATCTTCAGCTTGATTATGACCAACTTCATATGCTAATATTCCACATTCATTTAAATATTTCTTTCCTTGTTCTGTTATTTTTCTATAAAAATCCAATCCATCTTCTCCACCCTCAAGCGCATTATATGGCTCATAATCCTTAACTTGTGTGTGTAATGTTTCTATATCTTGCTTTTTTATATATGGTGGATTTGAAACTATAATATCAAATTTTATATTACTATCATTTAATGCTGTAAATAAATCTGATTTGATGTACTCTATTTTTTCATCAACTTCATTTATAATAGCATTTTTCTTTCCTATTTCTAGAGCTATTTCTGATATATCAAAAGATGTCACATTGGAATTTTCAATGTATTTTGCTAAACTGACTGTAATAGCACCTGAACCAGTACCTATATCTAGTATGCTTACATTTTTTCCATCTTTACATATTTCAATTATTTCTTCTACTAAAGTTTCTGTATCTGGTCTTGGGATTAATACTCCTTCCTTAACAAAGAAATCTAGCCCCATAAACTCTCTCTTTTCAACTATATATGCTATTGGTCTTCCATTTATTCTTTCTTCTGCAAAACCTATAAATTTTGTTTTCTGTTCTTCAGCTAATTCCTTATTTAGATTTAAGTGAATATACAATCTATCAACATCACCTAATGCTTTTTGTAATAACAATTCTGTATCTAGTCTTGGAGTATCACTTATATCTTTAAATTCCTCTGAATATTTAATAATTATATCTTTTATCGTCATAATAAATACCCTTTTCTTTAATCTACTACTGCCTTTAATGCTTCTAAAGCTACTTCTAACTGCTCATCATCAGGCTCTTTAGTTGTAAAGTATTGCAACATCATACCTGGATATGCAATAATCTTAGTGAATCTATTGTCATATCTTCCAAGAATTCTAATTACTTCATAAGATAATCCTGCTACTATAGGAACACATATGATTCTCATAAATATCCTAAGTATTGGATTTGGCCAACCAAAAAATGCAAACAATATTATTGATACAGCCATAACTATAAATAAAAAATTTGTACCACATCTAGGATGAAGCCTTTTAAATTTTCTAGCATTTTCTACTGTAAGTTCCAAATTATTTTCATAACAATATATAGATTTATGCTCTGCACCATGATATTGAAATACTCTTTCTATATCCTTACTTCTAGAAATTAATACTATATATGCAAATAATATAACTATCCTTATAATACCTTCTATTAAATTGAGCATAAAATCACTAGGTATTACCTTAGAAAAAGCCCCTCCTACTAGTGTAGGTATAAAAATAAATAAACCAGCAGAAAGTATCATCGCTATAACCAAGGAAAAGACTATAAGTATATCATTTGCCTTGTCTTTAAAAATCTTCTTCATAAATAAATCAAATTTGTCCTCTTCAGCTTCTTCCATAAAGAACTCTGAAGAAAAGTTCAAACTCTTTATTCCTTGAATCATTGTATCTATCATAACAAAAGAACCTCTAATAAAAGGTATCTTATCTATATTCTTATCTCTTACCCAACTTTTTATTCTATCTTCTTTTAAGGCTATTTCTCCGTCACTTTTTCTAACAGCTACAGCTCTTTTATCTTTTGATTGCATCATTACGCCTTCAATAACAGCTTGACCACCTACAGATTGTTTTCCCATCCACTCACCTCATTCAATTGCATTTTAAATACTTGATTTAACATATTTATTATTATAATACAAAAAGACAATTTAAAGTAGAATATGAATCTTTTTTTGTAATAAAATAGGAGTTGGCTTCCTCCAACTCCATTTTTATAAAAATTAGTCCATTTTGAATCTTTTTTTGAATTTGTCGATTCTTCCACCTTTTTCTATGTTCTTTTGTTTTCCTGTATAGAATGGATGGCACTCTGAACATATTTCAACTTTTATTTCGTCCTTAGTTGAACCAGCAACAAATGTGTTCCCACAAGCACAACGCACTTCAACTGGATTGTATTTTGGTTGTATTTCCTTTTGCATTATAGTCACCTCTTCTCTTTATTTAAAAAAATTAATTATATTAACTTTCTTTTTACATTATCAACTACATTATTATAGCACAACTTATTATGCCATTCAAGTGATTTTTCTATTACTTTATATAATCTATTTTTACAATTATTCCTTGATTTTACAAACTCTTTATCGATTTTACAAATTCTTTATTGTCTTTAGTTCTTTTTATAAGTTCAATGACTTTATCTGTAATTTCCATCACTGAATTATTACTCATTTCTCTTCTTAATCTCCAAAGAGCTGTTTTTTCTTCATCATCAAGCAATAAGTCATCTCTTCTTGTCCCAGACTTATAAATATCAATTGCAGGGAATATCCTTTTTTCAGCTAATTTTCTATCTAAATGTAATTCCATATTTCCTGTACCTTTAAATTCCTCGAAAATTACATCATCCATTCTAGAGCCAGTTTCAACTAGTGCTGTTCCTAGTATTGTCAAAGAACCACCTTGTCTTATATTTCTAGCAGCTCCAAAGAATTTTTTAGGTCCATGAAGTGCACCAGGGTCAATACCTCCAGATAAAGTTCTACCTGTAGGAGATATTGTAAGGTTATATGCTCTTGCAAGTCTAGTTATACTGTCTAGTAAGATTACTACATCTTTACCGTGTTCAACTAGTCTTTGAGCTCTATTTAATACCATTTCTGCAACCTTAACATGATGACTTGATACTTGGTCAAAAGTAGAATATATAACATCTCCTTCAATAGACTCCTTCATATCAGTAACTTCCTCTGGTCTTTCATCTATAAGAAGGACTATAAGTTCAACATTTGGATGGTTTTTAGCTATACTGTTTGCGACACTTTTTAAAAGAATTGTTTTCCCAGCTTTTGGAGGTGCAACTATCAATCCTCTTTGTCCTTTACCTATAGGAGAAATTAAATCTATAATTCTTGTGGCTATCTCATTTCTATTTGTCTCCAGTGTAAGTCGTTCTTCTGGAAAGATTGGTGTCAATGTCTCAAATGCATTTCTTTGTATAGCTGTATCAGGGTTCTCATCATTTATCTTTTGAACATATAAAAGTGCTCTAAACTTTTCTCCACTTTTTGGATGTCTAGTTATACCCTTAATCTTATCTCCTGTTTTCATATTAAATCTTCTTATTTGAGATGGTGAAACATATACATCTCCTTCAGTAGATAAATAATTTGAGCCTCTTAAAAAACCAAATCCATCTGGTAAAATCTCAAGTACACCGACTACTTCATCTTCCTTTGATGTGTTAAATTCATCTACTATCTTAGATTCATCTACTTGTTTAGGCATATAATAGTTTTTATTATTATTTCTGACCATTCTATTACATGTATTTGATGCCTTATTGTAATCATTTGTACTTGATGTCTTATTATAATCATTTTTTTGGTTTCTGTTATCTTGGCTTTGGGAAATATTCTGATTATCTATTTCTTTTTTGTTATATGATTTGGCAGGGCTCTTATATTCAACTTCTTTTTCTATGCTTTCGTTCTCTATATTTTCTTTTCTATTTTTCATGTCTTCTTTTATATTTTCATTTTTATCTTTATCTTTAATTTCTTCATTTGCTTTTATCTCATTTGTTTTTACTTCATTCTTGCTCTTAGAATTTATAATCTCAATTAGCTCATTTTTCTTATATGTAGTAATTGATTTTATTTTTAATTCTTTTGCTATTTCTCGTAGTTCAACTAATGTTTTACTACCCAATCCTTCTAATACTTTATCATCTAAAATCAAAAAAATCCTCCTCATCTATATATTCATTTATATATATACTTTTTTTGGAAATTGAAGGCATGAAAAAGAAAAGTTTTATTCAAACAGTTAAGTCTAATAATATCACTATTTATACATTATGGTCAATAAATAAAATTTAAAACATTATTGTCCATTATATTTATTATATCTCAAGTCCAATCTTAGCACGCTTCTATAAATTTATCACTATATTTATATCTTATAATAATATTTTCCCTTAAAATATGCAACTGTTATAAAAATTATTTTTTATCTTTATAAATTCTAAAAACCATATATAACTAGAATTCTGTAAATTTTTGACTACATCAAGTTATATATGGTTTTTATATTTATGTATACCACAGTAGTTATTTATTTCTATAACATAGCTGCAATCATACTTAAAACAGCTGTTATACTTGTTAATACAAGAACACCCACAATCCCAACAGCTATTATTCTATTAATCTTTTTTTGACCTGATTTTGCCACACTACATCACCTTTCCTAATTATTTTTGAATTTCGAGCTCCTTAATTTCGCAAATCTTATCTGAATCTATTTCTTCATTTGTATTATTGTATAACACATTGACATCTTTATCAAATTCATTACAAACATGTCTTAGATACTTAATAAAATCTTCCTTAAGGTCTTCTTTCTTTAGAGCAAAATCGACAGTCGCTTCTAAAAATCCTAATTTATCACCAACATCATATCTCTTACCCTCAAAGTTATATGCATACATGGCTTCCTTTTTAGATAATACTTTTAAAGCATCTGTAAGTTGTACTTCTCCACCTTTGCCTGGAGGTAAATCCTTAAGGATATCAAATATTTCGGGAGTTATTATATACCTACCTAAAATAGCTATATTTGAAGGTGCCTTCCCTGATTCTGGTTTTTCTACCATATCTTTTACTTTATAAACCCTGCCCTCTATATTTTTAGCTTCTATTATACCATATTTATTAGTATCTTCTGGATTCACTTTTTGCACACCTAATATTGTAGTTCTATACTCTTCATATGCGTCTGTTAATTGTTTTAAACAAGGCACATCATTGTCTACAATGTCATCTCCTAGCATTACAGCAAAAGGCTCATCACCTATAAAGTGTCTAGCACAATAAATCGCATCTCCCAGTCCTTTTGGTTCTTTCTGTCTTATATAATGTATATTAATCATGTTAGATATGTTTTGTACTATTTCTAACAACTCTTTTTTACCTTTTTTTTCTAAATCAAGTTCTAATTCTACAGATTTATCAAAGTGGTCTTCAATAGATTTTTTATTTCTGCCTGTTATTATTAGTATTTCCTCTATTCCTGAAGCTACAGCCTCTTCTATTATGTATTGTAGAGTTGGTTTATCAACTATTGGTAACATTTCTTTTGGTTGTGCCTTTGTCGCTGGCAAAAATCTAGTACCTAAACCTGCTGCTGGTATTACAGCTTTTTTAACTTTAACTTGCATAGAATCATCTCCCACTAATTAATAGATAAAAAGTCCTATTATATAATAGGACTTTAAACTTTTAGTATATTTTAACATTAATTCGATATATTTTCCATGTGGATTATAATAAATCTTTTATAATAGCTTTTCAAGTTCTGCTACTAAGCTGTCAAATTTTTTTATTGTATTTTCTATAGGTTTTGTATTAGTTAAATTTATCCCACTTCCTTTTAATAAGTCTATTGGATAATCTGAGCTTCCTTTTTTAAGAAAATTTATATAATTATCTGAGCCATTTTTTAGTATATCTTGGGCGAAACTCACTCCTGCACTACAACCTGTAGCATATTTATAGACATAAAAACTATTATAAAAATGTGGGATTCTTGCCCATCCGACCTTAGATAATTGGTCTAATTCATAGTTTTGCCCATAATACTTCTTAAGAAGTTGTCCCCAAGCATCGTTTAACACTAATGCATTTACACTTTTTCCTTTTTCTACTAATTCATGTATAGTTTTTTCAAATTCAGCATACATAGTTTGTGTATAAAGAGTATCCTTTATTAAGTCTAGATATTGTGTTATATAATAGGCTTTCTCTCCATTACTTTTAGATTCTCTTATAAGCATCTCATAAAGTAATGCCTCATTAGTAGTAGACGCAACTTCATGAGTAAATATAGATGGATTTGAATTAAAATAATTTTGATTCTTAGAACTTAAATATTCATATACAGCATGACCTAATTCATGTGATAAAGTTGAAACTGAGCCTAATGAATTATTATAATTTAAAAGTATATATGGATGATTTTCATAGACAGATAAGCAATATCCACCACTTACTTTATTTTCATGTGAATAAACATCTATCCATTTTTCATTAAACGCTTTGTATACCACATCATTGTATTCTTTTCCCAAAGGTGATAATGCTGAATATACTATACTTTGTGCTTTTTCATAGTTGATATTACTATCAACAGCTTTAACTATAGGTACAGACATATCATATGAGTGAACCTTATCCAACTTTAAGACTTTTTTTCTTAAGTCTATATATTTGTGTAAACTATCCATATTACTGTTTACAGTTCTTATTAAATTATTGTATACTTTTTCATCTACATTATCAGATTCTAAATACATTTCTAAAGACGACTCATAACCTCTTTCCTGAGAATAAAATATATTCTTTTTAACTTGGCCAGTAATCAAGCCCGCAATTGTATTTATATTATCATTATAAGTAATGAGTTCATCTTGATAAGCTTTTTTTCTATTTTCTCTATCTGGAGATTCCAATTCACTTGCATATTGAGCTGGTGTCAAATTAGTTTTTCTATCCATATTTCTAAATAATTCATATACTTGACTTGGAAGACTACTTATTGAAGACACTTTACTTAGAATATCTTCTGATTTATCATCCAAATAATGTACTTTATTTCTTCTTATATCTCTTAAATATACACCATATTTTCTATTTATATTTTTATTTGAAATAATCTTCTTATAATCTCTATTTGATAATTTTAATATCTCTAACTCTAAATCTGAGCAAATCCCCATATAGTCTCCATAAGATTTACCCATACTATCACTCATATCTAAATATTTATATGAATTTTTATTAGTATCTTGTTTTAATTTTACATAGGCAGAAAGTTTATTTAATCTTATATCAAGTTTCTCTTTGATATCTAACGCAAAAGACAAATGCGTTGGTGACTTTGTAACTTTACCTATGTAATTTTTAAGTTCTTTTGTATCTTTATTAAAACTCTTAAGTTCTTTTTTCCATTGGTCATCACTTTTAAATAGAGACTGTAAATTCCAACATGTTTTTTCATAATCTATTTCTTGTTTTTTTTCAGCATCATCTTCAGTATCATTATTCATGACAGTAATTGCTCTATCATTATTTTTTTGATATCCTTGGTCAGCTTTTATACTTATTATTAACATGCAAAAAATAGAGATAAATAAAGGTATTATTGCTTTGCACAATTTCCTATTCATAAAAAGCCATCCTTTCAATAAGTTTACTTAATAATAGGATGGCTTTTTTTAGATATATTATTCAATTATTCATACTATATAAATAAATATCGAATTAATAGTTATCCACATAATAATCAACATATTCACAGGCTTTACTTGCTTAGAAATTTAGTTATTTCAACATGAATCTCTTTTGATAATAGCTTTCATTTTTTCTTTTTTTACATTTTATTAACATTTATGCCATACTTATCAACAAATTTTGTTGATTTATACGTTTTTTTTGTTAATAACTTTACTTTTTTCAAAAGTCTATTAACATATTATACACAAGTTATCCACATATTATACACAGAAATTTATAAATTTTATTTTGTACATATTTTTGTAACTAGAACAGTCATGTCATCTTCGATTTGTAACGCTTGTAACTCCAATGCTCTATCTAATATTAAATTTGAAATTTCCTTTGGATTAGTAGTTTCTATATTTTTTAAGAAATATATTAACCAATTATCGCCTAAATTGTTATTTCTTCCTGCATCTACAATTCCATCAGAAACCATTATAACATAGTCCCCTTCCTTAACTTTTACATTTTTTCTATCAATCTTTACATCTGATAATATACCAACAGGTAAAGATGATGATGATATTAAATCAACTTCTCCATCCTCTCTTTTTATATAGGTAGAACATGCTCCCATCTTTATAGTTTCTAAACAACCTCGTTTTAAATCTAAAATACCTAAATCGAGAGTTGAAAACATTTCTTCTGAAGACTTTAATAACAACATATTATTTATAGTATCTATGACTATTTCATCTTTAATCTTTGCATCTATCATTTTTTCTAGTATATCAATAGTAGCAGAAGACTCTTCATAAGCTTTTTTACCCTTTCCCATACCATCGCTTATAGCCATCATATATTTGCCATCATTTATCTCCATATATGTGTAATTATCTCCACAAAGGATATGTCCATCCCTAGACATTGCTGAAACTTCTGTAACAGCCTTATATTTTTGAGACTTAACAAATGTTGCTTTACATTTACCTCCTAAACAGTGACATCCTATTTTTCTAACAGACATATTCTCTCCTACTAGGTCTGAAATTATATCTACAATTTTATTTTCACACATGCAACCATCGTTACAAGTCTTCTTTTCTATTGATATTTCAAATTCGCTGTTACTCTTTGTTAAGTAACTTACTTTATCAACAGTTATATCATATCTCTCTAATTGTTCATATATATTTTTTTCTTTCTCTATATCCAACATTATATCGCCCTCTAAGTCCTGAGACAGCGATTTAATTGATTTTGAAATACTTCTTATCTGGTTTGCTATTAATTTTCTACTTTCTGAAAACTTCACACTCCAATCATAATCTAATACAAACATTTTGTAATAGTGATTTGATATTTTCACTATTGATTCTGGCTTCATACATTCCTTTCTAAAATTTTTAGGTATATCGTTTACACTTAATTCTCCTTTCTCTTCAATTTTTTCAAGAATATTATATATCATAGTGTATGTATGATTAAATCTTGATTCCCAACACATTCTTCTCATACTACAACTTTTACATTCATCATTATGAATCATATCTATTACATTCGCTATGTCTCTTTGGTCTAACACTTTATCCTTTTCTCTTATCTTATCAAATGTATCTGCAAGGTCATCATAAGTTTTATATATACTATTTAATCGACTATTCGTTAAGTTTTTGCTTCTCATAATATAATCGTATACAATTTCATTTGAAGCTACATTACTTTTTATTAATTTTTCAATCTTATTGAATAATCTTTCTGGCAACACAAGCACTATCAAACACCCTAACAATATATCTCTTAGTTGCATCATGTTTGAAGTAATACCAGAAGTATATAGGTATATTATTGTCCAACTTAGAATATATCCTAATATACAGAAATATTTGTTTATCTTATTAAATGCACCACTTATTAATCCTGAAAAAGAATATATACCCATATAAATAGCTGATGTCATATTATTTAAAATAGATGCCACACCAATAATTACACCACTAGATGCTCCCATAGTAGCTCCACCTACTATTGAGGTCAGTAATATCAATACAGTTGACAAAATGGTCCTTATCGATATTCCAAACAAAGATATATCTCCTATCCCCATTATACTAAAGGTTAGCAGTAAACTTATTGATATGGCTTCTTCTGTCCGTACAGACATCCTATTGTTGACATTGGCCATTAAACCTATACCATAAGAAAATACATATATAGATATAAACATTATTATTGCTTCTACACCTGCAACAAGCAAATTATATACACACCTATCTGAAAAGAAAGCTTGTCCCATGGAAATTGGAAGTAATACTATTGCACCTATAAACGCCATTTTGGCAATTGAATCTAATAGTTTTAGTTTCTTATTTAATGCCATAAATATTGTAAGGCACACAGCATATTTTGCTACATTTCCAAAATCATTGAATGATAACAATATTCCTATTAATGTTGATATAAATACAGGTATCTTATACTTATCAATCTTTGATGCACATATAAAAAAGGCAATTCCTAAAGGAGCTACAGAGTCTACTATAATAGACCTACTAAGTAAAAATCCCATTACAGCGAATGCCGCCGTAGTAAAATCAATATATCCGCTTATTAATTTTATGACATTTGGTTTTACAGTTTTGTTCTTTACAACTGCTACACTTCTTTGCATAAAAAAACCTCCTCTTTTGTTTATATTAAGAATTGTAACAAAGAGGAGTAATTTTTTTTGTCATAATCGGTTCCAAATATCAAAAAATATTAATACATTTTTTTTGACTTTTGACATATTAGGCCTTCCAAATTATCGTATTCACTTACGGTTATTTCTTCTATTTCTAATTTTTCCATTATTATATTCAATATTTTTACACCAGCAGTTATAATATCCGCACGTTTTTCTTGTAGCCCTTTTAAGTTCTTTTTATCACTTAATGTCATCTTTATTAATTTTTGTAGAATTTCTTCTATTTCTTTTTTGCATATTTTACTGTTATGTATTTTTTCCATAGAGTAAATTTCTAATTCTTGATTCATTGCTGACAATGATGTGATTGTACCTCCTATACCTATAAGAGTTTTTAATCCCTTTTCTTTTATGTAATTTAAAGTCTCACTAATTTCATTATATATAAATGAACTCATAGCTTCAAACTCTTCATTTTCAATAATATCGTGTTTCAAAAATTTCTCTGTCATTCTAAGAGCTCCTACATTTTCACTTTTATTAAATTTAATTCCATCTGAATCACCTATAATAAACTCTGTTGAACCTCCTCCAATATCTATAACAATAATATCATTATCCTCTTGTATACCTTCTAAAACACCTTTAAAGCCCAAATTTGATTCTTCTATACCCGTAACTATATCAACATCTATACCAGCTTCTTCTTTTGCTAGTTTAACAAAGTAATCTCCATTTTTACTATCTCTAAGGGCAGATGTCCCCATACAATAAATATTTTCACATTTTTCATCATTACACTTGTCAGAGAATTCTTTTAATGCTTTTATATTTCTTTGAATCGCATCTTCCTTTATATATCCTTTGCTATCTACGCCTTGCCCAATTCTAGTTGTATTAACAAATTTTTTTCTATTTATAAGCTTTCCATCCACATAATCTACTATCAACAATCTCATTGAGTTCGTCCCAATATCAATAGCTCCTATTTTCATTATAAAATTCCTCCTTAATCAAAATAAAAAGTCATCCTTAAACTGAATGACTTTTTTATTTAATCTTAAATTTTAAAATCAATATTCTTGTAGACTTATTAGCCAGTTTTAATCAACGATTTATATCTACATAAACGGTTTCATTAGGCTTTACCATGTTTAATCTTTTTCTAGCTATTTCTTCTAAGTCTCCTTCATATGATTTTTCATCTTTCTTTAAGCTGTTTATTTGTATTTCAGTCTTTTTTAATTGTTTATTTAGACTTGCTATTTCTGTTTTATATTCTTTAGCTTTTTCGTACTCAAATACAAATCCTGTCATTATACTAAAAATTGATATTCCTAAAAATAAACTGATAACAATAATTTGTCCTGAAAATTTTTTTCTTAAGTTCATTTTTCCTACACCCTTTTTTTAGTTTTAGTTTTTTTCTTAGATTTTGATTTTTTCTTGTTTTTTGATTTTTTATTTGATTTTCTCTTTATACTTTTTTTTGTTGCCATAAATATGTTTGGTATATAAAATATAATATCAAATAGTAGGTGTAGTGAATAGATTATAACGTAATACAAATTGTTTAAAAAACTGACTATGTAGTGTGTAACTTTTTTAAAAGAATTCCTCACAAAACGAATTATTTTATTGATAATTGATAAAACAATTTTACTTATGGTGTTATAGTATAAAATAAAACCAATAAACAAAGCCACAAAATGGTAATATCTTAAATTAAAAAACTCTGTAAGGTTTATTGTTATAAATATTATAATGGTTGCCAGAAACCAAAACAATACATCAAAAATTATTGCAAAATAATTGATGAATTTAAAACTCCCTCTCAGGCCTCTATAAAAATCAAACAACACTCCTATGAGTATTCCACCATAAATAGTAGCGTAGAAAATACTTACATCTTGAGTAAAAGGTATCATCTATCTAAATACCTTTTTCAAAAAACTTTCTTGTGGCTTTTTAGGCTTTGCATATACCATAGAATTTATAGTTCCATCTATGCTAATTATATTTTCGTCTATACTTAGCTTGCTCATATCTAGGTTTTCGCCTTCAATTACCATCTCGCCTACAGAAGTTTTAAGCTCTACTCTTTTATCATTAAAAGAATATATGTGCTCGACTCCTGAAATAACCAGCTTTGATCTATCTTTCAAAGTTATGTTCTGTTCCATAATATCCCCCCAGTAAATATTTCACTAATACTACTATTAATATACTAGAGGACTATTAATTTTATTCTAAAATTTCGTACATTTCTTTTGCATCATTTTTTAATACATGCTCTCTTACTTCATTTATCTTAAACTTCATCTTCTTCTCTCCAAATTGTATTTCTAGTGTATCTCCAATATTCACTTCTGAAGAAGATTTAGCGACTTTTCCATTTATAGTGACAATTCCTTTATCACATGCATCTTTAGCAACAGTTCTTCTCTTTATAATCCTAGATACTTTTAAAAACTTATCTAATCTCATAATTATCACCTTCCTTAGCTCTATAGAAAAAGTGTGGTAAATTTATCCACACTTTTTCACAAGATTTCTAATTATCCATTTATTGTATCCTTTAATCCTTTTCCAGCTTTGAAAACTGGTGCTTTAGAAGCTGGTATATCTATAATTTGCTCTGGATCTCTTGGATTTCTTCCTTGTCTAGCAGCTCTTTCTCTTGTCTCAAATGTTCCAAATCCAACTAATTGAACTTTTTCATTATTTACTAGTGCATCTTGAACAGAACTCATAAATGCGTTTAACGCAGCCTCTGCTTCCTTCTTTGTTAATCCACTTTTTTCTGCCATCTTTGATACTAATTCAGCTTTATTCACGATATTTACCTCCTAAAAATGTTTATAATATAGACTCCTATCTTTCTGATAAAAGTTCTAGATTTTTGACAAATTTCCTTCCACAATTTTATTGTTTTTTAGCCTGATTCCAAAATTCATCCATCTCTTCAAGTGTCATGTCTTCTAATTTTCTATTTAAATTCATTGCACTTTTTTCTACAAACTCAAATCTATTTATGAATTTATCTGTAGTACAGTTCAAGGCTTCTCCTGAGTCTATGTCTAAAAATCTAGCTAGATTTACTATCGAAAATAATAAATCGCCTAGTTCTTCCTTTATGTATTTTATATTCCCGACCCTGTGTTCGTCAAGTAATTCCTGATATTCTTCTTCAATTTTTTTAAATACATCTTCTACATTGTCCCAATCAAAGCCAACAAGAGCTGCTTTATGTTGAACTTTACTAGCCTTCATAAGAGCTGGTAAATGTTTTGGTATTCTTCTAAGGCCATCTGTTACAGTGCTTTCGCCTTTTTCTTCTTTCTTTAACTCTTCCCAAGTTTTTTCAAACTTAGACATATCTAGTTTTACACCATTAAATATATGAGGATGTCTATGAATTAATTTTTTGCATATACCATTTACCACTTCTTTTAAATCAAAGTAGCCTTCCTCATTACCTATCTGACAATGGAATATAACTTGTAAAAGAACATCTCCTAATTCTTCTACCATTTCATCTATATCATTATTATCAATTGCATTACAAAGTTCATATGCTTCCTCTATAACAGAATTTTTTAATGATTGATGTGTTTGTTTTTTATCCCATTCACATCCAGATGGACTTCTTAATGTATTAACTATTATTTCTAAGTCATGTACTGTATTATACATCTTTTTAGAACTTTTGGGTATATATAAGCTAGTTAAATAGTCAAAAAAGTTTTCATTTCTGTCTAATTCACATAATTTTATAAACTTTTTACTTTCTAAATCTTTGACACCTGCTCCATTTACTATACATACTTCTTGATTATAATCATAATATTCCATAAGTTTTAACTTTACATTTGATGCTATAAATTTATCATACACTTGAGTTATTATCATACTTGTATCTAAATCTATGTATGAGTTTTCTATCTCAAAGGCATCTATCAATTTAAATCCATCAGATGGGTCTATAGCTAAATAGTTAAACATAGCGTCTACAAAGCTCATAGAAGGTACTATCTCCACTTTTATGTGCTTTTCATCGGCAAGTCTCTCTATTATACTTACAGTCTTTTCTGCGACCCTTGGATGACCAGGAACCGCATATACTAAATCACCTTTTGTAGATTCTTCTATAATAAATTCAGATATTTTTAAGTAAACACTCTCAAAGTTTTCCTCATTTTCATAAAAGTAATCTAAAGAAGTGTATTGTATAGTTTCTTTAAGTTTATCAATTATTGGATGTTTCTCTGTTCTAAAAAAGACTCTAGGGCTGTTTTTTAAAGATTCCAGTACACCTTGGCTTATAAGAGAATAGTCTCCTGGTCCAAGCCCTACAATACTTATCTTACCCATAACATCACTCCCATTAGCAAATTTCACTTTATTTTTGTATTATTATACAAATAAGGAGCTTTACTATTTGTATAGTATTTCCTTTATTTGTATAGTATTTCCTTTATTTGCATATATATTCCTATATTATCTTATAAGTTTAACTTTTTTTAACAATTTATATAATTTATCACCTTTTGGCATAGTTAATATCTCTTCTTTTTTAATTCCGCCTATTCCAAGAATAACTACTACATATACAATCCCACCAACACCTATTGCGATTATTGTAGATAGACTATTGCCCAATAATCCAACTAAAGCACCATAACTCAACTTAACCATTATAAACATTGTCATAACTGTTATAAATGGTTTTATTATAAATTCCTTCTTAGGAAATTTTACATTCATATATTTTTTAACATATAATAAGTTAATCATAGCTGCCACAAAGTATGCTGTAACTGTTCCAAAAGCTGAACCTAATACATTGATATCTGGTATACCTGTCAATGTGTAACTTATAACAATCTTACATAACATACCCACACATAGAGCAATTACGGGAACTATGGGTTTTCCCATTCCTTGAATTATACCTGTTAATGTTTGTATTAATCCTAGGAACAGTACACATGGAGTAAGAGTAAACAAGATAGTTCCTACAGATGATGGCTCATGTGGAAATAAAAGACCCATTATTGGTATCGCTAATGATGCCATACCAAACGCACAAGGTAATACTATAAGCAAAGTCACCTTAACAGCATTTTTAGTATCTTTTCTAGCCTTTGATTTATTACCTAATGCATATGCTTTAGAAATAGCTGGAACTAAGCTCATACTCATTGCAGTTGTTATAACGGCTGGTAAATTTATTGTTGCCATTGCCATACCTGTCAATTGACCAAACATTGAATTTGCTACTTTATATGTAAAGCCTGCTTCCATAAGTCTTCTTATTACAATAACATTATCTATCATATTTACAAGTGGCATTACTGATGCACCTATTGTTATCGGAATAGCAACTGTTAAAAGCTTTTTAAAGATATAAGAAACTTGTTCATCCTTGAACCTTTGACTCGCATCTATCTCAGCTCTACGTTCTCTTCTTCCTAACATATAAGCAAACATCAGATAAACCATAGATGCTACTGAACCTATTGTAGCTCCTGATATAGCACCTGCTGCTCCTAAAGTTTGCCCAAAACTTTTCATAAGTAGGTAGGCCAAAGTAAGACCTAATACAACTCTAAAAAATTGCTCTGCAACTTGAGACACAGCAATCTTAGTCATGTCTTGTCTACCTTGAAAATATCCTCTATATGCTGACATCGCTGGAACAAATAATAAAGCTGGAGCAATAGCTTTCATAGAGTACAATGCACCAGGATTTTTCATTATGTTTGTTACTATGTAGTCGGCCCCAAAAAACAATATACAAAATGATATTATACCAGTTATAAATAAAACTGTATGCGATACTTTAAATATCTTATTTGCACCTTTATAATTTCCAATAGCAACTTTTTCCGAAACCAATTTTGCCACAGCTGTTGGGAATCCAGCAGTAGCTAATGTTAAAAATAGAGTGTACACAGGATAAGCAGCCTGATAGTATCCCATTCCTTCTGAACCAATCATGTTCCCAAGGGGAATTCTAAAAAATCCACCCATTATTTTTACGATTACACCTGCTAGCCCAAGTATAAGGGCTCCTTTTAAAAAGGAGTCTTTGTTTTTGTTATTGTTCATAACATAACCTCCATACTGTTTATATAACAAACTTTAATATACCATATTTTTAATGCTATATTCAATATTTTAAACAAAAACTTCAAAAGACCTTCACGTAAAAGGTCTTTATGATAAAATTATTGAACTTGTTTTCCTAAAAAGTTAGCAGCTATTTTTAAAGATTTTTCTTCACTTTCTGCAATTGTATCTTTATCTTTTGAAACAACTACAATCGAACCTATACAGTCACCAGATGCACTAATTATAGGCATAATAACTTGACTAATATATTCCTTTTGGTCTTCTTTAAATAAAGGTAAAATATTTTTATCTTTTGAGTATTTTACTGTTCTTTCACTTATTATTGCTTCTAACTCATCACTTATACTTTTTTCTTTATAATCTTTTTTAGGAAGTTTAGATACAGCTATTATAGAATCTAAATCGGTTATTAATACACCATATCCTAATACTTCTGCTAATGTTTCAGCATATTCTTGGGAGAATTCATTTAATTCTCCTATTGGAGAGTATTTTTTAAGTATGACTTCTCCATCTTTTGCTGTGAATATCTCTAAAGGATCTCCTTCTCTAATTCTTAATGTCTTTCTTATCTCCTTTGGGATAACTACCCTTCCAAGATCATCTATTCTTCTAACTATACCTGTTGCTTTCATATTTTTTAATCCCTCCATAAATTACTTTAAGTTTATTTTTACCATTGTTAAGAAAAATATACAAAAAAAGCTATATCTTCTCCAGATATAGCTTTTTTAAGCATATTACTATTTTTTTAGTTTTTAGATTGTGATTGTATTTATTACTTTTTCATCTTTTTCTACTTTAGCTTCTTTAGTTAATTTTTCTATTTTCTCTTGATATTTGTTTTTTAATAATTGATCTTTTATAGTTTCTTTAGAATCTTCAAATGGGGTTTGTTCATTTACTTTGTCTGTTACTTTGATTATATGGTATCCATATTGAGTTTCAACTAAGTTAGATATTTCACCCTTTTTCATAGAAAATGCTGCTTCTTCAAATTCAGCGACCATTTGACCTCTTGAGAAGAATCCTAATTTACCACCATCACTTGCTGAAGCATCTTGTGAATATTTCTTTGCAACCTTTGCAAAATCTTCACCTGATTTAACTTCTTTAAGGGCTTCTTCAGCTTTTTTCTTAGCTTCTGCCTTTTTCTCTTCTGAAAGTGGTTTATTGTTGTCATCTACTGTTTTTAATAAAATATGAGAAGCTTCTACCTCATCTTTTTTGAATTCATCTTTATGTGCATCATAGTATTTTTTCATTTCTTCATCTGATATTTTAGTTTCTTTAGTAAAATTAGCTTGATAGTTTTGCATAGCTAAATCTTTTTCTTGTTGGTCTTTTAAAAATGTATCATCTATACCTAATTTTTCAAGTTGTTTTTTATAATTTTCATCTTTACTCATAGCATCTTTTAAATCTTTAAAACTTTTTTCAACATCTTCTTTTTTAGGAAGTAAGTTATCTTTTTTAGCTTGTGAATATATAACTTCTGTAGTTATAAGTTGTTCAAGAATTAAGTCTTTAAACTTGTCCTTATACTTTACTCCTTTTTCAACTTCTTTGTCCCAGATGTCTTTTCCATAAGTTTGTTCCATAGAATCTTTATAAAGAGCTATAGTTTTTTTAAATTCATCTGATGATATTTTTGTACCGTTTACTGTTGCTACAGTTCCATCTGTGCTTGCACTACAAGCTGTTATTGATACTACAACTATCATAGCTATTACTAACGTTATTACTTTTTTCAAATTTAAAACATCCCTTCTTAAATTTACAAGTTATTTGACCTTGCACATTTTTTCTAACAGTTCTTCTAATTCTGTAACTATATTATAACCTATTTTTTGTTTAGTTCTATACTTTGTTATTGGAACTAATAATATTTCATCTTTTACTTGTCTAATTTTTTCTATTTTTAATATCTTACACAACGATTTTATATAAGCTATTGTAAGTAGTGTTTGTACTGGTTTAGGTATATCAGAGAATCTATCTTCAAGTTCTTCTTGTATATCCAACATATCTTCCCTATTTTCAATAGAAGCAATTTTCTTATACATTTCAATCTTAATCAATTCATCCTTAATATAATTGTCTGGAATATATGCATTTACACTTAAATCTATTTCAACATCAATTTCTTCAACAATAGGCTCACCTTTAACCTTTTTAATTGCATCATTAAGCATTTTGACATATAAATCATAACCTATAACTGCCATATGACCATGTTGTTGAGAACCTAAAATATTTCCAGCCCCTCTGATTTCAAGGTCTCTCATCGCTATTTTAAAACCTGAGCCAAATTCTGTAAATTCCCTAATAGCCTTTAATCTTTTTTCTGCTATTTCACTTAAAGTTTTATCTTTTTCATACATGAGATAGGCATATCCTTGTCTGGAACTTCTTCCAACTCTACCTCTTAACTGATATAACTGAGCTAATCCCATTTTATCTGCATCGTATATAATCATGGTGTTTGCATTGGATATATCCATACCTGTTTCTATTATTGTAGTACACACTAGCACATCATAGTCTTTATTTAAAAATCCTAAGATTATATTTTCTAGTGACTTAGAAGTCATTCTTCCATGTGCAACAGCTACTCTAGCATCTGGGACAAGCTTTTGAATCATACTTGCCATTTCTTCAATATGCTCAACTCGATTGTATACAAAGAATACCTGTCCACCTCTACTTAATTCTCTTTCTATTTCATCTTGAATTACGCTTTCCTTACTCTCAGTAACATATGTTATTACAGGATGTCTTTCTTGTGGGGGTTCTTCTATAACACTCATATCTCTTATCCCACTTAAAGACATATGTAGAGTTCTTGGTATAGGAGTTGCTGAAAGTGTAAGCACATCTACTGTAGATTTAATTTTCTTTAAAGCTTCTTTGTGTTTTACACCAAATCTTTGCTCCTCATCAATAACTACAAGACCCAAGTTTGGTAAATTTATATCTTTAGATATTATTCTATGAGTACCAATTAGAATATCTACTAACCCTTTTTTAGCATCTTCAATAATCTGCTTTTGTTGTTTTGGAGTCTTGAATCTACTTAAAACTTCCACTCTCAAAGGATAATTTTCAAACCTTTCTTTAAATGTATTGTAATGCTGTTGAGCCAGTATTGTTGTTGGAACTAATACTGCAACCTGTTTTTGGTCCATACATGCCTTAAAAATACTTCTAATTGCTACTTCTGTTTTTCCATAGCCAACATCTCCACAGACAAGTCTATCCATTACTTTACTTGATTCCATATCCTTTTTAGTTTCCTCTATTGCTTTTAATTGGTCTTCTGTTTCTTGATATGGAAACAAGGATTCAAACTCTGCCTGCCATGGTGTATCTTTTGAAAACTTATACCCTTGTATCTTTTCACGTTTTGCATAGAGTTCAATTAAGTCTTTTGTCATATCTTCAATTTCTTTTTTGACTTTTGCCTTTGCCTTTGTCCACTCATTGGTTCCAAGCTTATTTAACTTAACTTTTTCTACCTCTGCACCAATATATTTTTGTACTTTATCCATCTGGTCTATTGGTACATATAAATTATCTCCACCTTGGTAAACTATTTTCATGTAATCTTTTTTGATTGCATTAACTGTAATCTGTTCAATTCCTGTGTATCTACCTACACCACTATTTTCATGTACTACATAATCTCCAACGCTTAAATCTAAAAATGACTCTATCTTCTTTCCTTTTTTTGCTTTTTTATTACTAGTCTTAGAGGCTCTTTTATAAACACCTATCATTTCATTATCTGTTATAACAACAAATTTTATAGATTTATACTGAAAACCACTATTTATATGTGCAGGTACAATTACAATTTGAGAAGATTTAATTTCAATATCTCTATCTTTAGAAACAGTCGTTTCTAAGCCTTTATCCAATAAATCTTTTCCTAATTTATTTGCTCTTTCCAATGTATTTGTAGCCAAAATTATTTTATAACCATTGTATTTCAGCCGATTTAATTCTTCTACAAGTAAGTCTACTTTTCCATTAAATGTAGGTACTTCTCTACTTTCAAAATTTATTATGGATTTTACAGAAAAGTTATTTATAGACTTTGGTAATAGTGAATTTAAGACTACAGACTTGTCTTTTACTAGGTACTCCAAATCTGTATAATGGTATAATAGTTTTCCTTGATTTTTAACAGCCAAACCTCTTTCAAGGTTTAGTTTGTAATTTTCTCTAAACTCATTTAAGTAATTTTCACATCTTTCCTTAAGTCTTGTTATATCATTGATAAATACTATTGCATCATCTGCTAGATAAGTAAATATACTTTTGTTTTCTTCTGGATAGATATAATCTATATAGTTTTCTACACCTTCAAAATAAGTCTTACTTGATATATATTCTATATTTTGAAAGGTTCCTTCATCAGTATTTTTAGTTGTTTCTTTTTTTAACCTAACTAATGCATCTGTAGTTTTTTCTGGATAAATAAATTCTCTTGAAGGAGTTATAGAGAACTGTTGTAACTTATCAATTGATTTTTGAGAAAATACGTCAAAAGTTCGTATGGAATCTATCTCATCATCAAATAATTCCATACGAATCGGATTTGTATACTCAAGTGAGAATACGTCAATAATTCCACCTCTTATACTAAATTGACCAAACCCCTCTATTTTTGAAACTCTTTCATATCCTAAGGAAACTAACTTCTCAGTTAATTTTTCTAAATCTAAACTATCCCCCACTTTGTAATGAGATACACTATCAAGTAAAACTTGTTTTGGTATATATTTTCTTAAAACTGCTTCAATAGAAGTTACTAAAATTATTTTTTCTTTCTTTGCTAGTTTTAACAATACCTTTAATTTTTTTGCTTCTTCGTTTCTGTCCTTTGCATCTAAATGATAAAAGTAAATATCTTGAAATCCTAAATATTCGACTTTATCCCCAACATAAAAATTTAAATCTTCATATACTTTTTTTGCTTCTAAATCACTACTTGTGATAAAAATCATTTGTCGTGACAAATCATTAAACATAGAATATGATATATGAGGTTTTTGTACTGGTAAAAGTCCATTAACCAATAATGAGCCTTTTGTATTTTTTATGCAGTTTATTATATCTTTATACTCTTTTGAGTTCTGCAAAGGATATAAAAAAACATCATTCATTTAAATCTCCCTCTCACTATCCATTGTATTTGTTCATAGACATGTCTATATTTTCTCTTATTATTGAGTCAACAGCACACGCCGCTTTTTCTAGTGCTTCATTTATATTATCAGATTCTTCTTTTCTAAATCTAGAAAGTACAAAATCTGCTAAGTCTTGGCCAACTTCTGGCTTAGATACACCTACTCTTACTCTTGGGAAATCATTTGAACCTAAACACTTCGTTATAGATTTCATTCCATTATGAGTACCACCACTTCCTTTTTTTCTTATGCGTATCTTTCCAACATCTAAATCTATATCATCATACACTACTACTATATTATTTAAATCTACCTTATAATATTTATATATATCTATTAATGTTTCTCCACTTAAATTCATATAAGTTTGTGGTTTTACTAGTAATACTTTTTCAGTACCTACTCTGCCTTCGCCAATTAAAGCTTTGTGTTTTATTTTAGTAACACTAATGTTGTATTCTTTTGCAAGAATATCTATGACATCAAATCCAACGTTATGTCTAGTCTTTTCGTATTTTTTTCCTGGATTTCCTAACCCTACTACTACGTACATTTTTTACCTCCTGTTATAGAAATTTATATAACAAACTATAATAAAAATCAAATATATTATACTCTGTAAATATTATTATAATTGTCGCTAGAGAAATAAATGGTGTAAAAGGAATTTGTTTTTTGATATTTATATTTTTAAAAATTTTAATTCCATATAAAATAACAAAAAATAAAAATGCTAAAATAAATGATAAAACTATCACATAAAATCCATAATTATTTCCCAATGCAAAGCAACATAAGCTATAGAGACCTACATCTCCATAGCCTAATCCTTTTGTAAATTTAGCAATAATATAAGGTATAATAAAACCTATTGCCAGTCCAAATATATGACTTATATAGTCAATTTGCACTATATTGCAAAAGATTAAAAAAATTACACCTTGAACTATTATACCACTAACTATTGTTATATCATATACATATATTGTGTAGTAGTCTATAATAGATATAATTATTAAAAATGGAATTAATACTATATATTGTACACATTCTGCACTAATCCCAAATTTTAGATATATTAATACAGATAAAACTACAGTTATTATGTAAATAAAAAACATATTATACGAATTTTTCTTTACTCCATCACAAAAAATATATAAGGATTTATTTATCAAATATGCAAAAAATAAGGAAATTATTATTATATACTCCATAGTCTACAGTACTCTGTAGTAGGGTTAATAATAATATTGTCCTTATTGATTACTTTAATTCACTTTTATAAAAATTAAAATTACATTAAATTTAACTATCATCTACATAAGTATAGAAAAGTAAAATTCAAGTAATTGTCTTCCAAATAAAATTGTTATCAATGCTCCAATTGATATAAATGGCCCATAAGGTATAACAGAGTTGTATTTCTTTCCCTTTATCTTACTGAAAACTATCACACAAACTCCATATACTGCTCCTACATAAACACTCACTAAAGCTGTTAAAAGACCATTTTTAGTGCCCATATATAATCCTAACATTGCGAATAGTTTAATATCTCCTCCACCCATGCATTCTTTTTTTATTATAAATTCAATTAGAGCTACTATAAGCCAAACACTTCCTCCACATACAAAAGCACCTATAATAGAATCTTTAATTGAAACTTCTTTTAGTAGGAGATTAAAAATTATAGCAAATATAGCTCCAAAAACTAGTATCCTATCTGGTATTATAAAGTGGTCAATATCTATAAATGTTATTACAATTAATAAAGATACAAGAACCAAATAATAAATAGTCGATATAGATATTCCATAAACCATAAACACTGTTAAAAATAAAATTCCTGTAATTAACTCTACTATAGCATATCTGCTAGAAATTTTCTCACCACAATACCTACATTTTCTACCACTCATTAAATAGCTAAAAACTGGTATTAAGTCCATAGGTTTTAGTCTAGTATTGCAACTCATACAATGAGATGGGGGGCTAGAGATAGATATACATTCTGGAATCCTAAAAATACAAACATTAAAAAAACTTCCAAATACTATACCAATTACAAATACATATAAATTAACGACTATAATTTCCATTATAATTTACGCCACCTATCATTCTAGTCATAAATTCTTGGTCGGTACATCTACTAAGTGCCATATCTTTTGTAATCTTTCCATTTTTATAAAGTTCCATCAAATCTTGATCCATAGTTTTCATACCTGCTTTAACTCCAGTTTGTATCATATTTGGAATTTGATATGTTTTTCCTTCTCTTATTAGGTTTTTTATTGCTGGTGTTGCAAACATCAATTCAATTGCAGCTATCCTACCTTTCCCATCTGATGTAGGAAGTAATTGTTGTGATACTACTCCTTCACAAACTGTAGACAATTGAGTTTTTATTTGTTGTTGTTGAGCTGGCTGGAACATGTCCACTATTCTGTCTATTGTCTTAGCAGCACCAACTGTATGTAGTGTTGAAAATACTAGATGTCCTGTTTCTGCGGCTGTTAATGCTATTGACACAGTCTCCGGGTCTCTCATTTCCCCTATTAGAATTACATCTGGGTCTTGACGTAAAATAGCTCTAAGAGCTGAGTGAAAACTTTCTGTATCAGTTCCTACTTCTCTTTGGTTTACTAAACTTTGTTTATGGTGATGGACATACTCTATTGGGTCTTCTAGTGTAATTATATGTTTTTGTTGTGTTTCATTTATTATATTTATCATACTTGCAAGTGTTGTACTTTTACCACTTCCTGTAGGCCCTGTAACTAAAACTAATCCTTTATGTCTTTCAGTAAAGGATTTTATGTTTTCTGGAAGTCCTAGTTTCTCAAAAGTTGGTATTTCTGCTGTTATAGTTCTTATTGCTATTGCATAATTTCCTTTTTGTCTATAGGAATTTACCCTAAATCTTTCTCCAGTTTTTAGAGAAGCTGAAAAGTCAGCTTCTCCATGTTCTTCTATTACTTTAAACATAGATTCCCCAGCTATGTCTTTGGCCATTTGCATTGTTATCTCTGGTGTCAAGATTTGTTCACTTAGCTTTACAAATCCTCCTTTGACTCTAGCTACAGGATTTGTACCAACTGTTATGTGTATATCTGATGCGTTCAATCTTATACCTTGTTCTAATAAATCATAAATATACATAATATTTATTCTCCATATCTTCTATTAGTTTACTTACTTTTTTAGTAATAAATACATAAGGTTATTTTATTACTTAATTTACACTAAATTATCTTTTATTTGTATCTAGTTTATTTTTTTATATGAACTTATGTCATGACTAATTGAAATTATATCTTTTATATTATCGTTATCTGACTCATTTTTCTTGATTTTAAAGTTTACAGTTGCCTGAACTTTATATTTTGAATTTGAATTTACTTCCTCACCTAATCCAGGAATAATTTTTTCGATTTTCTCTGGTTCTATCTCAGTTATTCCATTTTTATCTCCAGTAACTGTAAATTTCATCTCTGTGCTATATCCATTCTCAATTAGATTTAACCAATCTTCTTTTGTCGCATCATATTCAGCTTTATAAAAAGGTATTTTTAAAGATATATCTTCTGTTTTAGCCACCTCTTGAGGTTTTAGTTCTTTTATTCTACATTTTATCTCTGTCAGTGTTTCTCTTTGAAGTTGTTTCAAAGTTTCACTTAATCCAAATGCATCAAAATTTGAAGGTAGCTCTCTGTACATTTCAATTTTGATTTTATTAAACTGCTCTATAATTTCATATAATAGATTCTTGTATTGTACATAATTTTCTGATGTATTTTTTTCTCCTTTAGATATATTTAAACTTAGAACTTCAAACTTTTGTACATTATCAAATAATTTAGTTCTCAAATCATTTAATTCTTTGCTTCTATTTGGAATTTCTTCTATATATTTATTCAATTCATCCCAACATTTACTCCAATTTCTATCAATCAAATCCCTTTGTATCAATTCTAAATATTGTGTTTGATTTGGAATTTCATCTAAAACTTCTACTTTTGACGAATTACGATGAAATATCGTATGCCTATATTCATTCATATTTTGTATAGCTAAAGAAATTTTATCCAAAGCTTTATATGTGTGTATAAACGCATTATCAATATGTTCATCTTTTTCAACATTACCATCTTCTAAAAAGAATTTAAACATCATATCATTTCCTAAAAGCTTTGATTCATAATTAACCATATTATCAATATCTGATTCTAATTTTTGTCGTGTTATATTAGAAATATCACCAGTATTGTATTTCTCACCCAACGCTAATATAAATTTTTTATTTGAATCAATAGAAGAGTAAACCATATTCGCATCACCATCTTGCATAATACCTAATTTTTCTACTTCTATTAGTTCATCTCTTGCTTTCTCTAACTCTTTACAAGCTGTAGCTAGATAATATTTTATATTATTCATATAATTAAGTTGTATTTCTTCAAGATTTTCCTCTTTATCCTCATTTGCTACTGTTCTTGAAGTTACCTTATTTTCCTTATTGTTATCTTTTTTAAACTCATTGTCTATTTTTTCAAGCTCATCATACAATTTTTCATATGCTTTATCAACACTATTTTCCACACAGGTCTCTGCTAAATACTTGGCCTGTATCACCTCATTAGTAGTCTTTGTAGACTTTATTCTATTAGCTATTTGATTTGAAAATGTCACCCCAACAATAGAAAGCAATGCTACTACAACCAAAACTAAAACTAACGCCGCTCCTCTTTCGTTTTTTATCTTATTCCACTTCCTCAAAATCTCACCCCCAAGTAAAATTATTTATCTTTAAATATTTCAGTTACAATTTTAACTTCTTTTTTACTTGAATAGTCATTCATGCTTTTCCCTGTTGCAGTTATTTTGTATATTTGACCACTTTTATCCTCTACAATAACCTTTACTTTGTTTGTAATACTTTCCTTGTCAATTATATTGCCATCTTTATCTTCTATTGTTGTAATCTCTTTATATGGAGTATCATACAAGCTCACATCATCCTTGTTAAGTACTTTATCATATACAACTTTATTTGATTTATCTATTAATTTTTCATATTCCACCGTTCCATCTTCTCGCTTATCTAGACTGTCAAAATCAAATGTTCCACTTTTTATTTTCTCTCTTAAATTCTCTATTTCACTTTGAACATAATTTAAGGAACTTATATCTGCTTCATTTTTAGTGTTGGCCTTTTCATTAGTATTGATAATATTAAAAAATGCAAATAATATAATTCCCATAATTGCCATAGCTACTAATACTTCAATTAAAGAAAATCCTTTTTCATTACTCTTTTTATCCATATTTTATCAACCTACTTATTTTTTAAATAAATTCCCATTTACCCAATTCTTGACATAACATCAAATGTATAAGTCTTATTATTTAAGTTACTGCTTTTCTGGCCTTCTTGAGCTGATTCATTATAATATACACTTACCGTATAAATAGATTTATCAGCTTGTTTTTCTATTTTAAATGGTGTTTCCTTCATTTCTTTATTGTTTTGAACTAATGGTTGCTTAGAGATTATTGCTTCTCTAAGCCCATCTTCAGTATTAGTAGTATTTTCTTGAATTCTTGTTACAGAGTATACTCCTGTATTGTTTTTGGTCTCTATAGATACTTCATACTTCACTATATTCTCTGGAGTTTCTATATTATATTCATAGCCACTACCTGAACTGTTCTTTATTACATCCTTACAGTTTTCTAAGTCTCTATTTAAATATTTATTAATTAAATTAATATTTACCTGAGCATCTGTAATGATTTGTTGTTTTTTTACTGCTGATGTTATACCATTAAATACTTTATAAGAAATGCTTAAAACTATAGTCAATATAAATACAGCCACTATTATTTCTAATAAAGTAAGACCTTTTTCATTGTTTTTGTACAAGTTCATCACCTATCTTTAAAACCTCTTTGGTTTTATTTTGCACTAGATTTAAATGGATTATATTTTCCTGGTCTCCATGAAGATGGATTATCTGTATCAAGTACCATTGTAGTATTTTCTTTCGTATACATTATAAATTTAAACGTAGCCTCTACTACACCTTCTGCTTCTGGAGTCGCTACTTCTTTTTTTGTTTCTTTTTCTGTTGCAGCTCTAAGTACACATGTATTACATAGATAACTTGTTGACCTATCTAAAAGTTTGTCATTCTTAAGAATTTCTCCCTCTTTTATCAATGGACAGTCATTATATAAATGCCATTTATCTTCGCCTTCTACCCAATATATTTTTGTATCTTTATTTATGTTCACATTTTTTATTAGATCTTTATTACTTGTTGTCTCTTGCTCTTCTTTTTCTGGTTCTATATATGAAGTCATAGTATAGTCTAATATCTGAGTAACATTTTTTTGTTCTTCTAAATAAGCCATCAATTTTTTAACATTTCTATAGTCCCCTCTAACACTTATTGTTGTTGATATTCCACAAAAATGTTCATATTCTCTAATGTTTCCAACATCATAGCTAGTTAAGTCAATATTATATGTTTTCATTTTCTTGTCTAAACCAATTAGAAACAGACCATCTTGCATATCATATAATAGATTTTTACTTTTTTCATTTAATTCATTCTCAATATTTTTAAGTTGTTTTTCATATTTTGGCATAAGAGCTGTTTTCTCTTTATATGTATTTAATTTTTGTGTAGCTTGTTTTACAGAATTTTTTGTAGAAACATATTTCTCATATTGTGGATAAAGTCCAAAATATCCATAGGATAAAATAGCAAGTAAAATTACAACTTTTATAAGAATTCCCTTTAGACTAACTTCCATTTTAAATATATCTTTTATATCTTTTTTAAATATGTCCTTATTCATTAGTTAATACACCTTCTTCCAGGTATAATGTCATATTAAATGTATAGTTGGAATCCTCTCCATTGCTTTTTATACTATGCAGTTTAACATCCTCAAAATAATACAATCCCTTTAATTTATATAAAAATTGCCCTACATAAGAAGAATCCTTAGCATTTCCCTCTATATTCAAAACATTTGGTATCTTATCATATAATGGAGTCTTATCATCTGCTTCTGTATTACTATCAGACTCCTCATTACCATTTAACGCCTCTGCCACATTTACAGTTTTATCTTCATTTAAGTCATTACTATTTTTACTTTCATTATTATTACTTTTTGTATTTGTACTTGTTTTAGCTTCATCATTATTTGATTTATTTGTATCAGTTTTACTGTTGTCTGAGCTTTCAGTTTTATTAGTTGTTCCTACTCCTTGATATGTTGTTGATAAGCTTGTCAGTTCAACCCTACTTGGAGTATTTTTATCTATATCATCCAATAGATTTTCCCATTTAACCTTTTTCCCAATTAACATATCATATACCTTTATTTCTTCTGTTTTACTTTGTATCATTTTTTCTATATTTCCAATTTGATAGTAAGCAGATTCAATATTCCTTATTTCATCATTTACATTTTCAAGTTCTTTATTAGCTAAACTGTTTGAAAAAATTAAACATAAATATGGAATAGAAACCACTAAAATAAATACGGGTGCTATCTTCATTACACTTTTTATTTGTTTAGCTTTCATTTGTTTTCTGAGTATATCCATTGGTAGAAAATTTATATTTTCAAAATCTTTTTTTCCTTTAGGCTCTATCATACAACCTAAAAGTTCTACAATTGAATTTATATCATCTTCATCTATATCACCAGATACCATATCAGCTATATCCATTATCTCTGTAAGACCTTGAGAAACATAGTTTGAAAATGCAGAACTAAAAGCCTCATAAATTAATTTATTAGAGTACCTTTTCCCCAATATCAATATAGTATCTGTTACCTTACCAAAGTTTCTTGACGAATAGTAATTCATAAGTCCTTTTGACTCTTCGACCACATTTAATAATTGTATTTCCATATCTTTAGCAGTTATTCTTATCGGTATATTATCACTAATGAATAAAGTATCTTTTTTATATATGTTTATAATTGTGCTATTATCGCTTATATTTGTCACCATTATATCATTGTAATCTAAGTTCTTGAGAATTCTTAAATAGGCAGTTGATAATGTATCTATTCTATCCAATACCAAATCAAATTCATGTATTATATCTACAATTGCATTTATTTCTTCTTTTCTTATAGCTCCAATAATCAGATTTAAACTAGCCTCTTCACCTTCTGACCTATCAGATATCTCACTAGATACTTCATATGAAAATACATACTCATCCGATTCTAAAGCCATCATTTCATCCATTTCTAACTTCATAAATCCATCTAAATCTTTTTTATCCATCTTAGGCAACTTTTGAGGTTTTAGAATTACATCTCTCGTATTCAAACAAAACACTATGTGTTTTGATTTTAACCTTACATTTTCTAATGCATATCTCAATAGAGCATACTTTTCTTTAGAAAAATCTTGAGCAATATCCTCTATTGAAAATACATTAAAGTTTTTTATATAAAACGTATCTTTATCATGTTTGTATCTGCCTTCAACTATGGATATAGAATCACCATAATATGATACATAAACCTTATTCATTTGTTGTTTTCCCTCCTACATAGCATCATATATACTAAGCATTGGCATGAATATTGATACAACCAGTACCGCAACTATAATACCAACTGCAATTATTAAAACAGGTTCTATCATTGATGCCATTCTATTTAGATAAATTTCGGATTCATATTCATAGAATTCGGCCATCTGTCTACTTATGTTCTCTAATTCCCCTGTCTGCTCCCCTATTGCTATCATCTGCACTAAAACTGAATCAAAATACGTATATCTTTGTAAGTTTTCTGCTAGACCTTCACCTCTTGTTATTCCATCTTTTGCTGATGTTAAAATCTTTTCTGCCATAGTATTATTTACACTATCTATGATATAATCAAGCCCTTGTACTAATGGATATCCTGTTGATACAAATAGATACAATGCTCTTGAAAATCGTGTAGCCACCATGCAGTTTATCCCTTTTCCCAAAACAGGAATTTTATTTATAACTCTATCCTTTTGAGCTCTACCAACTGGTGTTTTTAGATACTTCTTAAATTGGTAAATAGACAATATAATAGCTAAAAGTACTATTGGCCAAAATGTCTTCATAAACGTACCAAATCCCATAACAATCCTTGTTATAAGTGGAAGAGTAGCACCTACTGTTGTAATTGAATTAATCATCTTAGGTACCATAAATGCTGTAAATATAAAAATCATTATAAATGAAGAAATCAAAACTATTAATGGATATGTAGCCGCATTTCTAAGTTTTTGCTTAACTCTATGCTCACTGGAATAAAATGAAGCCATACTTTTTAATACTTCATCTAGTTTACCTGTAGCTTCACCTGTAGCTACCATGGCACCAAGTAACTTTGGAAACTTCGACTTTGGTGCAAGCATTGAATCAGCAATAGTAGAACCTACTTTTATCTCTGCTACTATACGATTTATTTCTTCTCTTAATGTAACATTAGTTGACCTTCCTGCTAATGTTTCTAATCCAGAAATACTATTTATACCAGAAGACACTATAATAGCAAACTGTCTGCAAAAGTGGCTTATCTGGTCAGCCCCTAAGTCTTTTCTTCTCTTTCTAGAAGATATATTTATATTTTTACTTTTACTTTCTTTGATTTCAAGAACTCTAAGATTTCTTTTTCTAAGAAGACTTTTAGCTTCATTAAAATCATTAGCTTCAATCACATCAGTTTGCTTTTTCCCATCCTCTTTTATTATTGTATACTTAAAACTTTTCATAATATCATCCTTTAATCAGTCATCAAAATTATTCTAATCATTTCTTCTACTGTTGTCTTTCCACCTAAAACCTTTTTAACTATATCCTCTTTTAGACTAACCATACCTTGTTTTTTAGCTAACTTTAAAATTTCTCTTTGATTTGCAGAGGAATCTATTAGCTCTTTTATTTCTGGTGTAATTTCAAGCATTTCAAATATACCTAGACGTCCCTTATATCCAGTATTATTACATCTTTCACAGCCCTGCCCTTTATAGATAGTTACTGATTCGTTTATATCAATACCAAGAGCCTTTTTTTCTCCAGTATCTGCCTCATATGAAACTCTACAATGCTCACATATTTTTCGTGTCAGTCTTTGAGATATTACCCCTAAAAGAGATGAAGTTATCAAAAAACTTTCCACATCCATATCCAAAAGACGTGAAATTGCTCCAACTGCTGTATTTGCATGTAATGTGCTTAAAACTAAATGTCCTGTAAGAGAGGCTCTAATTGCTATTTCGGCAGTTTCTGTATCTCTTATCTCTCCAACCATTATTATATCTGGGTCTTGACGCATAAAAGCTCTAAGCCCACTAGCAAAAGTAAGTCCTGCCTTTTCATTTATTTGAGATTGATTTACACCAGGTAATTCATACTCTATAGGGTCTTCTATTGTCAATAAATTTCTATTTTCTGTATTCAATTGATTTAGCATTGAATATAATGTAGTAGTTTTTCCACTTCCAGTAGGTCCAACAACTAATATAAGCCCATAAGGGGTATTTATTAACTCGTCATATATCTTAGAGCCATGTTCATCTATTCCTAGTACTTCTTTACTTACCATAAAATTACTCTTATCAAGTACCCTCATGGCTATCTTTTCATCCCTATTGGTTGGCATTGTAGAAACCCTAAAATCTATCGGTTTATTATCTACTTTTAAATATATTCTACCATCTTGTGGAATCCTCTTTTCAGATATATTTATATCTGACATTATTTTTATACGACTTATTACTGCCTTGTATGGCGCAGAGTTCATCCTCATATATTCTCTTAACATTCCATCTATCCTAAATCTAACACGCATGTAATTTTCACTTTGTTCTATATGTATATCACTTGCTTCCATCCTAACAGCATTTTCTAGTATATTATTTACTAGCCTTACTATTGGAGCAGCATTTACATCCTCTTCAAGGATTACTGTTTCTCTAATTCCACCAGTCTTGTTTTTGTTGTATTCAGTCATTGCTTTATTTATTTCTGAATGTGCATAGGCATGACCTATTGCTTTGTTTATATCTTCTGCACTTGATATAAATATTTCGACATCTTTACCTGACATACGTCTTACATCTTGAACTGCTTCTCTATCTTGTGGGTCTGACATGGCTAAACATATTTTATTTCCATCGATTTTGAATGGAAATACAGTATATCTTTTGCATATATTTTCTGGAACCATCTTTGTAGCTAATGTATCTATTTCTGTTCCTTCTAAAAATACACTTTCTATATCTAAAAGTTCTTTTAATACACTTATTAATAAGTTACTATCTATAAGTTCTTCTTGTACTAGAAATTCTCCTAGTCTTTTTCCACTATTTTTTTGCTCTGATAATGCCCATTTAAGCTGGTCTTCTGTTATGTATCCTTTTTCAACCAGTTTGTCTCCTATTCTAACTTTTTTAGCCACAGATTTCACTCCTTTACTATTTTAATTATACCACCATTTATGATTTGGTATTAAATAAAATAGTATAAAAAAACAGGAAGATTTTCTTCCTGTTTTTTATATTATATTTTTCATTAAGTTTATAATATTTTTTATAAAAAAATAGATTTAATTATTTTGTTGAATCCATAACAGTATTATCTATAAGTACCATATATAGAACTTTATTATTTATTTTTGTATTACTTGTTAATTCGTCCCCAAAATTATCTCCTGTAACACCTGTATATATTTTCTTTTTGCCTATATCACTCAATAATTTTGCTGATTGTGCTTCTGTTAATGTAACTCCATCACCATCTTCACCTATCTGTAATACTAATCTATTACCAACTTTAATCAGTGAATATTTTCCACCTATATCAGCTTTATCAGGAAGAGATTCCATATAGCTCTCTAAAGTAGTTAAAGTTCCAGTAGGTATCTTATTTGTATCTGAATAATAAGATAATGCTGCACTCTTAACTGAACTATAATCAGACTCAACACTTGCTACCTTAGCCTTGTTTATATTACTAAATAAAGCTGGAACTGCTACCACTGCTAATATTCCTATAATTGCAATTACTACCAATAATTCCACTAAAGTGAAACCTTTTTTATTCTTTCTTAACTTCATTTTTATTCCCCCTCAATTTTTAAATTAATACTTACTTATAATATATCTGGTTAAAAATCTAAGTAAAATTATTTACACGTACTAACCAGATTTATTTCTAGCATATAACCATTTTTTTGAACAAAAAAAGCTATGAAAATAAAAGTATCATAAATACAATTTCATAGCCGGTTGCACCACTAACTCAATATGTTCCAAGGTGCCCACATTACAGAACATACATCAACGTTTCTATTTTATTAAATTTAGAATGATATATAACTCATAATAGAGATACATATCCACTTATATTATATAATAGTTACCACATTTTAGCAATACAGTTTATATTATTTATATATACCAAATTTTCACATGTTCAAACATAATTTCTTAAAGTAACTATACTATACAAAAAAAGAAACATCTCCCTACAATTATCATATATCGTAAGGAGATATTTATAAATTATCATTTAGTTTTATCATTGTCATTTCCATCCTTTGCTAATATTTATTTGAAAGCTAAAAGCTATTACAATATAGTATTTTATTAAAAACATCTATATATAAACATTCTATATTCTTGCAGTTATGATTCAGTCACAATCACTATATAAATGAAACTCTTCATTTACAGGTATGCTTATTGTGCAAAATTACTTTCTTTACAGTAACTTTATATAATCCAGAACCCTATCACAAACACTAAAGATATAGAATAGATATTTTCAATTCTTATAAATAAACTTTCAATAGATTTTTATATTTACTTTAGATTGTGACTAAATCACTTAATTATTAGGGGTTCATCTTCATTCCTTCCCATTGGAAACACCTCTTTCTTTAATTTATATTTACATAATACTACATAATTCAATTTTTTTCAATACTTTTTCTAAATATTTTTTATATTCATAAAATTCATAATTTTGTATTTTTTATTAAATTTAGTTTTTAATTACTTATCTACATGTTTTACAAGAAACATTTACTTTTACATACACACATACAGATCCAATAAATTATAATAATACATAAATTAGATATCAAAAAAGAGTTGCTTAAAAAACTTATATCTTTTTTAAGCAACTCTTATAAATCTAATTAATTAAAATAATTTACTTACTGATTCATTAGAGAATATCATTCTTATAGCATCTCCAAATAAAGGAGCTACTGTTTTTATTTTTATCTTATCTATTCTTTTTTCTTTAGGAAGTTGTATAGTATCAAGAACTATTAACTCACTTATTTCTGAATTAGAAATTCTTTCAATAGCTGGTCCTGATAATACACCATGAGTACAACAAGCATAAACATCTTTTGCCCCAAACTCTTTAAGTGCATTTGCAGCATTAACTATTGTTCCTGCTGTATCTATCATGTCATCTAATAGTATAACATTTTTACCTTTAACATCACCTATTAAGTTCATAACTTCACATACATTAGCTTTTGGTCTTCTCTTATCTATTATAGCTATTGGAACTTCTCCATTTAAAGTATTAGCAAATTTTCTTGATCTAGTAACACTTCCTAAGTCTGGAGATACTACTACTAAATCTTCTATTTTCTTTTCATTGAAGTAATTTGCTAATATTGTTCCACCTAGTAAGTGGTCTAATGGTATATCAAAGTATCCTTGTATTTGAGCAGCATGTAAATCCATTGTTAATACTCTATCTGCTCCAGCAGCAGTTATTAAGTTTGCAACTAATTTAGCAGTGATTGGATCTCTTGCCTTAGCCTTTCTGTCTTGTCTTGCATATCCATAGTAAGGAATAACTGCTGTTATTCTTCCTGCTGATGCTCTCTTTAATGCATCAATTAAGATTAATAACTCCATTAAGTTATCATTTACTGGACTATTAGTAGATTGTACTACAAACACATCACAACCTCTTACTGTCTCATTCATGTTTACACATATTTCACCATCACTAAACGTACCTACTTCACAGTCTAGCACTGATACACCTATATAGTCAGCTATTTTTTGTGCTAACTCTTTCGATGAATTACCTGCAATAATTTTAATCTCGCTTCCGCTAGTATTCATTTATGTAACCCTCCTGAAAATTTTAAAATCCTAATGAATATAATTTATAATAATTTCGAGCTAATTTTATTAGCCAAAATAATAAACTAAATAACTATTTACTTTGGTTATCTTTTTGATTCTTCTTTTCTACCCATCCTTCTTTAACAACTTGTCTTTGTCTTGCTATTGCTAAAGCTCCATCTGGGACATCATGTGTTATTGTTGAACCTGTAGCTATATATCCTTTTTCCTCTACAACTACTGGTGCAACTAAATTAGAATTTGAACCTATAAACGCATCGTCTTTTACTATTGACTTAAATTTATTTTTACCATCATAGTTTACAAATACTACTCCACATCCAATATTTACATTTTTACCAACATGTGCATCTCCTATATAAGAAAGATGAGATGCTTTTGAACCATCTTCTATAACAGCATTTTTTACCTCTACAAAATCACCTATTTTTACATTGTTTCCTAAGTTAGTTTTTGGTCTTAGATATGCATATGGTCCAACAGTAGTATTATCTCCAACTTTACTATCAAGTATAGTTGAATTTTTTATTTCTGTTCCAGTTCCTATTTCTGAGTTTGTTATAGATGAGTTCATTCCAATTATACAATCTGAACCTATCTTTGTTTTACCTTGTAACATAACACCTGGATATATTATAGTATCATTACCTATCTCAACATCAGATTCTATATAGGTAGAGTTAGTGTCTATTATAGTCACTCCATTTACCATATGAGATTCATTTATTCTTTTTCTCATAATTTCTTCTGCCTTTGATAATTCCACTCTTGAGTTAACACCCATAAGTTCTTCAATAGTTGAACCTGCAAATGCACCAACTTTTAAGCCTTTGTCTCTCATTATTTTAGCAGTATCAGTTAAATAATATTCACCTTGTGCATTGTTATTATTTAACAAATCTAATGCTTCTCTAAGACTCTTTCCATTAAAACAGTATATCCCAGAATTTATTTCACTTATCATTTTTTCTTCTGAATTTGCATCTTTTTGCTCCACTATTTTAAGAAGGTCCCCCTTCTTATCTCTTATTATTCTACCATAACCTGTTGGATTTCCAACTTTTGTTGTAAGAACTGTGGCATGATATTTATTTTCTATATGGAAATCAAATAATTTCTTTAATGTTTCTTCCTTTATAAGTGGAGTGTCTCCACAAAGTACAACTATTACATCTTCATCATTTATATATTCTTTAGCCATTTTTACAGCATGTCCTGTTCCAAGCTGTTCTGTTTGCATAGCTATCATAGTTTCTTCTGCAAGTTTTTCTTTTACTACATCCGCTTCATGCCCCAAAATTACAACAGTATCCTTTACGCCTGATTTTTTTGAAACATCTATAATATGGTTGACCATTTCTTTTCCGCATACTTTATGTATAACTTTTGGGTATTTAGACTTCATTCTTGTTCCTTTGCCAGCGGCAAGGATTATAGCTTTAAAGTTCATTGATACACTCCATTCAATCTAATTTAATTTTATTCGTATTATTATCTCAATCAATATACATTATAATACATTTATTTAACAATTTGTATACAACATATACATTATCACTAATAATATAGCACTTTTTTACTAAAAAGTACATATTTTAATGCAAATTCTACATTTAAAAAGAGCCTAAATGTTCGGGCTCTCTCCATTTTTATATTTATTGTTATTCAGCAGCTACTTCCCATTGAACTAATGCTTCATGATACGCTTGTAAAACTGCATCTTCTAAAACTTGTCTCATTTCTGCATTTATTGGATGAGCTATGTCTCTGAAATTTCCTTCGCCTACTTTTCTGCTAGGCATTGCTATAAATAACCCATTGTGGCCTTCTATAACTTTTATATCATGTACTACAAACAAATTATCAAAAGTTATTGACACTATACATTTCATTTTACCTTCTTCTGTTAATTTTCTTACTCTTACGTCAGTTATCTTCATACCAATATATCCCCCTTTGATTTTGACAGAAATTAATTTATATTAAAATTATTATTGTTGGAATAAATTAATATAAACTGTTTTTTAAGTAATTCTATGGACAACTAGGGATATCCTCTTTTTATTTTTACATATTTTTCTAAATATTTTTTTATTAATCTTCATCTATCTCAAATTCAAATTCTGAATCATTTTCCCCATCTAAGTCTTCATTTCTATATTCATATTTAAAAGTTTTTAAGTTTGGTTCAACTACTATTTTATCTCCAGTAACATCTAACTGAATTAGTGATATATAATCTTTTACCATTTTTTCTGAAGGATTTGTTGTAGATATGAATACTCCAGTACCTATAACCTCTGCTCCAAATTCATTCATAAGGTCTACCATTCCTTTTATAGTACCTCCACCCCTCATGAAATCATCTATAATTATAACTTTACTATCTGGTTTAAGAGCCTTTCTTGGTAAACTCATACTCTCAACCTTCGAATTATTTCCACTTACATATGTCATACTAAGGGTAGGACCTTCTGATACTTTTATATCTTTTCTTATTATAACTAGAGGTAAATTCATAGCCTTTGCAGTCATAAGTGCCATAGGTATACCTTTTGTTTCCATTGTTACAACATAATCTGCGTCTACATATTCAATGTTTGAAGCAAATATTTTTCCTATCTTAGCAGCTATTGTAGGGTCATAAATTAAATCAATTAAGTATAAAAAACCGCCAGATAGTATTCTAGATGTGTCACATATTTTCTCGCACAATTCCATTAAAAACTCTGCATTTTCTGCTATAGAAGTTTTAGGTATATATTTTACTCCTCCTGCTGCTCCTGAGATAGTTATAACTTTACCTAAGTGTAGTTTTTCAAATACATTTTTTACAACTAATAAATCTTCACTTATTGTTGATTTTGCTGCATTAAATTGATTTGTAAAATAACTTAATGTATATATTTTATTTGGGTTATCAGATAGTATTTTAACTATTGCCCCAATTCTCTCTGTTCTTTTAAATTTCATTACTATTTCCTCCTGCCAGTACCTTTATATAACGTTAAACTAACTAATGCATAACAATTCGTATTGTGGTATAATATTACTTATGTTTTATTATATTCAAAAATAAAATACATATAATATTATATGCATATTAATTATAAAATATTGAACATTATATTATTATACCACAAAAATAGTTCATATTGTAGGACTTAATTAAAAAGAAAGGTGGTTTTATTATGAATATACACTTTATAGGAATTGGCGGTATCAGCATGAGTGCATTAGCCGAAATATGTATCAATAAGGGTTATCAGGTTTCAGGTTCGGATTCAAACGAATCATACCTATTAGACAAACTTAGGGATCAAGGGGCAACTATCTATATCGGTCAAAAAAAAGAAAATATATCAGATGATGTAAATATGGTTGTTTATACTGCAGCAGTTCACCCAGACAATGAAGAACTTATAGCTGCTCGAGAAAAAAATAAATTAATAATGAACAGAGCTACTTTTTTAGGTCAGATTATGAGGGAGTATAAAAACTCTATAGCAGTTTCTGGGACACATGGAAAAACTTCTACAACATCTATGCTGTCTACAATTTTTGAATATGCAGACTTAGACCCTACTATATTGGTTGGTGGTAACTTAAGTATGATAGGCGGTAATGTTAAGATAGGTAATTCTAACCACTTTATAACTGAAGCATGTGAATATGTAGATAGTTTCCTTAATTTTAATCCTAAGATATCTATAGTTTTAAATGTTGAGGAAGACCATCTTGATTATTTCTCTGGTATAGATGAAATCAAAGCTTCGTTTAACAAATTTGGTAAACTTTTACCTCCAGATGGATATTTCATAATAAATGGTGATGATGAAAATGTTGATGACATATTGTACGATGTTAAAGCTACTATTATAAAATATGGTAGAGATTCTGACAATGATGCTGTTATAAAAGATATACATTTTGACAATGGTGGTCACGGAATCTTTAAAATAGAGTACCAAGGAAAAGATTTAGGAGAATTTGAACTTTCTGTATATGGCCTTCATAACATATACAATGCTTCTTCTGCTATAATGGCAGCTCTTGTTTCTGGTATTGATTTAGAGACTATAAGAAAAAATATAAAAATATATAAAGGCGTAGGAAGAAGATTTGAATCTAAGGGATATTACAAAAATGCCTTAGTAATAGATGATTATGCACATCATCCAACTGAGCTAAAGGCTACTTTAGCTGCTGCTAAAAAGTTAAAAAAATCAACTTTATGGTGCATCTTCCAACCGCATACTTACACTAGAACAAAATCTCTTTTAGGTGAATTTTCAGAAGCTTTCTATGCAGCTGATAAAGTTATAATAACAGATATATATGCTGCAAGAGAAGATGACCCAGGAGATATACACTCTAAAGACTTAGTTGAAAAATTATATCAAAACAATGTAGATGCTATCTACATAAAAGAATTTGAAGATATAGTAAAATATTTACGTGAAAATGTTAATGATAATGATTTAGTAATAACTGCTGGTGCTGGTCCAATATATAAGGTTGCAGACTTACTAGTTGAAAAATAGTATGTAACTAAAAATAACATATAAAAATTAATTTAGGCTATCAAATGATATAATCACTTGATAGCCTTCTTAATATTTTATTTCTTTCCAATCTCAAATATTTCATTTTTAAGATAATCAAATAAACTTGTATGAACCTCGTAGTAAGAGACAGTTTTCTTAGAAGTAACTTTTACATAATCCTTGCCCATTGTATCCACTTTCACCGCAAAATTTTCACCTTTTATATTTATACTGAAATTATAATCACTTCTTTCCTTACTTTTTTCTGGCTGAACCTTTCCTACAACTCTTTTTGAAATCATCTTATGTGCTAAATCATCAAACTTCCATTTATGAATCTTCTTAGTTTCTTTTCCATAAGTTATAGTGACCTCTTTCCAGTCTTTATAGTGACTCAAAAGGTCAAATGAAGTATATATGCTCTCATCTAAAAGCTTCTTAAAAGAATTCTTGGAATCAATTGGAACTTTATAATATTCCTCTTTATTTACAGTATAGACTCTAAAAAAATTAAGGTCTGTAGAAAATTTAATTCCATCATCAGAATACCCTTCATAAATTGCTTCATAAGAAGTAGTATTTCTCACTTTCTTAAATTCTGAGAAAAAGAACTTTATCTCGTTCCACATATCTTCTTCGATTTTTATGTTTTCTACATTTTTATCTGATACATAAATTTTCTTCTTCTCTTTTATTTGAGTCATTAAAGACCTATTATCTTCTGTCTCTGTTTCTACTTTCTTTGGAACCTCACTCTTATCCTTTTCCATGTTTAGACCTATTTTAAAAGATATAAAGTATATTATAAAGAAAACAACTACTCCTATTAATATTGCAGCTTTTTTCTTTAGTTTTCTTTTCTTACTCATTTAACCACCCCTAGAGTTTATAGTCATAAAACAATTATATAACTTTTTACACTTTTTTTTAAGCCATAATTATTTTATACACTTATTTCCTTGGCAATTAGTACATGGTTCAACATGAACTGTTATCCCTTTTACAAATTCCATATGTTTTATTATATGTTTTTCCAACTTAGTAGCAATATCATGCCCCTGTTTTACTGTTAGATTTTCATCAACACATATAGTCAAGTCCACATATGCCATAGCTCCATGTTTTCTAGTCTTTATATCTCCTAGATTTTTAACGCCCTCTGTATCTGCTACAATAAACTTTAATTCTTGTCTTTCTTCTTCTTCAACTGAAACATCCATCAATTCATTTACAGAACTTATAAGTATATCAATTCCTACCTTAGCTACAAATACTGCTACTACAACTGATGCAATTGGGTCTAATGGTTTAAATCCTAAAATAGAACCTCCTATACCTATAAATGCAGCCACTGAAGATAGAGCATCTGACCTATGATGCCAAGCATCTGCTTTTAAAGCGGGTGAATTTATCTTTTTAGCAACTTTTATTGTTATTCTATATTGATACTCTTTTATCAAAATTGAAATGACTGACACTATTAATGGAAGTATTGATGGAACACTCAATGCATCTAAGTTAAATAAGGATTTAATAGCCCCTATACCTATTGTGATAGAAACAAATATAAGTAATATTGATAATACGAATGATACCAATGTCTCTGCCTTTTCGTGACCATAATTATGTTCCTTATCTCCTGGTCTAGAAGATACATAATTACCTATCAGCACACCTACAGAACTTATAATATCTGAAGCGGAATGTAATCCATCTGCAATCATAGCACTAGAATTACCAATAATACCAGCTATCACCTTAATTATTGTTAAGACTATATTCCAAATTATTGATTGTATTGTTATTTTATTTGCTTCCTCGTACCTTGTTTCCATTGTTATTCCTCCTCATAAACCAAATCTAAATATTATTAAAAACATATATTTAAACATAAATTAAAGTTATTATTATATTCAAATGTATATCTTTTACTTTCAATAGAGATTATCAATCTTCTATAAAATGAAAAATCACCTAGCTTGAGCTAGGCGATATATATATTATACACTATTATTTAAATTTATGCTTCTTTTATTATCTCTATTACCATTTTGGCAGAATCATATAAATCCTTTATAGCTATATGTTCATCTAATGTATGAGCATTTTTCATACCTATTCCTAGAGTTATAGCTTCAATACCATTTTTACTTAATATATTAGTATCGCTACCTCCTCCTGTAGATTCAGTATGACCTTCTATTCCTAAATTTGAAAATGCTTTTTTTGCAAGTTGTATTATTTCTGAATCTTCATTAACATCTATTGGAGTATATGCTCTATTTACATCTATTTCAATTTTAGCTCCAAAATCCTTAGCGGCTTTTTCAAAAGTTTCTACCATATGTTTAGTTTGAACATCTAATTTATCTTCTTTTAGGCTTCTAGCTTCTGCAACTATGTTAACTTCTCCTGTTACTATATTTGTAGCTGTTCCACCATTTATAATTCCTATGTTAGCAGTTGTTTCTTCATCTATTCTAAGTAAATTCATATTATCTATTGCTCTAGCAGCTACCATTATAGCACTTATACCAGCTTCAGGCTCAAGACCTGCATGAGCTGTCTTTCCTAATATCTTAACATTTATTACATCTTGTGCAGGAGCTTTTACTATTATCTCTCCAGGAGAACCACCACTATCTAATACAAAGGCATATTTAGAATCTATTTTTGCATAGTCTAAATTTTTAGCTCCAACTAATCCACATTCTTCACATATAGAGAATACAACTTGAATATCAGTATGTTCTATATTGTTTTCTTTTACCTGTCTTAATCCCTCTAATATAGCTGCTATACCTGCTTTATCATCAGAGCCTAATATTGTAGTACCATCACTTTTTATTATTCCATTTACTTCATCCACTATAGGTTTTACCCCTATTCCTGGAGTTACTGTATCCATATGTGAACTAAATAATATTTTCTTTCCTTCTTTATTTCCTTTTAAAGTAGCTATTATATTGCCTGTTTCTCCATTTGCTTTTTCACCAGCATTATCTACTACAACTGAACAACCTATTTCTTCTAACTTTTCAACTAATACTTTAGCTACATTCCCCTCTTTTAAAGATAAACTGTCTATCTGTATTAATTCAAGGAACTCATTTAAAATTCTTTGCTCGTTTATCATAATCTTCCTCCATAATATAATAGGTATTTCAACATATATTGTAGTGTAATATTTAAATATTATCAATAGTTTTTAAACTTTTATATCATTTTCATTAATTTTCTTTACTAAAATGAAAGTTAAAGTTAAATTCTTTCATTCTTATTGTTTTATCTAACTATATTTCTCTGTCTAGAATCTATAAAGCATAACCAGTAGCCTAAACTATTGGTTCTATGGTCACAAACTTGATATTTTAAAAATCCTGTGCTTCCATTATCTGGTTGTTCATTTCTATTCCCTGGAATAGCATAAATATAATGCTTTCTCTTATTATATTCATCATATTGTACTCCAAATAAGTAATGTCTATATTTATATGAATGTAAAACTGCATCACTATACATTGTATAATTCAATACATTTAAATATCCTAAATAAGGCATTGAATATCCACACAATGTTGTAGGATTTACCTCTATTTTCCACCATCTTGTATTGTCTATATAATCTGCTACAAAAGGCTTAACTTCTCTGAATAGTTTTAGCCCTTTTTTTATTTGTCTAGGCATAAGTAATGTTCCAGCTTGCTTATTTCCACTATCTACTTGACTTATCCCATTAGCTCTTTTTACTTTTTCAATATTATTTTGTTCTTTTTGAGCTTTCTTTGACTTAGTAGTTTTTGGAGAAGCAACTATCTTTTCTTCATGTCTTATTTCAAAGTCTTCTTCATCCTCATCATATTCCTCATCATCTTCTATATCGTCATAGCATTCATTTTCTTTAGCCTTGTTATAATTTTCTATTTCTTTATAGTTATTAAATTCTTCAATTTCACCATCACTAGAATCTTCTATATCTGCTCTTGCCTTTAATTCTACCTCTTCACTTTCATCATCTTCCCAATAATCGTCATATTCATCTTCATCTTCATCATATTCTTCTATGATATATTCTTCGTCACTATCACTATTTTCTTCATTGTCATCATCATCTTCTCTATATTCTTCACTTGCATCATCTATATCGTCTTCTAAATACTCTTCTTCACTTTCAGCTAATTCTTCATCTTCTACATCTTGGAATAATATGTCCTCATAATTTTCAATCTTATTTCCCTTAAAGCCAACTAAAGGAATATTTCTTTCATACAATAAGGCAATTCCTTTTATCTCTTCATCATAATCCTCTAAATCTAAAACAAATTCACCTCTTCCTTGTTCATTTAAAATTATATTTCCTAAGTCTATTAATCCATGGTCACCTTTTATTGCTACTGCTTTATACCCATCTTTAACATATTTTAGATTTTCTACATATAATGCAATGATTGATTTTTCATCATTTACTTCGACTTTTGCAAAAGCTTTTGGCAGTACTCGTTCTTTGTATCTAAAGTTTATGTCTTTAGCTTCTAGTATTATATAGTCTCTTTTAAACTTTCTTTTAGAACCCACTGCAATCCCCCCTTAACACAGTTTCTCTAAACAATATATGTTAATAAAATAAAAAAAAGTACCTCCTATTTAGAAGATACTTTTGTATTTACTATATTTGAAAGAACTGCAAACTCTTCTATACTAAGAGTTTCACCGCGTCTTTTTTCATCTATATTAGCTTCTTTTAATATTTCTCTTATTTCGTCCTTATTAAGAAAACCAAGGCCTCCCAATGAATTAAGTAGAGTCTTCCTTCTTTGTCCAAAAGATGCTTTTATTGTCTTGAAAAATATTTCTTCATTATGAACATCATATTTCTTTTCAGCTCTAACATGTAAACCTATAACTGTTGAATCTACATTAGGCTGTGGTATAAACATATGTCTTGGAGCCTTTGCTACAATTTCTGTTTCACAATAGTACTGAACAGCTATAGACAATGCTCCATAATCCTTCGTACTTGGAACAGCATTCATTCTATCTGCAACTTCTTTTTGAACCATAACCACTATATCTGTTACAGGTATATCCTCTTCTAAAAACTTCATAACTATTGGTGTAGTTATATAATATGGAAGATTTGCTACAAGCTTAACTGGTCCACCATTTAATTTATCTTTTATTAGCTCTTGTATATCTACTTTTAATATGTCTTGATTTATAACTTCTATGTTCTCTAAATCTGATAAGGTATCTTTCAATATAGGAATTAAGTTTTTATCAATTTCTATAGCTACTACTTTTTCTGCTACCTTACCCATTTCACGAGTTAGTGTACCTATACCAGGTCCTACTTCTATTATATTATCTCCGTCTGCCACTCTAGCTCCATCCAATATTTTATCTATTATATTACTATCTATTAAAAAATTCTGACCTAAAGACTTTGAAAATTTAAAATTATGTTTTTGTACTACTTCTTTTGTTGCGCTATGTGAAGATAGTCTATCCATCGTTTACTCCTTTTTAACTTATTTTAAGATTTTATCCTATTAATTATACTTATTTACATGTATTCAAAGCAAAATAGTTATTAAAGACAATTTATTTTAAATTACTCTGTAATTTTATATTTATTTTTTATATTTTTTTCATATCATACATGCTTACATTTAAATTTGTTTTAATGCACTTACAAATTCTTCTCTTTCAACACCATAATTATTTAATCTATTTAAAAATTGCTTTGCATTTCCATAGCCAATTCCAAGTATTTTACCAAGTGCATCTCTCCTAGATGATGCATCTTCATTTCCTATAAGACCATTTCTAATCAAATCAACTTGTTTAAATTCATCTCTTTTTTCTGTACTTTCAGTTCTAACTTTATTTAAAGCTGCTATTATACTTTTTGGAGTAGCATTTTCTATTCCTATATCTCCATCCTTTTTAGCTTCTTCTCTTGGTAAAAACGCATGTTTACATCCTGGGACTTCTGATGCTATTTTTTTTCTTATTTTTTCACCTGCAAAATCTGGGTCTGTAAATATTATAACTCCACGTCTTTCATTAGCTGATTTTATACGCTCCATTACTCCTTTTGGAAATCCAAATCCACCTGTGGTTATAAGTTCTGCATCTATCGCTCTCTTAACTGCTGTAACATCGTCTCTTCCCTCTACTACTATTATCTCTTTTATCATATAAATTCACCTTTTATTTGTTTTTAGTTTTTGTTTACATCTCTTTATTTTAAGGTTTTTATTTGATTTAATCAAGGCACTAACCTATTTATTTTTATTTAGAAATCTATAGTTTAAAAAAAATTTATTTCTACTAGATAAATATATTCACTATTATATTCTATTGAATCACTTATAAGCAACAATAAGTCCCTTGTAGCATTACCTATATTAATATTATATCATCCATACAATTTTCTTTTTTAATATCAATGATTTATAGAAAAAATATGTGGGTCTCATGACAAATATAAAATATATATTAAAAAAACCTAGATATAAAATTTATATTCTAGGTTCTCTTTTGTTGGATTTTATTAATGAATTTAACTTTCCTTTTCTGTCTTTCCATCATATTTTGATATCCATTTATTTAATATAGTTTCTCTATTTTTTGCTGCTGATTTTAAATCATTATCTATCATTTGCTCTAATGGCTTTTTAGGGAATCCTTCTGGAATTGGATTTCCTGTATCAACTGTAGTAACTGCATAGTTCTTAGAATACTCATTCATTGCATCTTTACTTATCGCCCAATCTAAAAATACCTTAGAAGCTTCTTTTATATTCTCTTTTTTTACAAGAGCATTTGCTTCTATATCCCATCCAGAACCTTCTTTTGGAAACACTACTTCTACTGGATAACCTTCTTCTTTTAATTTTATGCCTCTGTATCCAAAAGATATCCCTATAGGGTATTCTCCTGAAGCTGATGATGTAGCTGGAGCTGAACCAGATTGAGTATATACACCAATATTTTCATGTAACTTATCCATATATTGCCATGCCTTTTCTTCTCCCATAATTTGTATAAGCGCTGACACTGTTAAATATCCTGTTCCAGAAGAAGATGGATTTGGCATAGATATAAGCCCCTTATATTCTGGCTTTATCAAATCTTCATAAGAACTAGGAACTGGTATATTTTTATCTTTTAATTCTTTAGTATTTACAGTTATACCTGTCATCCAAGCATCTATACCAACCCATGAAGGCACTTCTTTATCATCTTTAAATGCAGTGTCTATCTTATCAGACCCTTCTGGAGCGTATGGTTCTAGCATTCCTTGGTCATCTGCAACTAACAAACTTGTGGCAGCAATCCCCCATACAACATCTGCTTGTGGATTATCTTTTTCTGCTAATAATCTCGCTGTTATATCTCCTGTCGATGCTCTAACAACATTTAATTTAATATCTGGATATTTTTCTTTAAATGTAGCTAAATATGGGTCTATACTGTCTTCTTCGATTGCTGTATAAACTGTTAATTCTCCTTTTGTTTTACTATCAGACTTTGAATCTCCACCTGATGAGGCAGTGCTACATCCTGTTATTACACTCAATAAAAGTGTTGATAATACTCCTAAAGAAACTAGCTTCTTAAATTTCATCTTTACCTCCCCTATGCAACATCTTTTTGTTGCCATTTTTGTGTATTGTTTTTTAATTTTTTTGTTACGAATTCATAGCAAAGTCTTACTATTATATTTGTTAAAAGCACTAATACTGCCATAGCTGCTGATGGCCCTATATATCCTATCTCATCTAACTTCAATATGGAAATTGATGCAGTCTGAGTCTGAGGGGTATACAAAAATATTAATGCTGAAACAGTAACCATTGAATTTACAAAATAATATACCACTATCTCAAGTATTGATGTTATAGACATTGGTACTGTGATGTTAAAAAACACTTTATAAAATGGAATATTTATAGATTTTGCGACTAATTCATACTCTCTATCCAACATTTTTAGTGATGAGTTTGAAGTTATAAAACAAACAGAATAAAAATGTACTATGTTTACTATGACAAGTATGACTGTACCACCATATAGGAAATTTAGTGGATTACTTGCTGAGTTAAAAAAAGTTATATATGATATTCCTAGTACTATACCTGGTAATGCCATTGGTATCATAGATAAGAAGTAAGCTGTTTGTCTTAATCGTGGAAATTTATCCACTTTTTCTATCATGTATGCACTAAAAAACACAAATATAGTTCCAAATATAGCTGTTAGTGTTGATATTTTTAAACTGCTTAAATAAGTTTTTAATCCGCTTCCTAAAATACCTTTAAATGTATAATGTTCCATCGTAAAACTTAGGTTATATGGCCATAATTTTATAACTGAACCTATAACTGAAACGAATATCAAAATGAAGATTAGTAAAGTTATAAAACTACACGCTATTAAAAATACTCTATCTCTAAATTTATTTTCTTTAATTTTATAAGGCATAGATTTTGCTGTTATAGTCATTCCTTGTTTTTTACTTGCCACCTTGTCTAATGTAAAAGCTATTAGTACAGGAATTAACATTACCATAGAAACAGTTGCCCCCATTGGTATATTAAACTGCCCTACTACTTGCTTATATATATCCGTAGCTAATACATTATAGTTTCCTCCAACTACCTTTGCTGCTCCAAAGTCTGTAAATGCAAGTATAAAGGATACAAAGAAAGAACTTACTAGTGAGTACTTTATGCCTGGAATTGTAATTTTAAAAAACTTTTTAAAATCACTAGCCCCTAAGCTATCTGCTGCTTCATAAAGTCTATAATCTGCCATAGAAAGCGCAACAGATAGTATTAAAAAAGCTTGTGGGAATGTAAACAGTATTTGAGAGACAATTATTCCTAATGGTCCATATAACGGTATCTCAAATCCCATTGTTGTAAATATTCCTTTATTTCCAAAAAGGTATATAAGTGAAATACCATATAACATAGTTGGTGCAAAAAGAGGAAACATTCCCATAGTTTTGAAAAAATTCTTAAATTTTATATTTGTTCTCGTTATTGCATATGAATAGATAAATGCTAAACACAGCGACATTAAAGATGAAACTGTGGATACAAAAATTGAATTTTTAAATGATGCTATAAGACTTGGATTTTCAGCATATTTACTAAAATTTGAAATACCTATGAAGTTTCCACTTGTATCTAAAAATGCATTTTTTAATAATGATACTAAAGGAAACAAAATAAATACTATTAGTACAATTAGCGAAAAAATCAGAAAACATTTTTGTATTGTGCTATCACTTATCCTTCTTTTGTTTTTTGTTGTTATCATTTATTCACCCCTAGCTATTTAAGCACATCCCTCTGATTTATATTCTACAATTCCCTCTTTGGGAATTTTGAAATTTATTTTAGACCCTATACACAGTTTCATTTGTTCTGCAACTTTTGAAACTATGTCTAATTTTATTTTCTTAGAACAATATTCAACTGTAATTCTATAGTTAAATCCTCTAAATTCAATATCTAAAATCTCTCCAACTTTAATGTCATTGTCTTTAGAATCTCTATTAAATTCTACCTTTATATCTTCTGGTCTGATAGCTATCTTATTAATACCATCATCTATAAAGTTTATTGTTCCTATAAAGTCAGCTACAAAAGGTGTCTCTGGATTTTTATATACTTCTTTTGGAGTCCCAACCTGTATTATTTCTCCACTATTCATAACAACCATTTTATCTGCTAGGCAAAGTGCCTCTTCTTGGTCATGAGTTACCATTATAGTGGTAATTCCAAGCTTTCTATGTAAACTTCTAATCTGTTCCCTAAGTTTCAACCTTACTTTTGCATCCAATGCAGATAATGGTTCATCAAGAAGTAAAAAATCTGGCTCTAAAGCAATTGCACGAGCTAGCGCGACTCTCTGTTGCTGTCCTCCTGATAATTGCGATGGATACTTTTTCTCATATCCATTTAGTTCGACAACTTCTAAAACTTCTTTAATTTTCTTATCAATATTAGATTTATTTATATTTTTATTTTCTAAGCCAAAAGCTATGTTTTTGTAAACAGTCATGTTTGGAAATAGTGCATATGACTGAAAAACTATACCAAAATTTCTACTTTCAGGTGGTAAGTTCGTCATATCCTTATCATTCATTATTATTTTTCCATCATGTTTGTCTTCAAGACCTGCAATTATTCTAAGCAATGTACTTTTCCCACAACCACTTGGTCCCAATAAACAAATAAACTCTCCTTTTTTAATATCAATAGATATATCTTTTAGCACTTTAGCTTGTCCATAACTTTTACTTACATCTTTAACTTGTAAAAAAGACATTTATAAAACCCCTCCTAAGGCTAACCTAAACTTAAATAAATCTTCTCTATTTAAGCTTTTACTTCCTAGGTCACACTCATGCTGAGAGTAAAGCCCATGATAATCTGAGCCTCCTGTAACAACTAAGTTATATTTCTTAGCATAAGAAAGTGACTCTTTTTCTAAATCTTTATTGTGAGATGGATGATACACTTCTATCCCATCTAATCCAACATTCACCATATTTTCAATAGCATTAAAATTGTCCATTTGGCCAGGATGAGCTAGTACACAAATTCCACCAGAGCTTTTTATAGCTCTTATTGCATCTTTATAATCTACATATTTTAAAGATACATACACCTTACCATTTCCTCTATGAAACAACTCTTTATATAAACTTGAATATATTTTATCTGTGTACCCTTTATCTATAAGTGCTTTCATTATATGTTGTTTAAATATTCCAGTCTTTGATGAATATTTCTTTACATCTTCTAGAGATATTTTATATCCTAAATCTATAATTTTATTTACCATCTTAACAGATGCTTTATGCCTATCGCAAACCATTGGATTACATAAATTTTTTATTTCTTGACTATTTAAATCTATATTATAGCCCAAGATATGAACTCTTTTTCTGTTTTTATAATCGTATGCTGATATTTCTATACCTGGTATTATAGTTATTCCATAATTTTCTCCCAATACGATAGCTTCATCTAGCCCAGACAATGTATCATGATTTGTTATTGCTAAAACACTTATATTCTTTTCTAATGCTATCTTAATTATTTCTTCTGTAGTGAAGTTGTTATCTGATATGCTTGTATGACAATGTAAATCTGTTAACAATCTTTATACCTCCCTTTTATAAACTGTTTTTCCATTTACAATAGTATTTACAACTCTTGGATACTCACTATCAATATCCAATAAAACTAAATCTGCTTTTTTATTTTCTTTTATGCTACCTCTTTCATCATATATACCAACTGCTTTAGCTGGATTTGAAGTAAATAGGTTAACTGCTTTATTTAGACTGTTAGTTCCTTGTGCAACTATGCACATGGACTTTATCATTGCTGATGGAAGATAGTCTGAACAAACAATATCACAACAATCTTCCAATATAGCATCCATTGCCTTTAAGTTGTTATTATGAGATTTCCCTCTTACAATATTTGGGGCACCTAGACAAGTTAAAACACCCAGTTTCTTTGAATATTTTGCAACTTCAAGAGTTATAGGAAATTCAGATACATTAACTCCTATATTTTTTATAAAATCCATTTTTTCTAATGTATCATCATCATGTGATGCAACATTTATATTTTTAGTTTTTGCCCTTCCTATGACACTAGCTATTTTATTCCAATCTAAATTATCATGTAAATCTACTAATTCATCTAACCATGTATCTACATAATTTTCTGTTACTCCCCATACTTTAGTAGCATATTCTCTATAGAACTTCGGATTTGTATATTGACCTTGTCCTGGAGAATGGTCCATTATAGATAAATAGTCTATTTTATCTTTGTCTAATAACTCTGATACCTTATCTAAGCCTTCATGGTACAACACTTCATACCTTAGATGAACTTTATGATTTATACTCTTACTATTTATATTTTTGTACGAATCGATATTTTCAATCATTTTTAAAGAATTATCAATACTTCTAACTCCTACTCCATCACCTAGAGATATAGAATGATAAACTGTTGTTATTCCATTTGCAGGTAGTTTTTTATCTAGCTCATAAAATGCCATATTAAATGGTAATAATGTACTTGGTCTTGGCTCTATTTCCTTTTCAATAGCATCACTATGAATATCTATGATACCAGGTATAACATATAAATTTTTTGCATCTATTATTTCATCTATCTCGTTGAAATCTAGTAAGTAGTCAATCTTATCATTTGAGACTTTCTTTATTGTATCTCCTTCTATAATTAAATGGCCATTTTCTAATATTTTATCTTCCAATACAATATTTGCATTATGAATTAATTTTACCATCTAAGCTACCCCGCTTTCACTTATAGTGCCTTTTGTCATAGTAAAGGTTTTATCTATAACTGTCTCCATAAATTCTATATCATGAAATATCCCTATCATTGTAGTTCCTTGATTTTTAAGTTCCAACATTTTTTCTTTTACGTATATTTTAGATTGATTATCAAGTGATGCAGTTGGTTCATCAAGCAATAAAAGTCTAGGTTTTTTTACCATAGCTTGTGCTAGATTTAACCTTAACTTTTCTCCACCAGAAAAATTATTCGGATAGGAATCCCACAAGTTTTCCTTTATTTCAAACTGAGTCAGTATATCTTTCGCCATATCATATGCACAATCTTTTTCAAATCCACTCTCAATTAGAGAATGTACTACTAGCTCAATAGCAGTTATTCGTGGAAGTGTTTTTAAAAACTGTGATACATATCCTATTTCCTTTTTTCTAAGATTTATCATTTCTCTATCGCCAATTGTAGATAAATCTATCTTTCCATATATTTCTGAGTTGAATATTATTTCTCCAGTCGCTGGGATATAGGTTTTATAAATACTTTTTAATATAGTAGACTTTCCCGCTCCAGATTTTCCTATTATTCCTAAAAATTCACCTTTAGAAATTGTAAAATTTATTTCACTACACGCTTTTATAGTTTTGTTTAATGCATGTAATTCAAAATCTTTGCTAAAATTATTTACTTCAAGTATAATTTCTTCCATTTTATTTAAAACCCCCATTTTACTTATTACAAATATTATTTATAGTAGTGAATTTATAAGTTGCTGAGTATATGGATGCTGTGGGTCTTCCATTATCTGGTCTGTTAAACCAGATTCAATTACACTTCCATTTTTCATCACAATTGTCCTATCAGCAAGCATTTTTATAACATCAAAGTCATGAGATACTACTATCATAGAAATTTTAAGTTCTCTTTGTATTTCCCTTATTAAATCTAATACCTCAGCTTGTACAGAAACATCCAGTCCTGTTGTAACTTCATCTAATAAAAGTATTGGAGGATTATTAGAAAGTGCTTTTGCTATCTGAACTCTTTGTTGCATTCCTCCACTAAAATATTTTGGTTTATGGTCTATTCTCTCTACAGGTATATTAGTCTTTACTAGAAGTTCTTTAGCTCTATCTCTTATTTTCTCAACATTATATATATTTGCCATTAATAATTTCTCTGCTATATTTCCACCACTACTAAAATTCAAATTTAAACCAAGATGGGGATTTTGATATACAATACCCATAAAATGATTCTTTATGTACCTCTTTTTTTGGTCTGAGAGTTCTAATATATTTTCGAACTCGTTATAATTTGATATGTACACTTCTCCACTATTTGCATTTTCTTGAAAAAACAAAATCTTTAACAATGTACTTTTTCCTGAGCCAGATTCTCCAACAATACCAAGAACTTCTCCTTCATAAAGTTCAAGATTTACATTATTACATGCAACTATAGAACCACAATATTTACATATATTATTACTTTCATATCCTGTACTCTCAAAACACTTTTCACATCCCTCTCCATAAATAAGATTGATATGTTTTCCTATTAATACTCGTTTATCTATATTTTCTATTTTTTTGTCTTCTCCTAGTTTTGCACTACTCATTCCAAGCACCTCCAATTGCCACATCTACGCCATCATTTCTTAACCTAACTTTTTCACAATAACTTGTATCAGAACAACTATAGTACTTTTCATTAGTATCACTGTCATATACTTCATCTAAAAATGTGTTTGAACTTTTACATAAACTACAATGTTTTCCTTCAAATTTTTCCTCTTCAAATTTATAGTCATCAAATTCTAAGGGTTCTACCTTTGTGTATGGAGGTATGGCGTATATTCTCTTTTCTCTACCTGCACCAAATAAAAATAAGTTATCTGACATATTTAATTTCTTTATATCAAATCTTGGTATTGGTGATGGATTCATTAAATATCTATCATTTACTTTACATGGATACTCTGCTGCTATTGATATATCATCAAATTTAACTATATCTTCATACAGATATACCCACATCCTGCTATAATCTTCTTCTGAATGCATCCTCCTTGTCTCTACTTCACTAGGTTCTACTATTCTAAGTGTCTCTGGTATTGGCACTTGGAATATCATTATTTGATTAGACTTTAATTTTTCTTCTGGTATTCTATGTCTTGTTTGAATCAATGTAGCTTTTAATGTATCTTTTGTAGTTTCTACATTACTTACACTTGAAATAAAATTTCTTATATTACAAGCATTTGTAGAATCGTCACTACCCTGGTCAATCACTTTTACTACATCACTTTCACCAAGCAATGATAGTGTTAATTGTAGTCCTCCAGTCCCCCATCCTTTGGCAATAGGTAATTCTCTTGAACCAAAAGGTACTTGATAACCAGGTATTGATACTGCTTTTAGTATTTTTCTTCGGATTTCTTTTTTTGTATTTTCATCTAAAAAACCATAGTTATATATCACTTAATTTCCCTCCATATCCTATTTTATTCTTTCTACATCTGCTTTAAAATCTACATAGTGAGGAAGCTTAAAGTGAGATATAAACCCTAATGAATCTATACCATCTATATGAAGTAATACAAATTCTTCATCTTGGGCTAATTTTTCACTATTTGGTTCCAAAGATTTATCTAGTATAGCCATAGATATAGCCTTATTTTCATTATTTCCCATACAAAGACCATATCCTAAAGACATTTTATTTATATCTCCCGATTTATTTTTAGAATTTTCAGACTTATTTTGTGATGCTTTTGATACTATTTCACACTCAGTAACCAACATTTCTCCTATTGTTATTTGCTCATCTTCATAAATAGGATGTTTTATTTTTATATATACATCTCCTGTTCTAAGCTCACTTATATATGGATGCTCATCACCAAAACCTCTTACAATAGAATAAGCAAACCCTGATACTGCTCCACTTTCACCTCTAGTAAGTGCCTGCAATTTTGCTGACCTAGAAACTGGAAATCTTAGACTATTTCTTGTAATATCATCTATTACTTCTTCTTCTAATTTATCTTCATAAGTATCCTCTTCCAACAAATTCTCGTTTCTAAATATATTAGATACCTTTGTGAATTTAGGTATTTCATTCACTCGTTCTAAGTCATTTATATAGTTAGCTTTAAAATCTCTATTTTTTTCTTCATCTTCTTTAATCAACTCTATATTTAGTATTCTATTTTCATAATCTCTAGTTGCTCCAAGATACTGCCCTCCTGGTATATCTTTAAATGTAGCTGAGATTCTTCTACCTATTCTCATTTGTTCTGTATTTATAGGTTCTGAATAAGTTACTCTAGGCATTGTTGACCTTAATGCTCTTATATAGAAGGATGCTTCTAATATATCACCTTGAGCCTGTTTTATAGCTAATGCAGATAATTCCTTGTTGTATAGACTTCCCTCAGAAATCACTTTATCCACAGCATAAGACATTTGCTCTTTAATTTGTTTTACATCTATTGGTAGGCTTTCTCCTTTTATTCTATAAAATTCAAGTATATTTCTAGCCTGTAATATAGCTTCTTCTCCACCTTTAACTGCCACATAAGCCATTATTATAATACCTCCCAACTTAATTTTGATGACCTTGGTATAAATGCAACTTCTCCTTTGGTATCTATTAAAATCAAATCTGCCCCTGTAGGATAGTCTTTATTTATCATAAGTAATTTTTCTAAGAATTCTTGTTTAATTCCATCTATATATAAATTCTTTTTAGATTTTATACCAGAACCACTTAAATAAAGTCTTATGAATTTATCTTTATAATCTGTTGATAGTTCGTTTACTTGATGTATTATAGTTGTACTTTCATCAGGATATTCAAAAGAACCTATTTTAATTTGTAGTATATCTAATTCTGAATTAATATCTAAAAACATGTAGTCTGATTTATTGTAATTTACTTGGCTTGACATTGTCAGTGCTCTTATATTTTTTATATCTTCTTTAGTACAGTTTTCTATATAGAAGGTAACTTCTTGGTCTAATAAAGTAATTGCTATACCAATTGCTCCATTTGATAATTTTGTATTATTTTCTATAGTTATATTATTGATGTTATTTAATTTCCCAGGAAATGAAGCACTATCTAGCAACTTTCTATATATTTCTTGCATGTAACTTACCATGATTCTCCTCCTACTTAATCCATAGTATTGAATTGGACTTTTGTTTTATTAATTAAACTAAATTCATTAATAAGTTCTTGCTCATATCTTAAGCTTTCTTCATAGATACTTTTATTTATGTAATTCTTTAATTCATCAAATTTATTATTATTGCTATGTAAAACTGCATCTATAGTTGCCAGACAAATAGCTTTTTTTTCATTATTTTCTGCAACTATACCATAACCTAAGCTTTCATCTACCTTAACACTACACTCTGTAACTAATATTTCTCCTAAATTAAATGTAGTATTTTTTACACTTTCGTTAGCTCTTACCATCACTGTAGCTAAGCTAGGGCCTTTAATTATAGAAATGCTTGATGTATTTTTTATCATTAAATATATTTGCTCCAATTTCTCATAGTTCATATTTATCAATATCTTAGTACTATCAACTGTATGCAAGATTTTGCCTCCTTAATCTTTCCTCTATTTACTTATTTCTAAGAATATAATATACAATCTAAGTTAAATAGATATTACGTTTGAGTTAATTCTAATGAATATCTTGTAAATTCTTTTTTAACAATGTTAAGAAATATATTGTAAGACTACTAAAAAATTATAATATTACAAATAAAAAAAGCATACCACTCAAATTGAATGGTATACTTTCTCTATATTTATAACTATTATTTTTATATAATTGTAATAATTGTAAATTTTATTTTTAATTTACCTATTTTATATTAAAAAACTTCTTCGCATTCTCTTTAGTAACTTTACACACTTCCTCATAAGATATTCCTTTTTCTTGAGATATCTTATCTGCAACAAAAGCTACTTGAGAAGGATTATTTCTCTTTCCTCTATGTGGTTCTGGTGACATATATGGTGAATCCGTTTCTATAAACAGTCTTTCTAGAGGTATCTCTCTTACAACTTCTCTAGTTTTTTTATTGTTTTTAAAAGTAACTGTTCCTGGAATTGATATATAACATCCCATTTTAACATACTCTCTAGCTAATTCCACATTACCACTATAACAATGAAGCACACAACCTATTTCAGGACTCTTAGTGTTTTTTATTATCTCAAAAGTATCCCCATGTGCATCTCTATCATGTATTATTATTGGAAGCTTTAACTCATTAGCTAGCTCAATTTGTTTCTTAAACCACTCTTTTTGCTCTTCTCTTGGAGAATAATCATAATAATAATCTAACCCAATCTCTCCTATAGCCACAACCTTTTCATTTTCAGTTGCAAGTCTTCTTAGAGTGTCTATTGCTGTATCATCTAGTTTTGATACATCATGTGGATGTACTCCAACTGCTGAATATATAAAGTCATATTTTTTTGATAGTTCAATTGCTGTTATAGACGTTTCTATATCTGCTCCTGGATTTACAACCAACTCTACACCTTTTTCTTTTAATGAACTAATAAGTTCATCTCTATCTTCATCAAAACTTTCATCATTTAAATGTGCATGTGAGTCAAATAACATTTTTTATCTCCTTACTATTTAATTGCCTATTAGCGAACCTCGCATCCATCCTTAGCACCTTGTGTAAATGGTAGAACATAAGGGTCACCATCATCTCCTGCTGCTAATATCATACCTTGAGATTCTACACCTCTTAACTTAACTGGTTTTAAGTTACATACCACTGTAACCTCTTTACCAACTAAATCTTCTGGTTTATAGTATTCAGCTATTCCAGATACTATTTGTCTTGTTTCTGGTCCAATTTTAACTTGTGATACTAATAATTTATTTGCTTTTGGATGCTTTTCACAGCTTATTATTTTTCCTACTCTAAGCTCTATTTTATCCAAATCATCAATAGTAATTTCTTCTTTATGCTCTAAAGTTTTTTCTTCTACTGGAGGTTTCCCAGAAAACATTTTAGTTAATTCTTCTATTTCTTTTTCTACATCTAATCTTGGGAATAAAGATTCACCTTTAAACACTTTTACATTTTCTCCAATAAGACCAAATGTCTTTGTGCTTTCCCATGTAGTTATATCATCTTGACCTTTTATTCCTATATGTGCATATATTTTATTAGCAGTTTCATTCATTATAGGATTTATTAGTGTTGCAATTATTCTTATAGATTCACATAAATTATATAAAACTGTATCTAATTCATCTTTTTTAGTTTCATCTTTAGCAAGAACCCAAGGCATAGTCTCATCTATATATTTATTAGTTCTTCTAACTAGTTTCCATACACTCTCTAATGCTTCATGGAATTGCATTTTATCCATTTCAGCCTCAAAATTTTCTCTAGTTGATACAGCTTGCTCTTTTAAATCAGCATCAAAATCAGTTGAAGTTTTTACTGTTGGTATTATACCACCGTTGTATTTTTCAACCATTGCTACAGTTCTACTTACTAAGTTTCCTAAATCATTTGCTAAGTCATAATTTATTCTTGTTACAAAATTTCTATGAGTATAACTTCCATCTTGACCAAATGCAAACTCTCTTAATAAGAAGTATTTAAGAGTATCTATTCCATATCTTTCTATTATAGGCTCTGGATAAACAACATTACCTTTTGATTTACTCATTTTATCATCAGCAAACAATATCCATCCATGACCAAATACTTGTTTTGGAACTTCTAAACCTAAAGCCATTAAAAGTGCTGGCCATATTATTGTATGGAATCTCACTATTTCTTTACCTACTATTTGAACATTTGCAGGCCAATATTTTTTAAATTCTTCATCATTATCTGTCATATATCCTAATGCTGTTATATAGTTACATAGAGCATCCACCCATACATAAATTACATGCTTTTCATCAAAAGGAACTTTTATTCCCCAGTCAAAAGTTGTTCTTGTTACACTTAAATCTTCTAGCCCTTTATCTAAGAAATTTGCCACCATTTCATTTTTTCTAGCAGCTGGGAAACAGAAACTATCGTCTTTAAATAACTCTTTTAATCTATCTTCATATTTAGATAGTCTAAAGAAATAAGATTCTTCTTTTACTAAGTATGTTTCTCTTCCACAATCAGGACATTTGTTTCCTTCTAATAACTGTGATTCTGTCCAAAAACTCTCACAAGGAGTACAGTATCTACCTTCATATTCCCCTTTGTATATATCACCTTGTTCATATAATTTAGTAAATATTTTTTGTATTATATCTGTATGTCTTTTTTCTGTTGTTCTTATAAAATCGTCATAAGATATATCCATAGTATTCCATAATGCCTTTATATCTTTTATCATTCCGTCAAGGTATTCTATTTCTGACATTCCTTGTTCTATCGCTTTCTTTTGTATCTTTTCACCATGTTCATCTGTTCCTGTCAAAAACTTTACATCATATCCACAGAAACGTTTAAATCTAGCTATTGTATCTGCAGCTACTGTTGAGTAAGTATGACCTATGTGTAATCCTCCACTTGGATAGTATATTGGTGTTGTTACATAAAAACTCGGTTTGCTCATATTATTTACCTCCTAATTTTTTATCGTTCGTAGTCATATAAATATTTCATTTAAAATAATAAAAAATCGCCTCCTATGATTTATCATAGGGGCGAGATTATTCACGGTACCACCCTAATTCATCTATAACGATTATGTTTCACATGAAATGTAGAAATTAACTTTATAGATATCTTAACAGACTATAACGTGCCCAACCGTTTTACCCTAGCATATATGCTCAGATAAAAAGCTCCAAGACCATCTTCAATAAATCTTTTTACACTAGCTTTCACCTAACCTAGCTCTCTGATAGAAAAAATCCTTATCTACTCTTCTTTTCATAGCTTATAATTCATATTACAATTTATTTCTATATAATCACTATATTATAAAATTTTTCCCACATTGTCAACAAATTATACAAATATTACATAGCAAATAAAAACTGCTGCTATAACTCCTGCAACATGACTAATCATAGCGCATGATAATGTATGTCTAGTATTTTTTATCTTTAAACTCCCATAATAGATTGCCATTGTATAAAAAATAGTCTCAGAAGAACCTACAATTGTAGCTCCCATTTTTTCTACTAAACTGCCTATTCCAACTCTATTTGCAAGTTCGCTATACATTCCCAAAGCACCACTTCCAGATAAAGGTTTTACACTTATTAAACCTATTAATTCTTTTGGTATACTCATCATATTTGCTATTGGTGTAAATAGCCATTCTAACATATCAAGACCTTTGCCAGTTTTAAATATTCCTATTGCTAAAAATATACCTATTATATAAGGTAAAATATCCCATGCAGCCTTTAAACCATCAATTGCTCCTTTTACAAAACTATCATATACATCTATTTTTTTATATTTACCATAAACTACTATGTACAAAATTATTACTGGTATAAGTAAGTTTGAAAATACTTCCATACATCTACATCCCCTTTATCTATATCTTCTTTGAAAAAGTTTACATGTTATTATTGCTATTGCTGTAGATATTATGGTTGCAAATAAAGTTGTAAAAATTATTTCACTTGGGTTTTGAGCTCCCATATCCATTCTTAATTTAATTATAGTAAATGGAATTATCTGTATAGATGATATGTTTATTACCATAAACATAATCATATCATTAGTAGCTGTATCTTTTTTGTTGTTTAGGGTCTGAAGCTCACTCATTGCTTTTAAACCAAATGCTGTTGCACCATTCCCAGCACCCAACATGTTCAAGGCAATATTCATAACTATATAAGACATTGCTTTGTGACCTTTTGGAATAGAAGGAAACAATCTTCTCATTATAGGATTTAATTTCTGACCTATTTTTTCAATCAAGCCCGACTCTTTTGCAATATTCATTATACCCATCCAGAGTGCCATAATGCCAGCTAGACTTATTGCAAATTCTATACCTTTTGATGTTTCACTCAATATAACTTTATTTAATTCTCCCATATTTTTAGAAATCAAACTTCCTATTATTCCTATTGATACCATGTAAAACCATATTTTTCCTATTATAATCAACCTCCTCTTTAAATAATTTTATGATAGTTAGGTAATACTTTATACTTGAAAGTTGTACTATATTATGTTTTAGTATAAGTGTGGGAGTTTTTATAATTTTTAATATTTAATAATAATTAAGGAGAGAAATAATGAGAAATCTAACACTTCTTACTGATTTATATCAGCTTACTATGTTAAATGGCTATTTTGAAAAAAATATTCACGAAGACATTGTTGTATTCGATATGTTTTTTAGAAAAAACGCTTGTGATGGAGGGTATACTATAGTTTGTGGTATTGATCAGGTTGTTGAATACATAGATAACCTTCATTTTTCAGATGAAGATTTGGAGTACTTAAAAAGCTTAAATTTATTTTCTGATAAGTTTTTAAAGTTTTTGAAAGAGTTTAAGTTTACAGGAGATATTTATGCTGTTGAAGAAGGGACTATAATGTTTCCTAATGAGCCATTGATTACTGTTAAAGCACCCCTGTATCAAGCTCAACTTATTGAAACAGCATTGTTGACAATAGTTAATTTTCAATCTCTTATTGCTACGAAAGCATCTAGAGTTTGCTTTGCAGCTCAAGGAGACACTGTACTTGAATTTGGATTACGTCGTGCACAAGGTCCAGATGCGGGCATATACGGTGCTAGAGCTGCTGTAATTGGTGGCTGTTCTGGAACTGCAAACGTATTAGCTGGAAAGATGTTTGATGTTCCTATAATTGGTACTCACGCTCATAGTTGGGTACAAAAATTTGATACTGAGCTTGAAGCATTCCAAGCATATGCTGATGTTTATCCAGATAAATGCCTACTACTTGTGGATACTTATGATGTATTAAATAGTGGTGTACCTAATGCAATAAAAGTCTTCAAAAATATTTCTGAAAAAGGATACAAACCTATGGGTATAAGACTAGATTCTGGAGACTTAGCTTATCTATCTAAAGAAGCAAAGAAACAACTAGATAGTGCTGGTTTTTCAGATATTAGTATAACTGCATCTAATGACCTTGATGAATATACTATAGCATCACTTAAGGCAGAAGGAGCTACTATAAATTCATGGGGAGTAGGTACAAAGCTTATTACTTCTTTCGATTCACCTTCTCTTGGAGGCGTTTACAAATTAGCTGCATCTTGTAAAGAAGGTACTCTTGAACCTAAGATAAAAATTTCTGAGAATCCAGAAAAAATAAATAATCCTGGTTACAAGAAAGTTATAAGAATATATAACGAAGACAATAAAGCAGAAGCAGATTTAATTATGTTACATGATGAAATTATAGATGAATCTAAACCTTTAGAAATCTTCCATCCTACTTATACTTGGAAAACAAAGGTCTTTACAAATTACAAAGTTAAAGAACTTCTTAAGCCATTGTACATGAAAGGTGTATGTAAATATAATAAAAAAGCTGTTCTTGAAATAAGAAATCATGTACAATATGAATTAAGTACTATCTGGGAACAATACAAAAGACTTTCGAATCCACACATTTACAAGGTTGATTTATCTAGAGATCTTTGGTATTTAAAAACAAAAATGATAGATTCTAAAAAAGTTTTATAGGCATTAATTATTTTTATTTAAGGGGGACTGTTTATTTATGGATGTTACAGATTACAGAATCATAGAAATTTTACAGGATGATGGGAGAATTTCTATGAAGGACTTAGGAAAAATAGTTGGTTTAACTTCTCCTGCAGTTTCAGAAAGAGTCAAGAGATTAGAAGAATCTGGTGTTATAGAAGGATATAAAGCAATTGTTAATCCAGATTCATTAGGTAGAGTTATAAAAGCGTTTATTCACATATCTCTTCCAAGTAATGGATATACAGAATTCATTGAGTCTGCTGGAAATGACCCTAGAATTGTAGAATGTCACCACATAACAGGTGATGATTGCTTACTTTTAAAAGTTATTGTAAAAGATATGTATGAATTAGAAAACGTGATTGATACTATAAAGAAAATAGGTTCTACCAAGACCTCTGTTATATTATCAACACCGATACAAGCAAAATCAATATTGTAAGATAAATTGAACATCAATGGCTTATTCGCTAATACACCACTAGATATTTCTAATAAAATTTTAAGTTTTGATGTAAAAAAAGTTGTCTTTTATTAAAGACAACTTCTTTTAGGTTTTTGAAGTTTGTATATTTTAAATTTAAATTAACTGTCTAAACCTTAAATTATATTAAATAACTTTATGCATTTGTATAATTACTCTTATATAAGTAATTTGTTAGAATATATTCCATATAGGTCTTTAATACTCCTACTTCTTCGTTCTTGTCTAATAGTTTTATAGTAGATACTATATCTGCATATCCAAGTAATATTATACCTATAGTGTCTTCGTCTACTAAATTAAATACATTAGCTAACTCTTTTTTACTCAAATCATTTTTCTTATATAAAGATAAAAGTATCATATGATATCTTACATATTTACTTATAAGTTTATATGTCTGTGTTGATAATTCTAAATTTGTACCCATATTATTTACTATTTGTGCACCTATTTTTTCATGATTTGTAAAATGAACTCTACCTGTTTCATCTAAAGTTAAACTATCTGGCTTTCCTATATCATGTAAAAATATTCCTAACTTTAGTACTTGTGACTTATTTATTTCATCCTCAATATATAAATTCAAATAATTTGACACATGCTCTCTCAAATGATTTGGAAAAAATTCTTTGTCATTTAGCACTACTTCTAATTCTTTTAATGCATTTATAGAATGTTCAAAGCAGTTAACAACATGATATTTACATTCTCCTACAGATTTCATTGCTTTTACTTTAGGGATTACTTTTTCTAGTTCATTCTTTTTATCCAACTCTATAAACGTTTTATGTGTATCTTTCCTTTTTAAACTCTCTATTATAATTTTTCCTATTTCCATAAAATCACCTCAGATTCAGGTTTTATAAATCCAGAACTTGTTTATAAACAACATCCTTTTTTAATTTTCTATCTTTACAAACTATTTTTATTGCATCTTTTTTGTTCATACCACTTTCAATTAACTTTAAAACATATTCTCTATCTGTAAGACCATCATAATCTCTTTTTTCTGATTTTTCACCATAAAAACCTTCTACTATTAATACAAACTCTCCTCTTACTTCCTTTTCCTCAAATATTTTTATGACAGTTTCTATATCTTCTCTTATTATCTCTTGATATTTTTTTGTGAGCTCTCTATTTACAGAAATTTTTCTATTTCCAAGAACTTTAAGCATATCTTTTAGTGTATCCTTCAATCTATGTGGTGATTCATAAAAAATTATAGTTCTGCTCTCCTCTTTTATTTCTTCTAGTTGCTCTCTTCTAACTTTTTTATCCCTATCCAAAAAACCTTCAAAAACAAATTTATGTGTATCCATACCAGAACCAACCAAAGCTGTTACAAATGCTGTTGCTCCTGGTAACACTTCTATTCCTATATTATTTTGTATAGCCTGTCTTATTATTTCTTCTCCTGGGTCAGATATACCAGGCATACCTGCATCACTTATCAAAGCTATGTTTTCTCCATCAATTAATTTATTGATTAAATAATCGCCTTTTGAATCTTTATTGTGCTCATGATAACTAGTCAAAGGTTTTGAGATTTCAAAATGATTTAAAAGCTTTATACTGTGTCTTGTATCTTCTGCTGCAATTAAATCTACTTCTTTTAATATTCTTAAAGTCCTATACGTTATATCCTCTAGATTTCCTATTGGTGTTGGACATATGTACAATTTTCCACTCATCTATAACTCTCCTATATCTTCATTATTATATATTGATTTTAATTCTTCTGTATAATTACCATCTTCTCCATAGACATATAGTGGGTCTAATATCTTAAGCTCTGGTCTGCCATCTTTTACAAATTGAACCAAAACTAAATTAGGCGCTTTTTTAGGTCTTGGATGAACAAACTGAATAACTTTTGGTTCTAATCTGTATTTTCTCCCTAAAGTTATTATATCAACCAATCTTGTTGGTCTATGTATCATGAAAAATTTACCTCTAGGCATAACTAATCTGGATGCAGTCTTTATTACATCCTCTAGATTACACTTTACTTCATGTCTTGATATTGCTTTTTTATCATTTGGATTTTTTATACCATCAATATGCATATATGGAGGATTTGATGTAACTACATGATAGCCATTAACTTCCAAAACCTTGTCTATTGACTTTATATCTCCATTTATAATCTCAACTCTTTCTTCCAAATTGTTTAATTTTATAGAACGAGTTGCCATTTCATATACATCATCTTGTATTTCTACACCAATAATTTTTTTAGCTTCACTTTTGCCTGCAATTAGAACTGGTATAATTCCTGTACCAGTGCCTAAATCAACAACTTTAGCATCTTTTTTTACTTTTGCAAAATTAGCTAATAAAACAGCGTCTATACCAAAACAAAACCCATTAGTATCTTGTATAATTTTAAGACCTTTTAATTGTAAATCGTCGATTCTCTCTGAATCTTTTAATTGTATATCCATATATAACTCTCCTCAAATATTAGTAGCTCTAAGCATTAATTGCTTTAAAAAAGGTAGGAGAAGTCCTACCTTAAATTTAATCTTCTAATTTCTTTAACTCCTTTAGTGTAGCTTCATCTAATCCATCATTACCCTTGCATTTACCACCACAGCCCTCACATTTTTTAGGCTCTTTAAGTATTTTTATATCTTCTCTCGTATATATTTTTACTGTTTTATCTTGGAACTCCACTTTGATTTGTTCTAACAGAGGATTCACCTCTACAACTTTTCCTTTTCCATCATCTGATTGCACTAATGCACCTACAACAGGCATTTTTTCTATTGCTTCACTATATACATCATGTTCATATTTTAAGCAACAGAATAGTCTTCCACATATACCAGATATCTTTGTTGGATTTAAAGATAAGCTTTGGTCTTTTGCCATTTTTATTGAAACTGGTTGAAAATCACCTAACCAAGAAGAACAGCAAAGCTTTCTACCACAAGGTCCTAGACCTCCTATAGACTTTGCCTCATCTCTAACACCGATTTGTCTAAGTTCTATTCTAGTCTTAAATATAGCCGCTAAATCTTTTACTAATTCTCTAAAATCTATTCTACCTTCTGCTGTAAAGTAAAAAATCAATTTATTTCTATCAAATGTATATTCGCAATCTATTAAAAACATTGTTAACTCATGTTCTTTTATCTTTTGTTGGCATAATTCAAAAGTCTCTTTTGCTTTTTCCTTATTTTCTAAATATATTTTCTTATCTTCTTCTGTAGCTATTCTTATAATTGGCTTTAAAGGAGAAACTAATTCGCTCTCGTCCATTTCTTTTGGCCCAACCACTACTTTACCATACTCTAAACCTCTTGCAGTTTCTACAACTACATCCATATCTTGCTCTATATTAAAATCAACAGGGTCAAAATAATATATTTTCCCCGCACTTTTAAACCTAATTCCTACTATTTTTATCATTTAATCACCTCGTATATATTTAAAGACATAACTTGTATGCTTATATTGAAATTACAATTACTTTTAATTTTAGTCTTTGTACCTTCTATTATATCAATAATTTTGGATAATTGAGAATAACTAATTTTTCCACTCATATTTTGGATAAAAACTAGTTTATCTATATTTATTAACATATCTCTATTTACATTCTCTTTTAATAAGATAATGTCTCTAAAATAGTTTATCATAATATCCAATAAACTTATAATCTGATTTCTATATTTCTCCATGTTATTTGGTATATTTAGAATCTCTACTATATTTTTATCTAGCATTATTTGGATATATTGTTGTATATCGTCCCTCATTACTGAAAACTCAGCCGACTGAGATAAATCTAAAGCATTTTCAATACTCCCTCTTGAAAAAGTAGCCAATATTTGAGCCCTTTCTTCTTCTATGCCTTTATTTATTAAATAGGTTTTTAAATCTGCTATTGGTATAGGCGAAAACTTTATTATGTCACATCTAGATTTTATCGTTTCTAATAGTGATTCTTTATTATTTGTGACTAAAATTATTATAGCATAACTTGGAGGCTCCTCTAATGTCTTTAAAAGGGCATTTTGAGCTTCTACAGTCATCTTTTCAGCATTATTTATTATATATATTTTATAGTCCTTATGAGGTCGTACTACTATATCTGATTGTAAGTTTCTAATTTGAGCTATTTTTATACTATTTCCATCTGGATTTATAAGTACATAGTCTGGACTATTTTCTAGATTTACATAGTCAAGTAACAATTTTGATAGCTCATCAGCAAATTTCTTTTTTCCTATTCCATCTATTCCTTCAAACATATACGCATTATTAAGTTTATTTTTATTTATAGAATTTATTAAATACTTTTTTGCAAAATCTTGTCCTATAATATTTTCAAAATACATATTTATCTCTCCATAGATTTTATTGAATCAAGAACTATTTCATAAACTTCATTATGTATACTTTCAATACTTCTTAATTTATTATCTGAAACACAATTTATTTTCTTCCAATCATACTTATCAGCTATATATAGAGCATTATTATAAGATTTCTCTAAATACTCTATATCACTTTCATGAATATCTTTCTCTTTTTCTCCTGTAATTTTGTTTTTTCTATTCTCCATAAGTTTTTCACTAAACTCAATAGGAACATCTAAAAATACAACACAATCAGGTTGAGGTATTTTAAATAAATTAAATTCATAATCAGCCAACCAGTTAAGATATTTCTCTCTATCACCAATGTCCATTTTAGAAGCTTGGTGCACCATATTAGAGGTTGTATATCTATCAGCGATAATTATTCCACCTTTATTATAAAATTCCTCCCAATCGGTTTTAAATGATGCATATCTATCTGCTGTAAAAAAAGTTGATGCTATATATGGGTCTACATCTGAAGCATTTTTACCGAAATCCCCTCTCAAATACATTTTTACCAAAGCAGATGATTGAGACTCATAATTTGGATATTCTACCTTCTTAATCATATAGCCTTCTTTTTTTAGTCTTTCATATAATTTTTTTGTTTGAGTTGCCTTTCCACTCGCATCTGAACCACTCTCTATAATTATTAACTTACCTCTCATTTTAATATCCTCCATCTAAACATTTTACCTATTTTAGTATATTACTTAAATGAATTTATATATAAATATTCTATAGATTCTTTATAGTAATCCTACTTTTTATATATGTTCTAAATCTATTATTTCTATAAAATTTAAAGTTATATCTTTAAGTCCACTTATAACCATACCTTTAGAACTACAAAACTTTAAATAATCTATTATTTCTTTACTTATTATTTCGCCAGGAGATATTATATTTATCCCTGGTGGATATGGTACTATAGATTCACCACATATTTTACCTATGCTGTCATATATTTTAACACTTTTTTTAGTTTTATAAAATGCTTCTCTAGGTGTTAATATTTTCTGTGGAATATCAACAGGATATTTTATATTATCTAGTTTTGTAGATTTAAATTCTTTTACTACAATATCATTTAATGCCGTTTCTAAACTAATGAAATCTTGAGTACTATTTCCTATTGTACAGATTAATAGAACACCATAATAATTAGATAACTCTACCTGTATATTATATTTTTTTCTTAAGATATTTTCTAATTCATATCCTGTTAATCCTATATTTTTAGCAGATATAAATATTTTTGTTTTATCATTTGTACTATATATTTCAAAATTTTCATTAACATTATTTTTGAAAATGTAGATATTATTTAAAAGCTCTTCCATTAATTTTTTCCCTTTATTTTCATATATATCTACTGCTAATTCCAGTGAAGATAATAATAAATAGGAAGGACTTGAAGACTCAGTAATTCTTAACATGTTTGAAATTTTATTTAAGTCAACTCTATCTTCCTTTACATGTATCATTGATGATTGAGTAAAAGATGGAAGTGTTTTATGAGTACTTTGTATAACTACATCTGCACCTTGCTCAAGAGCTGTTTTAGGAAGTTTCTCACTAAGTCCTAAATGTGCACCATGTGCTTCATCTACTATTACTACCATATTTTTGCTATGTGCATAATTACAGATATATTCTAAATCATATGTCATTCCATAGTATGTAGGATATGTAAGCAATATTGCTTTTGCATCTAAGTTTTTATCTATTATATCAATTACATTTATTACATTCACACCTTTTAAAATATTGGTATCTTTGCTTATTTCGCAAGGAATATATTTTATATCTACATCACCCAAAATACATCCATTTATAACAGATTGGTGACAGTCTCTATTTACAATTATTTTACTCTTAGGATTACATACTGACATTATTGCAGATTGTATTCCACAACTGCTTCCATTTACTAAATAATATGTATAATCACTTTTAAATACCTTTGCAGTATTTTCTTGAGAGGCTTTTATAATTCCTTCTGGGGAATGTAGATTATCTGTCCCTATTATTTCAGTCGTATCCATTTTATACAAATTTTCTAATACATTTACATATCCTAATTTCTCATATATTTTTCCTTTTTTATGTCCAGGCATATGAAAAGATATTACTTCTTTATTTACAATCTCACTTAGTTCATTAATTATAAACATAGATTACTCCTTTTTCCCTATTATTACTACTTATTTGAAAACTTTGATTCCTATCTATTTTACCATTAAAAAAGATACAAATTAATCTTTTTATAAAATAAAACACCTCATTCTAAATATTTAGAATGAGGTGTCTAATATAAAAAAGTAAAAATTAAATTATTCCCTGTCATCAGACATTAAACTTGGTATTAAATACAATCCAGCTAGACCCACAACAAAGTATATTATTCTACTTATCATTTCATATGTTCCACCGAAAATGCTACCTATTAAATCTGTTCCTAGGATACCAATTGCTCCCCAGTTAAGTGCACCGATTATAGCTAAAACTAAAGCAACTTTTTTCATTTATATCACTCCTTAAGAATTAAATTTTTATGTTAATCCATAATTCCTGTGTTTAGTTTTCCCAAAATGAAAAAAGAAATACATAATTTTTTTGTTTTTTTTAACAAAAAATAAAAAAAATTACGTGGCTACGTCCTACTCTCCCAGGCAGTTTCCCACCAAGTACCATCAGCGCTAGAGAGCTTAACTTCTGTGT